>JAQUND010000013.1:12064-38973 GCA_028717785.1 Candidatus Nanoarchaeia archaeon | reverse complement strand
CCAAACCCATTATTTCCTCTTTCTGTATTATCTAACGTGTTTACTTCTTTAATTGACAATAAACATACTTGAGAAACTACGAGTTGAGCTATTTTATCTCCCACTTTTATTTCTTGAGCTTCTTGACCTATATTGGCAACAATAACGCCCAACATACCTCTATAACTCTCATCTATAGTTCCAGGACTATTTACTACAATCAATCCCTTATTTAAAGCATTACCACTTCTAGGTCTAACTTGTATTTCATATCCTGGTCCTACAGTTACAGATAAACCAGTGTTAATAAGGACACGATTATTTGGATATAATACTATAGAGTTAGATTTTTCTATATAGTGACTATTATTACCCCCAGGAAACATTTTTTCGAAAGAATAAACAAAAACATCAGCACCAGAATCTGTAGGATTTGCACGAACTGGTAATTTTGCGTCATTAAAAAGCTTTTTAACTTTTAGTTCTAAACCCATAATTAATTCCTTTATTTAATTTTTTTTATATATTGATTACTAGACACCAATTTAATATTATATTGTATATTATTATTAGTTGATAATTCTTTTATATATCTTCCACATTTTATATAATCAAACAAATACATTCTTTTTTTCAATATTAATTCTACTTCGTTGATTTCATAACGAGTAAACAACCATAATTTTTTATTAGAATCTGAAAAAGTAGAATGAATAGACAAAGATAAATCATAAACTTGATTTATATCATTGTCTAATGGTTCACCTCCTAATATCCACACAGAATCTATTATTTCAGAAAAATCTTTTATTTTTTTATGAATTTTTTGTTTAAAAAAAATATCAAATTTTTCTCCTTGATCAAAATCCCAAGATTCTTTACTATGACACCCGCTACAATGAGGATTACCCTTACACCCAGAAATATATACTTCAAAGGATCTTGTAGGTAAAGAATATTGTGTTGCAAGTATATTCATTAATTATTTTGTTTTGATCATTTTGATATTATTATAAAACTGTCTATTTGGAAAATCTTTTTCTCTTCTTGTTTTATGCCAATTTTTTATATTTGTAACAAACCCGACAACTCTAGTATACTTATCTATGATTTCGTCACCACATATTACACAAATATCTTCATTTGAAACTGACATATGACCATTTTTGCATTCAGCTAACACATAATTAATAGAAAAATATACAACACCTTTTTTTGCAGTAAGTCTAATCAAGTCAGCAATATTTTTAGAGTCATCAATTTGCATATCAACGTTTAAATGGCAAATAGATCCACCAGAAAAATGACTATCAAGTAACCCTTGTAACTTTATCCTGTCTAACATATCAGCATTAGTTGTCAATGGAATAAATTGATTACTATAAATATCGTATTTTTCTTGAAAACCAAGTAATTTGTCTTTGTCTGCCATTTTTATTCCCATGTTTTCTGCTGGTACTTGTTCGCAATTATGGGGAGAATTATACTGTTTCTGAAATTTATCGTTCATATCATTAATAGTGTCAAGGATTTGTAATGCTAGTTTCTGACCTTTTTCTTCAAGAATACTTTCACCTAATAATTCAATACATTCATTAAAACCATTAACACCAACAGTAGAATATTGTTTTGATAGTTCCATAAAACCCAACGAATATAAAGGTTCATTACCGTTTTTAATTCGTTTTTCGACTATTTTTCTTTTTGCATTATTAACTTTAGCACAAACATCTACCTTAGTCTTAAGATCATCAATAAACTCATCAATACTTTTACAGTGTTTAATAGCTAGTCTCGGAAAATTGATAGAACATACGCCCAAACTCCCAATTTTACTAGAACCACTGCCAAAAGAATTAAAATATTCATTGTTTTTTGAAGAACGTAAACGACAACAAGAAGACAATGTAGAACTTTCTCCACAATACATATTAATAAAACCAAATTTCTGGTTTTTCTCTGATATAAATTTTAAAAACTCTTCATCTAAGATATTATGCTCTTTATCAATAGAAAAACATGCTGTAGTTATAGGAAATGTTAAGGGCGTTCTTTCCATTTCTTTATTAATTACTGACAAATAAATGTCTTGTAAAGTGTTAACTATGTTTATATCAGAACTAGAACCATCTGAAAATATATAATCTTCAGAAAGTTGTTCTAAAAAAAACTTGTCATAAATACTTATATTTGTAAAAGGACTTTGATTTGCTCTCATAGGTTGATTTATAGTATAAACAAATGATACTAAATTCTCTTTTACATATCGATAAACATTTTCTTTAAACCAAATTTCATGTTTAGGTATTGTTTTATTTAACTTTTCATTAATTCGATTTGTCATTATTTCTACTTCTTTTTCTGAATCTTTGTCAAGTTTATTAAGAAGAATGAGGTCATTTTGTATTTTATCTTTTTCTTCATCTGAAAACCATCCATCAAAATAAAAACCTGCATCATGACCACTATTAAAAATTTTTTTAACATAAAAACTCATTATCACTAAAACATCAGACAAACCAGTTGCACCTAAAGTAGAATTTGAAGCTATAGTCGTAAATTGTTCCAACTGAGATTTAAAAGAATATAGATATTTAGAAGGTAATGACTTTACTTTCTTTATCATAGGTAAACCTTTGATATGAATATCATAAGTACTATAATTAAAGCAATATGGGAGACCTGCACCTATACCATGAAAGTCATGTATATATATATCACCAGACAATTGCATTTCAATAATATCATTTGCAACTTCATGACCATACAATGTTTTAAGTTCTTTCCAAAGAACATAATAACTATTAATCTTGAAATACGGTTTGGGTAGTTCAATATTATATGCAATAACACTAATATCATCTACATTTGCATTAGCATCTATACTTGCATCAGCAGTAACTTTAGAAGAAAAAAATTTTTTACTAAATAAAGACATATCTAATTGTTTTCCAATACCATCTAAATCAAAAAGTTTCGAAGAATATTTTGATTTTAAATGCATATACAAATCGTCAAATGCCTCATCATAAGTTGTTTTAAAATACATGTTGTCTCCTTCAGATTGACGTAATATATGTTTGTAATTCTTTCGTATTCAAAATATTCCCAGAAATCTCTGCAAAAGGCATTGACATAATATTATTACTTTCTGCAATAGGCAAATAAATACGTTCATTATCTTCTTTAATAAAATCAACTTTTTTATCTATTAATATTCTTTCTAAGATTTTGCATTTAGGACAATGCGAAGTGTATAATGTCATTATTAACAAATCTCCTTAGAATTAGTAGTTCTAATTATAATTAGCATCAAAAATAAGTTAAAATTTTTCAAATTCGTTGATATGAATTGACAGGAGCTCTTGAATAAAACTTAAAGATTGTAATTCTTTTGGAGTAAATTTAAATCTATCTATCTCTTGACCTTCAATAATATTTTCTATAAATAATAATGCTGTTTTAAAACTTTCTTTTTTTTCTATTAATTTTTCATTTCCCATATTAAACTTTCTTAAATATTTAATTATTATTTTTACAAACTACAATATACAAATAATTTTATATAATTTAATATTTAGAATAAAAACAGTAAAAAAACAAGTCTTTTTTGTTAATAATTTTTAAATAAAAACATATATATCTAAAACATTGGCTATCATATTTGTTTTTGTTTTTATGGTGTACTATTAATTATAAAAACGTAATTGAAGAAGAGGTATCTGTCTGATCTTAGCAATATAAATTATTATCTACTAAAATTTTCTGATAAAGAAAATCTCCTAAGACTTCTTTTGATACAGAAGATTTTTGTTTAAAATCATTAATATTTTGTATACCCATATCAAAAAGTTTCCTTACTCTAATACCACCAATACCTTTTAACGTGCATAACTCAGTGTGTTTTTCAGATATTTCGTATTCAATTCGCATTTGCAATCTTTTCCAAAAATCTGATTTATTCCAATGTGCATACATTTTGTCTATCATTTCTAAAGCTGTACACATCCTCTCAGAATCAAACTTGACTTGAGATTTTAAATGCGCACCAATTTCTTCAGAATAATTTAAACAACTATGAAAAACAATACCAACAGAAGCACAAGAATTTGAAATAATATATTTTTTACAATTACAAACATTAATAAATGTTTGAACAATATCATTCAATTCTTTTCCTATAAAACTACTATTATTATCTGGTATATTTGCCAAAGCCCAACTTATAGAATAATCGTCTAAATTATTATCAGAAAAAATTTTATTAAAATTAAAATACCAACTTGAAATAGAATAAGGACTATAATAAAGATATGCTGCTACTTTTCCTAATTTTGTAACAATATACCTGTCGTCTTTTTTTTCTATAACTTTTATTTTATTAAGTTTTATTAATAAGTTTTCTGCATCAACTCTGTCTAAAAAATTGCTTTGAAAAGCTGCTAAACTTCTATTATACCAATCAACTAAAGTCTGCACATTATAAATTTCGCCCTCAGATATTTCAGAAATAATATGAAATGCAAGAACATCCTGATTATTAATTGTAGATTTTATAGAAGGAATATTTTTACACCAAGATTTATAATGATTAAATTTTCTTTGAGGAAGCAATACATGTGCATCACCTTTGGGATCTAAACCAACTCTTCCTGATCTTCCACACATTTGAACAATATCTAAAGGCTCAACTTCTTGTATTCCTCTATGTACTCCAGTTACGATAACTCTTCTTGCAGGAAGGTTAATTCCTAAAGCTAAAGTACTTGTTGCAACAATTATTCTAAGCTTTCCTTTTTCCCTGAATTCTTTAGTGACTTTAATACGATCTTTTAAGTTTAATTCAGAATTATGAATTTCTACGTTTTCTTTTATGTCTTTTAATGCTTGATAAATTTTCCTACCAATAGCTTTAGAATGTACAAAAACAATAGTTTTATCATCTTTATATTTTTGTGTTAATTCTACTACTCTTTCTATTTTATTATTTTCTACATTTTGATATTTGCCATAATCATCATACATTTCATAATGTATATCTAATTGACAAGGTCTATAATCTGAATTTATAAGTTCAGATTTTTTATTATTTAACATTGTTAACCATTTTGAGATTTCATTTACATTGGGCATTGTCGCTGAAAGAAATATTATTCTGCATGCAGGGTTTTGTTTTGAAAACCTCATCATTGCTGATTCGATTTTGTCTCCTCTACCTATTTGACCAATGCTGTGTGATTCATCTTGGACAATAGTTCCTGCTTCTAAAAGCCAACTATTTTTTTCAATAGCTATTCTTCTTGTTCTAGAGTCAAGCATTTCGCAAGTCATAATAATAATATTTGCTTGATTAAGTTCTTCAACCCGTTTGTCTGTAAGTTGATAATCTCCTGTAACAATACTTACATTAAGTTTACTCCAAGCATGATCTTCACATGTCCAATCTTCATATTTTTCTTGTGAAACTGCTTTTAAGGGTGAAAGAAAAATAGCTTTCTT
This sequence comes from Candidatus Nanoarchaeia archaeon, assembly GCA_028717785.1. The sequence goes on along the minus strand of JAQUND010000013.1, from coordinate 33,495 downwards.
ACCTTGAGCAATAGAATGAGACATAAACATTTCAGCTACAGTAGTTTTTCCAGCTGATGTTGTAGCTGCAACAACACAATTTATATCTTGATCATAATATTTAAAAACTTCAGACTGTACTGGATTAAAAGTTTGAAATTTAAAAGACAAAAGAGGAAATTTTAATGTAGGTATAAGTTCTATGTTTTTACAATTTTTATTTTTGTCAAGTTGTTCTAAGTTATCAAATTGTTGTTCAACTTCTTTATCATAAAGCTCTACATCTTTTACTGTTCTTGTTCCTGTGCAACCTGTTATAAAGAAATTTTTACACCCATAAAACTCACCTCTTCTTCCATTTCGTTTTTGCATAGGACTATTACATTCGGGACAATATACATTTTTAAATTCTTCAGACATGACAAAAAACTCCTAAGTTATTTTATTATATTTAAAAATAACTTAAGAGTGAAATTAATAATCAAAAATTTTTAAACTATCAATCAGATTCTAATTCTTTAAAATTATAATTAGACTGCCTTATAATCTCGTTTATAATTTTATCATTTTTCATTTTTTTCTTCTGCTTGTGAATTAAACGTCGTATAGAGTCTACGTCTTATAGATAAAAGACGTTTAAAAGCGGGAACTCCATTTACAACACCATAATTAAGAATTTCTTTTAAAAGTTTAATAGCAGGATATCTATTAGATAAATTACCATATCTGAGCAGTAATCTTCTAAGATCCATTATTAATTCAGGAGTGCTTTTTTCAATAGGTTGAGTTTCATTTTTCTCAAGCATTAAGAGAATTGCATTTCTTGGTTTTTTAAGTCTTGGGTTTTCGAATAAAGGTGTTAATTTAGAAAAAATTTCATTATTACCTTTTACAGAAAGAAATTTTCTAATAAAAGTCGTATAAAGTTGTAATTCTTTATTTATTCTAATTTCATTTTCGTCTTTATCTTTAGTATTATCTTCAATTAACTTCTTTGCAGCATTTCGTATCTGTTTTGAAAAAATTAATAATTCATTAGACATATTTTCTCCTTTGATATTTTTCCATACTCTAATAAAATTCTATCTTGAATAGTTTTCCTAAAATCTGTATTTATAGGATGTACTAAGTCTTTAAATTTTGTTTCTACACGTTTAGAAGGCATTGCTATAAAAATTCCTTTTTCGCCATCTAAAATTTTTATTCCATGAACAACAAGAACATTATCAAAAGTCACGCTTACAAAAGCTTTAATTCTAGAATCTTTAGAAATTTTTATACGAACTTCAGTAATCTCCATAAACAAACTTATTAAATAAACATTTTAGAAAAACTATAATTTACTACATACTAAAACCAGTGATAATAGTTTCACCTGTGTGCTTGTTTATTCTATATTCTCTTTTATTTATAGGAATTGTTTTTACAAGCTCACCTCTTTTTGTCAAATAATCTATTTGTTGATTATCAGAACCCTTCCATTGAGCATTTGTACAAATACACGAAGAATTAAAAGGACCAGAACAAACAATATCAACAAAATTTAAAATTTCTTTGAATTTAGTTTGTATTATAGGAAAATAATAACCAGAGCACAAAAAAATGTTTTTATATTGAAAAATATTTTTTGCTAATTTTAATACAGACTCGAACTGGTCAAGAGGTTCGCCACCAGTTAATGTAACACCATCGACATTAGACTTAATAATATTATCTGTGAGAAAATCTACTTCGAAAAACTTACCTGAATTGAAATCCCAAGTGTCTTTATTATTACAATCTTGACACCTTATACTACACCCTTGAACCCAAATTGTATATCTATCGCCAGGTCCTTGAACTCTACTATGTTCAAGTATATAATTTGTTCTTAATTTCATTTACTTTGTTAATCTAAAATTTCATCAATCACTTTTTGTATCGTTTTAATAACGTCTTCTTTCTTCATCTTTTTTTTAAAATCTTTATTTGTTTGTTTTTTAGAACTTGAAATAATAGATTTTATTACATCAAAATCATCATTATGTTTCCAAACGTCAATAGTAAAATCTTTATTGTAAAAAGAAAAACAAGGTTCGTTATTAAAACTAGATTTAGCTGACAAAATTTGTTCAGAAATAAATGATTCAAAGTTTGTTTTATTTAAATCGTTTATTTCGTCAACTATTTTTTTTAAGTTTGTCATATTTTTTCTAGTATCTTCAAAGGTAATTCGATTAAAATTTTAGGTCTTGTCATATTTATAGAAACATTTATTAAATCTATATCTTGATCTGGCATAATTTCGTCAAATAAAACTTTTGCTCTATCTTCAGTATTATCAGGTATAATTTCTTTCACTACACCCTTAGACCCAACATTAAAAGAACTAAAAGATTCTTTTAATTGTACTCTATCATCTACATTTATATCTATATCATAAGTGTATTTAGATGATTCAATGTTAATACGTGCAGGTTGGTCTAAAATAACAAATTCTATTGTTCCCCTATTATTATCTTCAACAATTAATTTTGCAGAACTAATAGAAATTGTTATTGGATCAGTTATTAAAACATTCATCCTGCAGTTCCTGGGCGTCTTTCCCCATCTGCAATATTAAGATTTTTTGAGTTAGGTCCAAGAACACCATAGTTGTAAGTAAAAGCAATATTAATTGTTTCTGTAATAGCATAAGGACTTTTAGGTGCACTTGTTAAACGTCCAGTTTGATCGTTAATTTCATAATCATTTTTAGGATTTGACACGCCTGCATCAAAAATCACTTTCTGTTTTAATAAACCCATTTTTTCCTCCTTAAAAACCATATTTAAAAGTTTAAAAGAAGAATGCTATAAAAACTATAGAAAATAATTCTTATTTATTAGTCAACCCAAATAAGATTTTTATATCAGAGCATTTTAAGTTGTTAATAATTTTTTTTTCTTTTAAAATTATTTCTTTGGGTTTAAGCCAAATCTTATCTAATAAAATTATTTTTTTTGATTTAATAAAAGAAACCATACCAATAATATATTTGTTTAATTCAATAAAATAACATGAATAAAATGAATTATCTATATTTTTATAATAAATCAAATTTTTTTGAAACAAATAATATTTTGTGTTATTATATAAAAAACTTTCAATAGTATTATTTACGATTTTAATATCAAATTGATCTAAAGTTTTAGATACAGATTTAGCCTTAGACATAAAAAAAGTATAACTATTCTCATTAAATTCAAATTTTTGATAAATCTTATTAAGTCTCATTGTTTCTAATTTATATGAGCATAAAGAACAAGAAGACAAGTGTGAAATCAAAAAATCTTTTTGTAAATCAGGAATATAGTCTAAATATTTTTCTTGATTAAGTTCTTCAGTATCTAAAGCAATTAATTCTAAATAATGAATATTAATATGACCTTGTTCGAACAAAAATGATACTAATTTAGACTCTTTTTGACAAAAGGGACAAATAAAAATAAACTCTTCAACTTCATTATCCCATTCTACGCTATTTAAATCCAGAATAGATAAAAAATTTGAACAATTTTCACATAACATTTAATTCTCTTGACATTTATAAATAAGTTTAAATTTTTCTTTTATATTTTTAGATTCTTCTAAAGAAGAAGCGTTCTTATATTCTACTAATGTTACGGGTCTTCTGAATTTTGGTTTAGTATATGCCGACATAGAACCATTATTATGGTATTTAATAGATTTTTCAATATTCGAAGTTGTACCACAATAATATGTGTTATCTTTACATTTGATAACAATTGCATAAAAATTTGTTTGTTCTTCAATATTATTTATAATGTTTTTAGTTTTTATAGTATCACTCTTATTTTTTTTCTTAGTTTCTAATATTTCATTAATATTATTTTTTGTTGTCTCTTCTTCTATATCGTTTTCTATTGTCTCTTCTTCTATATCGTTTTCTATTGTCTCTTCTTCTATATCGTTTTCTACAACATCATGCGTTATATTATTTCTTGTTTCAAAATCATCTTCGTTTTGCTCTGAAATAATTTTTTCATAATCACAAACTTTTTCCTGTAAAAATATTTTTTGATCTAACCCTAGATCTCTTATACATTTATAACATAAGTATAGTTTTTCTGCTTTAAAAATCGAAATTCCTACATCTTCTTGTTTATAAGTCTCTGAACAACCTCTTGTGCAAAAAACAAACTTTTTTAAATTCCCTAATTTGTCTGTATAATAATAATTTTTCATATTTTTATAATCGTTGAAATAGCTTCCCAAGCTTTTTGTTTAAGTAAAAGTCCCGAACCCCAAAATAAAGATTCAAGATGATTAGAAGTTCTATCAATATTGTCTTTTCCTTTTGACAGTCTGTTATAATCAATATAATCTACAACAGAATTGAACCATGCCCATGCTGAATTTGCATTCTTAAAAGCATGTGTTTCTTGTTTATAAAATTCTTTTATTTTATTTAACGTATTCTGAGTTCTTGTAGAATTTATACTATATGTTTGAAAACAAGATTCTAAAAACATTTCAGTTTTTGCATTAGTTAAATAAGAATTATAAATTGTTTCTATGTTATCTTGAAATTTTTTGTAATATTGTTCTGAAAGATCAAAAATATTTTTAGCTTCAGACATACGTTGCTCTATTTTTCCTATATGTCTCATTTGTATTCCCTGTTCAACTCTTTTACCAAAATAAATATTTAAAAGAGTTTGTGAAGACTTTCTTAAAGGCAAGAAATAAGCTCTTATAGCGCCTCGACCATCATGCGCATTAGAAAAAAGTATGTGTTTTTCAATAATATCATTATTTGAAAGAACTATTTCGTCATTAAGTTTTAAAATTAACCAAATCTTTTCACCTTTTCCTATGTATCCAGCAGCATAATATGAAGCATTACCAGATTGAACAAATTTATCTAAAAAAGCGAAAACATTATAATTTTGTATACTTTTATATGAAGAATTAACAACACCAAGAACATTGCCTGTATCTTCTCTGACAATAGCAACTTTGTCAGGTATCTTAATTCCACCTACAATTTTAATTTCTTTATGTATAACATTCCATGACAACTCAGATTTTTTAATGGCTGCCATTGCTGTTTTTGTAGTTTTAGGTAAAGATTTACCTAAACTAAGCCAAATTTTTCTACTCATAATATATTACGCTTTCATTAATTTGTTTATTTAAATATACTGTTTAATATTAAATAAATGTTATCTTTGCTATAAGAATAACAAAAGTTTTAAAAAAATGTGCCAAAAATAAAAACGTAATAAAATTAATGAACTCTATTTGTTTTAACAATTTTATATAAGATATCTACAATTTCAGGATCAAATTCGATAGATTTCCCATCAAACAAAATGTTTAAAGCATATTCTGTGTCTTGAGCTTTCCTATAAGGTCTACTTGAAACTAAAGCATTAAAAGTATCAGCTACAGCAAGAATCCTTGCACCCAAAGGAATAAATTTATCTTTTAATTTATGTGGATAACCCTCACCATTCCATCTTTCATGATGATGAAGAACATAAGAACTAATTTTACCCTCGGTATCTACAGGTTGAACAATTTTATATGACATTTCAGGATGTTTTTTAATTATTTCATATTCTTTAGAAGTAAGCTTTTCTTTTTTAAATAAAATTTCATCTTTGATTCCTATTTTGCCTATATCATGTAATCTACCAGAAATAGAAACATCTTCTGTAAAATGCTTATCATTAGTATATTCTAAACATATTTTTTCTGAAAGACATCCAACCATTTCTGAATGGTTTTTTGTATATTCATCTTTTTGTTCCAATGCATTAGTTAAAGACGTTAAAGTGTTAAAGAAAATTTTATCGCTTTCTTTCTTTATTGAAACAATTTTTGTTCGAAGATTTTCAGAAACATGCGTATTTCTTCTTAAATTTCTTGTATTCCTCGAACCTTGTAACAATAATAAACCTAATGCCATTAATTTATATGGTTTGTTTAAAAATGCATATATATTTTTTTTAATAATAGTTTTTATAAACTGATCAGTATCAAAAGCTGTAGATAAAATAACAGTAAGTTCAGGATCAATTTCACTTGCTTTATCGACAAAATCAAAACCTGTATAACTATCAGATAAACAAATATCGCAAATTACAACATCAAATTGATAACTTTCGATATAATCAATTGATTTTAAAAAAGAGTCAGCAACAAGACAATGACCTCCATGATCTCCTATGAAGTCTTTTAAAATCTCAAGTTGATTCAAGTCATCATCAACTACTAAAACAGTTAAATTCATTAAGAATTGAGAATTATCAAAATTATTTGCTTTTAACATAGACATTGTCTTTTTAAAGTATAAGCCACTACACTTTCATAAATTAGTTTAATAATTTCAATGTATTATTATATTACTAAACTTTTTATGTTCATTTTCTAATAATAACATTAAAATATTTTTATCGAAATATGAATTATTGTTTTACTTTTTAGCAGTTTTTTCTGCTTTAAATTTAAATTTAGAAGGAATTAATAAAATTTTTAGTGAATTTAGATTTGCAGGAAAATAATTTTATTTTAATTATAACACAAGATAAGCAACAAAAAACAACTTTTTATTTTTTAATTTGGTAATTATATGCTTAAAAAACGATTTTATTAATTAAACAATGATTTTTTTAAATTTGGCAAAAATTAAAATTGCATCTGATATCATAATATTAAGGAGGAAATTATGAATATTCTTACTTCTGGTTCTCCCGAATTATGCACACAATTACAATTAAATATAAATAAAACAACTAAATTCGAATACAATTTTGAACAAATTATAGCGTATACAAAACTAAATCAATTGACAAAGCTTTGTATTTATATGGATGTATGGAATGTGTATGGGAAAACATTTAATGGAATGCGTGGTCAAAGTGCAGCTGAAAAAATACATAAAATAAATCCTACAATTCCTATTTTAATTTGGGATGGAAGAGAATACAAATCTGATATTGACCTACTTCTTCCACCTGCGTTCCAAGTGTCTGGGAAAATACAACCTATAGCTAATAATAATGAAATCTATTTATCATTCGATTTTTATAACGAAGAGCAAATTATAAATATAACAAATAAATTTTTTAATAAAACATTAACATTTGAAGATATACCTAAGAGAAATTGTCTTATAATTAAACTGTAATTTTTGAAGGCGCTTTTACTATAACCCATTCGTTATTTTTATACCCTAATATTGCTTCACTATCTGTAGCTTCAAAAATAGCTTCTCTTAAGTTTTTCCTATCTATAGGAGATTTATTTCTCGTCAAATAATTGTTTAACCATAATTTCATTTTCTTTGAAAACATATCAATATTTTTTTGCGAATTTATCCATGTCTGTTTTATATTCATTTTTAAATCTGCGATCTTATCAAACTCGGATATATAACGTGCTTCTTTTATTATTGACATTATAATCGTTTCGTCTATAGACGAAAGTTTATTTAAATCAGTTGTCAACTGTTTTTCTGTTTTTTCTTTCAAGCTCATTATTATTAATGCCATTCCTTTTTATGTAATAAACTATTATGTCTTAAAAGAAATATAATATAAAAACAAGAAAAAATTAAGACTTACTTACATGCTTGTGTAGCATTCTGTTTTTAACTTCAGAATCTTTTGAAGAACCAAAATAAAATTGAAAAACTTGTGCAACTATGGCTGATAAAACGCCAAGAATATAAATTATAACATCTTTTTTTGTTTCTTCAAATGAGACAAAAATTAAAACAAAAAACAAAATAAAAGTTAAAAAAAGAGATAATAATGCAAGTAATGAAGCTATATGTTTTGTTAACCAAGGCGCTGAATTTAACGATAAATATTGTTCAGAGTTAGGATCATCATTTGCATCATACTGCGATTTATTTTGTTTCATTTATTTTAAATAAATATAAAAACTGTAATAAAAGTTTTTTATATGTTTTATTTAAGGCAGATAATAATAATTATTTCGATATTATTAATGTAAACAAAAGAGGAAAAAATGAAAAACATGTTGATTTGTCCAAAATCTAATGTAATAGTTGATATTAATAATTGTATTGCTTTACAAAATCTCTCAAAATCTACAGCTGAAATCTTTGTAAGAAAAATCTGCCTTTCTGTACAAGGATGTCCTAAAGAAGATTATTGTAATGTATTTGAATGTGGTCTTAATGCTGCTGGAGAACTATTAAGGTCAACAATTAAGGATTAAAAATGAATTGTCCTTTTACAAAATGTACAAGACATATAGATTGTGGTATACTAGAAATAATTAAAAAAATTCCTATATCACTAGAATCATGTTCTTACTCTAAGTCAATAGAACAACAAAATAAAGATATTAAAAAAAAAGAAAAAGAGATAGAACAAATTAAAGTTGCAAAAAAAAATAAAAAAAATAAGGCTTAGTTTATACAGTTTTTAAAATCTCTATTATTTTTTTTGCACCTTCTCTAAATGCAAGATTCATTAAAGTAGTTATATTAAGAGCAATCTGTTTATTATCTAGTTCTACAATTATGATTCTATCTGTCTTTGATTTTATTTTAAAAGGATGTTTATTTTCTTCTATATCTTCTATAAGCTTAAACTCTTCATCGACCAAAAAACTTTGCCATATAGAAAGTAATTTACCTTTTAAATTATAATGCGTGTCTGATATTTTGACAATATCAGAATAATCAAAGTGTTTTTGTAAAAATTCTTCTTCTGGTTTTAATTCTGAATTATAACCAGTTAAAAATTTTAATTTACTATTCATTTTTCTTTATTTCTCCTTTAAAACCAAATTATATATTTTAATATTACAATACACTAAATAATCTGATAAAAATGAAAATACTTATATTTAGAGAAACAGAATTAAAAGAACTAAATCCCTTAATATTAGAACAAAAGGGTTTAGCGGGAACTGAAAGTAGCGTTGTTTGTCTTGCACAAGAGCTTTCAAAAAAACATATTATAAAAGTAATTGCTCCTCAAATAAAACAACAATATTTTGATAAAGTCGAATACATACCTTTCCAAAGTTATATTGAAGTAATTATTCATATAAAAATATTTAATCCCGATATTTTAATTATTTCAGGTAACCCAACGATTTTAATCGAATATAAATTTGATTGTAAAACTATATTCTGGCAACAAAATCATCCTAACGAACTTGATTTTAGGTTTCCAATTGAATCATTGTTAAAAACATCTTTAATTGTTGCTCCAAGTCCAGAAGCTGCAACTTATTATAACAAACACTATAACACTAATAAAATCATAGGCATTTATAATGGTGTAAGAAACGAGTTTTTTAATTGTACTTGGTGCCCAGAGAAAAACAAGATCTTATATATAGGTTCGTTTTCAAGAACAAAAGGCTTATCATTAGTTTTAAAAACTGCGCAAGAATTAACTAAATACAATTTTTACTGTTGCGGGTCTTTTAATCTATATGGTTATACAGACAAACAATATAAAAAATATTGTGAAACTTTGCTAGAAAACAGTAAAAATGTTTTTTTTCTTGGAAGTTTAAACGCAAAAAAATTAGCAAAAGAACTTTGTACAGCATCAGTATGTATAGCAAATCCTTTGCCCGAAAATCTTGAAACATGTTGCGTATCAGCTTTAGAAGCTATAGTTGTTGGCACGCCTCTAATATGCGGAAAATCAGAAATACTTTCCAATATTGTTTCTAAAAATTTTTCTATAACAACAACAAATTTAACGCAAACAATAAAATCTTATTTTAATAAAACATATTCATATTATCATAACAAAAATTTTGTAAAAAATCTAAATTGGACATCAATAGGATGTGAATGGGAAAGCCTTTTTAAACAATTATTTTAGAAAAATAATTGTTTAAAAATTTCAAGTGAACATATCCAAGTACAAAAAGTTTTCCATTCAATAAGTTTGTGATTTTTTCTTTGAAGATATATAGTTTTTAATTGCAAACAATTTGTAGTTATTCTTGCTGCAAGTTTAAATCCAGAAGGAACATTTGATGTCATTAACATAAAGTTCATATCTGTTTTATTATTGTTGTAATTTGCTATATGCTCTTTTGCTATTTCTATAATTCTTTTATCTACATATTCATTACACATAACATCAAATTTAAATTTGTGTAAACAATGCATTTTACTTTGCGATGAAATAATGTCAACAAAGTTGTATCTTTGAAACTGCGGCCACCAATAAAGAGGAGCTGTAATGTCAGCTTGTACTATTATTCCCTTTAAAAAATTATCATGTCCTGTACCATGTTTACATGAAGACAGTTTTTTTGCTCTATCTAAAGAATATGTTGCTTCTTTTATATCAATAACTTTGGGATAACCTGAAGCAACAATAGTTTTTTCAACGCCAAATATTTCGACATTAGTTATCATAGAGTTCTATAGTATTACGAACTCTATTTTTGTTCAACATAGGGTCCCATACCTTTCATTATTTCGCCACGTTGTTCAAGTTTTTTTCTAAAACTTATACCACCATGAAGAACATCACCTTCAAGTTCTTTAGTACCGTCATCATAAGAAATTAAACGACCCTCATTACCAAACTCATCTGATAAATTCTCTGTATTCTTAACTGTTTTAAATTCTGAACTCATAGGATTGTCAACATTATACCCTTTTGCTCTATCAAAAACTTTATTAATATAACTTGATTGCTGTTTTGCTGCCTGTTCAATTATAATTGCAAAAGTTTTAGGATCTGTTTTAGACAATCTTTTTAAATCCTTTGCTTCATAAGTTTTAACTCCAAAAGGAGTTTTAACTGTTAAAGGTTCACCTTGAGCTTGAATAACGTTTATAAAACCTGCAGCTAAAATTGCAGCAAGAGCAGCAAGATTACGTGTTTTAGGTCCCAGCTTAGATTCAACTACATTTGAAGATTTTAAATATTTCTTCATCATATCTATAGCTTTATCTAACGTTAAATCAACACCTATCTCTTTAGCAAATTCTTTAGGCGTAGTTTTCTTTTTTGATTCTTTAACTATAGTATTAATAAGAATCTCAAAATTAGTTATTTTTTTCATAATACATATTTCTCCTTTTTTATAAAACTTATTATAAAAACAAGAAAAAAATAAAATGGCAGATTAAAAAATCTAATCGATATTTTTATTTAATAAAGAAAGGAACAAATATGTTACAAAAAACTTTTTTATGTTTCTTTATTCTTTTTTTATCTGTTTTCTCTAATATGCTCAAAATCTACGACTCAGTTGAATTAGAAGACTCAGCTAATGAAATGAGTTCAGTTTATACAGGTCCTCTTGTAGCAACTGGAGGAGCTATTACAGATATCAATAAATTTATTAAAGAAATGAAACCAACAAAAATAGGATATATAGAATCAAACAAAATTATACTCTTTGACGAACCTAATGAAGTTTTTTCTTTTAAAACTATAAAATATTATAATGTAAGAAAAAATAATGAAACATTTTATATTATACAAATAGATGCTCAAAAAGAAGATAAAGAACAATATGAAATAATTATCGAATTAAATGAAGGACCTAATTATGATAGAACTCTGAATATTTATAAAAATAATAAACCTTATATTTTAATATTATGGATTGAAAATACAAGGTTAATTCAAAAGAAAAACAATAAGATTTAAGATTTAAGATTTATCTTTTCTTTAAAAAGACTTATTTCTTTTTCTAATTCTCCTATTCTATTTTCAAAAGAAATAATATCATCGTATATATCGTTACAATCATCATTACAACAATTACACTCAATAAAATTTATTAATTCTTCAAAAATTTGTTCTTTATTTTCTAATCTAAAAATTTCAAAAAGTTTAAATTTTGTTTCTTCGTCAAAACTCTTAGATCTTATAAAATTTTGTAAATCAAACATAAAACACCTCCTATTTTGAATTTGGTTTTTTATATATTAATTTTGGCACCTTTCAATAAACATTTGATATAATAAAACACTATGTGTTTAAAAGATTTTAAAATAGATAATAAAACTAAAACAAAAATTAAAGAAGTTAAAAATTATGCAAGTTCTAATATTTTAACTGAACATGATCTATTAGCTATAAAAGAGGGTTTAATAACGACTCCTGAAAGAACACAGGAGCATATTATAGAAATATATCAAGACTTTAAAATCATATTTACTGTAGAACAAATTAATAATCAACTTTATAATCATTTAATCATTAGTCGTAAAAACAGTTGTCCAAATATTCATGAAGCAATTATAATTATGAGCTATTTTGATATGGGTAATAATATTAACAATCTAGATGATGTATGGATTAATAAAAAACTACAAGTAAATCTTCTTTCTAAAAAAACATTTTAAATTATTTCTTTTTAGAAAAAATAATATATATTAAAAACACAATAAATGCTCTCTAACATTAATTGCTTACATTACTTTGTAGCTCAGTTGGTAGAGCGACAGATCTCTAATCTGAAAGTCTCAGGTTCAAATCCTGAAAAAGTATCCAATTTAGCATTTATCACTCGAGCATTTATTGTTTATATTGTATTTGTCGCTGTAATTTCCTTTTTATAACGTGGATTGAAACTATAGCGTAGATTGAAATAAAAAAACAATATAGAAATAACAACTAGAAGAAAATGTTCTCAGCACCCCCCGCGGGGGGATGAACCGGAAAGAAGTTATGTCTCAAATTCATGTTATATATAATGGAAACAACGATATAGAATTTACCGATGTATTCCGTCAAGATAGAACACCAGAAATACAAAACCCACAACCAAACACTGTTACTCATGAACAAATAAAAAGAGCATTATCGATTTATTTTGACGTGAATCAGAACGAGTTCGACGATCATTACATAGAAATAAACCCCAATGGTAATATAACAGTGAGGCCTAATGCAAAATGGGGAGGTTAGAAAATGTCTATAAGTAACGAGAAAGATATCAGAGTAGATATTCTTAACTCATTTATGACATGTCCTCATCGTGATACAAATGAATTAAAAAAAATTCATTCAGAAATGAGAGAAAAAGACCCAATTTTCTATAGCCACTTAGCTTCTTGGTATAAGAAAAACGGTGATTTAAGAGATCATAATGAAGTTTTTACATCTATGCTTCTTACTGATCCTTTTTTAGAAAATAGAGAAGCAGGTATTGCGCTTTTTCAACAACAAGCTATTTTTATGAAATCAAAAATAATTGGTTTTATAAAAGGGAAAAAAATCGTAATACGCGAAAAAACAGGTAAAAAAATAAAACTTGGTAAAAAAACAGTTGATGAAATAAAAAACAACAATAAAGTTGTTGGAATCATAAAAAATATTCCAAATAGTTTAAAAACTGAAATTTCAAACTATTTGAAGTGGCTTGAAATTGATAATAATAGATTTGATTCTATAGCTTTAAAGAACTTTAAAGATTTAAAACATTTATATGTTAGTATTCAATTAAAACCTTCAAAAAGAGCACAAGCTATTCTTTTTGATGAAAAAATACCTGAAGACAGTAAATTGTCTATCTTTAAAAAAATAATTAATGCTGAAACATCAGAAAAATCAGCAAGTCTTATTGTCGAACACAAAATACCCTATCAAATAGCAATAGGATTAGTCGAAAAAATAACTCCTTCTGTTCTTGTCGCTTTTATTAATAATATGACTGCACAAGAAATAATAACAAACATTGCTTCATTACAAGAAAAAGGAGCAATGGACAATCCAGATATAAAAAAAATTATTACTGAAAAATTAGAACATGCAAAAACTGCAAAAAATGTTACAGCCTTAAAATCTAAAAGAGCAAAAGAAACAAATCGAGTAAAAGATGAGACTGTTCTTAAACAATTAGATGAAATTGCAGACAAACAAATAAAAAAATCAGGAACCATTAAAATCCCTACAGGTATTTTAATCGATAGATCAGGGTCTATGGATGAAGCTATTAAAATAGGAAAACAAATTGCTTCAACTATCTCAGGAACTATGGAAGCAGATCTTTTTGTTGTAGCTTTTGATACTATGGCGCAAGAAATTAAAGTTAAAAATCCTACATTAACAGCTTGGGAAGAAGCATTCAAACCTATTAGAGCGGGTGGAGGAACTTCTATAGGTTGTGGTTTAGATTTTTTACTTCGATATAACCGATATGTAGAGCAACTCATTATTGTAACTGATGAAGGTGAAAATCAGCAACCAAAATTTGTCGATGTATTCGATAATTATATAAAAAAAATGAACATTATACCACATATTATAATAGTTAGAGTAGGCAGTATAAGTCCACAATTAAGTAACGATTTAAAACGACAATCAATAGATTTTGATATATATGAACTCAAAAATAATGATTATTATAGTCTTCCAGGTCTTATCCCGTTATTAACAAGAAAATCGAAACTCGATTTAGTATATGAAATTATGGATTTCCCAATTCCAAAAATAAAGAAGTATGTCTGATGTTTTAGACATAATAAAAAAAATAGGGGAAAAAGAAACTGATATTCAAGAGTTTATATCTCCTATTTTTTTTAATGAATTTGTTACAACAAAAATATATGGGATTATTTATAAATTTAAAATTTCTCAAAATGTTCCCGGTTGGTATAAAATAAAACCAACAGACAAATTCAAAGCAAAAACAATAAGAAAAGCTAAATTACAAGAAATTGAATCTTACTTAAAATGCCTAAAAAAAATAAGGCTCACTCTTGTAATGAAAAAAAATAATATTTATCTTGCAATACCAGAAAAATCAAATAATCTTGGCTTTTCAATAGAACAAATGTTGCCTATATATCTATTTGATGATACTGTTATGGACTTCGATAAAGTTATTTGTAGATATGACGGGTTGAGTTTATGGTACCATCAAATTGACCAGTCTAATGATTTTTCTAAACCAACATATCTTAGAGAACAGCTGTTAAAATCTAACAATCCAGAAAACTTAAAATTCTCTGGGTTAACAATTGAAGAAAAAATTGCATATACTCTAAAACTTTCTATTGATAAAAATTTCGTTATAAATAGAAAAAAAGAAAAATTAAAACAAGACGTAGAATATGCAGGTGGCAAATTCATAAAATTCATAGAAAAAAATGACTATTTTATAGTAACTTATGATGTCGATGGTCAAATATATGAAAGCACTGTAAACAAAAACGAACATCATAGTGTAATAACAGCAGGTATTTGTTTGTCTGGTAAAGACAATAAATACGACTTAAAAAGTTTAATAACAGTAATGAGAGAAGGACAAAATGAAAGAAAAATATACAGACTTTAAAGAAAGATGTTGGACTATTTATGGATTCATAACAAATTCAATCATAATAGGTTTTCTTAAAGAAAGTTCAATTAATAGAACAAGAAAAACTAATTCAGTAGAATTTGGCTGGGAAAAAAACTTATCAAAATTTGTCATAGGTTGGTTTCACACGCATAATAATGATATTGCTTTAAAACCAAGTCAAGAAGACGAAAAAACTATGAGATCTTGGGTAAGAAGCTTTAACAAACCCTTTATCTGTGGAATCATGTATGAAAATAAAAATCAATATTTATGGAAAAACTGCTATATATTTAAAAGAGGAACAAATAAAGCAGTATATTTTTTACCCATTTTAAAAAACTTATTATTATTTAAACGTTTTTATATAGGAAAATTATGAACACGTTAAAACATGAAGAATTATATAGATCTTCTGAACTTGTAAAAAAAATGTCAAATGCAGAAATTACAGTTTGTGGTGTTGGAGCAATTGGTTCTAATTTAATAGACAATCTTATAAGACAAGGATTTGAAAAAATAACAGCAATTGATATGGATAGAATTGAAGGACATAATAGACACACTCAAATTTGGACAACAAGAGACACTGGACAACTTAAAACTAACACAATAAAAAATCATGTTTTTAATTGTATGGGTTTTTCTATAGAAACAATATCAAAAAAACTTGAAGAATCAAACGTTAAAAAATTATTACAACAAAATAATATTATAATAGATGGGTTTGATAATGTTATAAGTAGAAAACTCGTAACACAATATTGTAGAGAAAAATCGATTAATTGTCTACACATTGGTTTAGCAAAAGATTATGCTGAAATAATTTGGAATGATAAATATAGAATTCCTGACGAAGTCAATTCTATAGATGTTTGTGAGTATCCCTTAGCTAGAAATATAATCCTTTTAGCTGTTGCTGTAGCAACAGAGATACTAATAACCTATTTAGACAAAAAAGAAAAAAACAATTTTATCATAACTTTAAAAGATTTTAAAATTTTAAAAATCTAATATAAAAAGCTTGACCAGTACTTAGCACGCTCTTGAAGTTCTCTAAATAAAAAATAATTTTATTTTTAATTCTAATTAATCTACGACACAGTCTAGCACACTCAAATAATCAACCTTAATATCTTATAACCCTAATAATTTCTTTAACTACAACACATACAAATAATTAAACGCGCACTATTCTTCATAATTCAACATTTTAATTAATGTCGCTTTAAATTATTTGAACTTTTCTCTCTTTCTCTTGCCAGACTTACTGTCAATGAACGACCTCCTAATGTAGATCCATTAGCTTCATTTAAAGCTGTAGAAATTTCATACATTTCTACAAATCAAAATCCTCGTGATCTTTGAGTATCACGGTCTTTAATTATGATTACAGAAGAAACTTCTCCATACTTTGAAAAATGTTCCTTGAGCTGATCTTCTGTCGTATTGAACGGAAGATTTCCTACATAAAGTTTTTGACTCACAAAATCTCCAAATTAAATTGAAAAATTCTATAAATGATAAATATTATTGCATACTATTTGCAATATCTTCACCAATCATCATCCAATCCATACAGATAGCATCTGCATCATCTTCTTGTGTTGATGAAGTGATATCGTAATCAAAATAATTTTCACCAATATTTAGTGTCGATCCCATTCCAGATACAAAAGGATTTTCTTGCATAATAAAATTTGTTCTAAATTTTAATCCCACAATTTTAACCTATAATTTTTTTGTTTATAGTTTAATATATATTATGAATTATAAAAAAATAAAATTTATAGTTTGTTATATATCACACATTGTAAAAAATAAAATTGCGCCATCCAAGATTCGAACTTGGAACCTACAGATTAGCATCCAGCATCATGTCACCATAACCGCTTCTTTCGAAGTTTGCTGGCTGGACTATATCTTCATCTTCACAGATGAGCGGCGTATAGTCTCTACGCATCCTCTTTCAAGTTTGCTCGGTATTGTCTTTTTAATAATCAAAAAGAGATCCACCGATACAGCCACTTCCACTTTATACATTCGTTTTCTGTATAAAGGCTCCTATTGTATTGAAGTCTGTTGCTCTATCCAATTGAGCTAATGGCGCGTTTTTTCAATAATTACAAATTCTAGCATTTTTAAGTTTTTGACTTTAAGAATATGTCTTATATATCAGACAATAGAAATAATATATTTTTTTTGAAAGTGTGTCTTATGGGCCATAGCCATACACTCTATCCGCTGAACTACAGAGACATAAAAAAGCAGCCGATCAGATTTGAACTGATGACTTCGCTTTGGAAGAGCAAGATGTTCCCACTACAACACGGCTGCACAATATGGCTGGAGTGGCTGGGTTTGAACCAGCGACTTCTTGTTTAACAGACAAGCGTTCTGCCAACTGAACTACACTCCAATAATTAAACGGGCCCAGGGAGAGTCGGACTCCCGATCTCTGATGTGACAAACCAGTGTTTTTACCAACTAAACTATGAGCCCAATATTTCAAAGATCAATGGGGACAGAAGAACTTGAACTCTCAATATCTAGCTTGCAAAACTAGTGTTCTTCTAAGCGAGCTATGGCCCCTAAAAAATTATTCTGTCTTCCTGGTTGGATTTGAACCAACATGAACCAGTTACCCTTTCAACACCTTATAAGAGTGAGGGGATACAGGAAGTTTTATTTGTTTTGTTTATCAATTTCTAAAAAACGTAAAAAATTCTTGTATAATAGCCCGTATGGGAATCAAACCCATGATCTCAAGTTTGAAAAACTTGCGTCATAATCATTAGACTAACGGGCCCAAAAATTCAAAAATTTAAACACACGTTCTCAGTTAAATTTTAACAAATATTTAACCAAATCACTCTTTCTGCACATTATTAAAGAGCTAAAGCACGATAAATTTATAAAAGCTCAGGATAGGAGTTGAACCTACAACTTGCAGTTTACAGGACTGCTATTCTACCATTGAATTACCTGAGCGATTATTATTAAACTTCTACATAAAATTTTAGTATAGTTCTAAACAAAACAGACCCTGAATTTCTTCAGAGCCCGTATCTTTTTTAAAATTTTGAGATTAAGATACGAGCATTATCCTCCTGTTTCACCATTATCATTTATGGTAATACGGTTTTCTATTGTTCTATTTTCTATCTTAATATTTGCTTTCATAGTTTTAAATATACAAAAAAAAATAATAAATGTACAGGTTTTTTAAAATTATTTTTAATTTGTTATTTTGGCTAAAGCAAATATTTTTTTCGACATATTGTAGGATTTTAATTAATTATAGGAGAAGCTATGTCATTTAAATATGCAGCTCAGAAAATTTCAGACTATGAGTGGGTTTTAGAAAAAGGAGTTCCTAAGCCTATAACTATATTCATGAATCAATTTCTTTATGATCAATCTGAAGAAGAAATGTGGAGACAAGCCACTTGGGCAACTAATATTCCATCTGTTGAAAAAATCATTATAACTCCTGATGCTCATGTTGGAGCAGGAGTTCCAGTAGGCATAGTTGTTGCAACAAAAGACTACATTGCACCATGTGCTGCTGGGTATGATATTTCTTGTGGTATGATTTTACTAAAAACTAAACTTGTTAATGATCAAATTAATAATAAAGAAAAAAAACGTGCTATTATGAAAAGTATTGAAGAAAGAATATCTTTAGGTATAGGTCAACAAAGAACTTCAAAACAGATAATTATTAATAAAGACAAATTCTTAGATATTCTTCAATATGGGTTGTTAGCTCTAAATGTTCCTGAAAAAATTTGTAACAAATTTGAAAAAACACATCATAAAGTAAATAAATTTGTTCATTATGATAAAGCTTTTAATAGAGGAATAAATCAATTATCAAGTCTTGGGTCAGGCAATCATTTCTGGGAACTTCAACAATCTGAGAATGGTGAAATATGGGTAATGATTCACACTGGTTCACGAGGATATGGACATCAAATAGCAACAGAATTCTTCAATGAAGGGTTTGAATGGTGGAATAATAATTTTGAAAAAAAAATAAATAAAAATAATAAAGAACTTGTTTGTTTTCCTGTAGATTCTGACATTGGAATACGCTATCTAAATGCAATGAATCAAGCTGCAAATTTTGCTATTGTCAATAGATTTTTAATAGCACAAGCAACAATAGAAGCAATAAATGAAATAACAAGTGATATACCCGAAATTTACTATGAAATTAGTCATAATCTTGTACAATTAGAACAAGGCTTATGGATTCATAGAAAAGGCGCAACAAGAGCTTTACCAGCAAATCATGAACTCTTGAAAGGAACTGGGTTCGAAAATACTGGTCATCCAATTTTAATTCCCGGGAGTATGGGAACGTCTTCAGCAGTTCTTTTTCCAAAAAATTCTATAAATTCTTTATATAGTATAAATCACGGGTGTGGTCGTGTAATGTCACGTGGAAATGCTAATAAAAATTTAGATCAAGATATAATAAATAAGGAAATGACTGAAATGGATATTTTATATAATTCTAGAAACGCTCCTAAAGATGAATCATTTCATTGCTACAAAAATATTGATCAAGTATTAGAAACAGTTGAAGGTTCAAATCTTGCAAAAGTATCATTTAAACTATATCCAAGAGCTGTAATTAAAGGTAATGATTAGTATGCTCACTGCACCTGAGGAGATGAACCGGTAATGATTAGTTTTAGCCCATGCATTTATGAAGGAATATTATTCTGAAAAATCACATTTTATAATTTTATGATAAATGTCTTTGATTTATGAGAACTGATGATTATCGGGAACTATATAGAAAATGGTTAAGTGAAGAATCTAACTAATTAAATCCCAATCAAAACAAGGACCTATATCTATTTTTCCACTAGACCTAAAATTAAGATGCGAACAAATACCTTTAAATTGTGCTTCAGTAGAGTTCTTAAAAGTGTTATAACGAGCTTTTTCATTAATAAATACTTTTGGAATATCATGTTGTTTGCATAAATAATCTAATAAACTTCTAAGTGAAGTATATTGTTCTGGCGTACAAGTAGAAAAAACATTATAATTTCTAAAGTGAGAAACAAGACTTTTATAATAAGTTTCTTCATTAATAGAACAGTACTTACTATTATAAATATTATTGAATTCTTGTTCTTTTTTAATTAACGGACCTATATTAGATATTTCTATACTAATAGTTCGTTTTGAGTTTATTTGATTACCACCTATAGTACCTTGACCTAAATGATAAGCCCAATATTTAGTATCAAATAATTGATATACTATACCATTTCTACCTAAAACAAAATGAACACTTACATGATTGTCTTGTTTTACTAATGTTGCAATATCCCCTTTAAGAAATCCACACGTCAAATGAAGAACAATTGCTGTTTTTTTAGTTTCTTCTTTAAAATAATAATTATCTATTTTTTGAGGAGTTATTCTATTTAAAACAAAACTACTATTAGTATTAATTATGATTTCTTGATTTCTATCATATTTTGTTTTATTTGAGTCTATCAAATTATTTTCAAAATCATCTTCATGTTCTTGTATTTTTGAAGCTAACATAGTTTTATCTCCCTTAGACAATTACTATTAACTAAAAAATATAAAAACAAGGTAAAATTTTTATAAGTTATTAAGACATTTTGTTGTTTGCACTAGCATGGTAGAGACCATGACTAGCATTATAGAATAAAATTTATATAGGTTATTATTGGTAGCAATAAGTTTGTGAAACAGAAGGTAGTTTGTTATTTTTTAAATCATATAATAGTTCACAAAACGTATGCAGTGCCGCTACTTACTTAAAAAATAATGTCCAAAAAAGCACAAGCATTGCATATTTTTGCTGTTATTTAGCCTGTTGCTCAGCATTTACCTGATCCTGCCGGCATGACCTATCTTCGTTGACAATTTTCTCGATAAGCCATTTAAGCGTAGACTCTTTGATTAAGAATCCAGAAGTGTCGTCAAGATGTTGAATGTTAGTTTCAAGTCTCTTTTGAGTTAAAACAAATTTTTCCAAGATAAATTACCTTTTGTTTATTAGCCCAGCCTTTAATATGGCCATCTGACAATTGCCGAAAACTTAGAATATTATTTTTTCTATTTGATATCTTCAACATACCAAGATTCTATTA
>JAQUND010000013.1:5516-11964 GCA_028717785.1 Candidatus Nanoarchaeia archaeon | reverse complement strand
TATTATTTTGTTTTTGATTTCAACATAGCAAGACGATCTTTTACGACAGAACTTCCAAGAGCATCATTTGTTGCTTTTTCTAAATCAGAATCACAAGAATTTTCTTCTTTAAGAGATTGACTTTTGATAAGCCGTTTTTTTGCAGCTTCTTGCCGTTCACGAAAAGATGCTAATGCATTTGTTCCTGATGCAGTAGATACTTGAGCGAGTTTTTCGTTTGCTTTTGCAGCATCAGTCATTGCTTTAATAGTAACTAAATCAGCTTGAGCTTGTTGTAAGCTTGATGCTAAATCATTTTTGTTTTTTATCTGTTCGTTCAATACAGACTTCTGACTTTCTAATGCTTGAGAAAGACTTTCAGCTTGTTTTTCTAGTGAAATAGACATAGATACATGTTGTTCTGCTAAATCATTTTTTCCTGCTTCCGATAATGCTAAAGCATCAGAGTCATGTTTTTCGATTTTATTTTTGATATCTTTTAAATTATCTTCTAATACAACAATTTCACCCTTTATTGAACCAATATTGTTTTTTATAGTACGAAGATCAGATTCCATTTGTTGAATGTCTTGTTTGCCGAACTCAACCATATTTTCTTCAGCAATTTTAGAAGCTTTTTCGTCAGCTTTTGCGTCAATAGCTTTTCCTACATTTTTAAACAAATTTAATTTATTTTTAAATTTAAAATTTAAAATTTATTGCAAAATCATATTTTTTCGACTTCTAAATATTATGACTCAAAATATTTATTATGTATGTCAAAACTATTAAAATATAAATATTTTCATAAAATAAATATTGAAAATTTTTTTAAATAAAAAGTGGCAAAAATTTATAAATCATTTGATATACTGTTTCTTATGCAATTATTAAGTTTATTTTTTATTAAACAACGCAAGGCCAAAATGCCAAAGCGGTGCATCAGCCTTTGTGTAGACGTTGTAGTCAATTGCCGAGCGCAAAGAAAGGATATTGTATGCCTGCCGAAAATACAAAGCTGCTTCCTTGTCCTATATGCGGTAGACAACCCAAGGTAAGTAAAAGATGGTATACGCAGCATCAAAAGTACAGTTACGGAGCAAGATGTTGCTTTCTTGATTTGGATAATTCTTTTTGGGATTTTTGGACATTGGATGAGTTAGCGAAAGTTTGGGATCGGCGGGCGGACACTAAGGAGTGCGCTCGTCAACAACCTACAACAAATTTAGTATACAATGTGAGGCAAGAACAGTGAAGCAATATCTTACACCTGGCAAGGTTACCCAGTCTATGCTTCAGCGGCGCACTACCAGGTTGCCCCACACAGCATACGTGCATCAATCGCTATCGGCAATAGCTCGGCTGCCACATTAAAGGCCGGGCGTTAGATTAAAGTGCTTATGTCAAAGAACGAGCTTATATCTATTGAAGAAATACAAGAAATCAGAAAACAAACACTCATAGAATTTTTATAGTGTGAAACACAACATTTTAATCAGAAAAAATAATAATACTATTCTAATAAGGCTTTTAACACTCTAACATTAAACAAACATAAACTATAAAAAGGGTTAAATAATGAATGATAGCATTAAAAAATTGCAAAAAACTATTAATACGACATATTTAGAAATCTTTGGAAGAACACCACTACAACAAAGACTAAATGACATACAAAAAGAATCTTTTGAATTAATCAGATATCTTGATATAAAAAGTCTTAAAGAAGAATCAGGAGACTTATTGTCTTCAATCATACAATTATGTAATGAAAATGAATGGTCAATTGAAGATTTAATTAAAGAAAATCTAAAAAAAATAAATAAAAGAAAAAAACAATACAAAAGTCTTGGAAGAAAAATTCAAGTAGCAATCTTAGGGGGTGCATTTGATCCAATTTCTATTGGACATATTCAAGTAGCTAAACTAGTCTTAGATCACAGTAAAATATTCGATGAAGTTTATATTATGCCGTGTTTCAAACACATTTATAATAAACAAATGGAGTCACCAGAACACCGTTTAGAAATGTGTAGAATAGCATCACGTCTAGATGGAAGAATTAAAGTGTTTGATTATGAAATAAACAACAAATTCAGTGGCGAAACATACAATTTAGCTAAAAGACTTTTAGAAGACAAAAAATACAAAGACACGCATTCGTTCTCTTTCATTATAGGTTTAGATAATGCAAACACTTTTGACAAATGGGTTAATTATCAAGAATTAGAACGTTTAGTAAGATTTGTAGTAGTACCAAGAACTGGAGAAAAACTTCAAAAAAATATTAAATGGTATTTAAATTCTCCTCATATATTCCTTGAACCTGAAAATCCTCTTATAGAAATATCTTCAACTCAAATTAGAAACGCTTTAAAATCTCAAACTAAAACAATTAAAGGTTTAGACGAAGAAGTAAATTCATACATTATTCAAAACTTTTTATACTTATAAGGAAAACATTAAAATAATTAATTATTTGGTAGTTCTTTATTTTTTCTCGATATTAATTTGGAAAATATAAAAAACGATTTCCAAAAATATTTTTTTAGTATAAATATCAGGAACATTTACTCAAAAATATTCGAAATTTTGCGGGAATAAAATTATGAAAAGTAACGCTCCAAGAGGATTAAGCAGAGAAAAAATACGTGAACTTTATAAACAAGGTTATTGTATTGAAGCAATAGCGCGTAAATTTAAATGTCAAACAAATACAATAACACATCACATTTATGATTTAACAATCCCTTGTATCACTATGATTAGAGGAAATTCAAAACTTACAAAAAAACAAGTACAAAAAATACGATTTCTCTTTATAAAAAACAAAGTTTCAGCACCAAAGATCTCAAAAGAATTTAATGTTTCTCAATCTACAATTCTTAATATAATTCATGGAGTGTTTTATAGATGGGTACCTGGTAATATTATTGACAGAAATGGAATTGTACACGCTATTCCAAATGGATTTTATATAGAACGTTTATTAAATAAAAAAGGTGCCCGAAAACCAGGACCTAATAAATATTCTGAACGTCTTGTACATGCCGGCGATCTTATTCCATTAGCTAAAAAACATAATGTTTCACCTTGTACAATATCTCGATGGATGCGTAATGGAAAAATGAATTTAAAGGGTCAACTTATGCATTAATTTTTTATACAAACTAAAAACGTCTGCAAAAATCAGAAACAAATTGACGCTTCATATTAATTATTAAAACCATTTAAATTATGATTCTATAAAAAAAACTAAAAAACAATTTATTTATAATCAAAATAAGGCTTGGTAGTTCTTTATTTTTTCTCGATATTAATTTAGAAAACATAAAAACAATTTCTAAAAAGGAAAATGTCTTATGTTAAAATCAAACACTAAAACTAAAGACAGGTTTGGATTTTATACTGAAGATGCGTTTTTCGAAATTAAAAGTATAGAAGAAAAACGATCACTCTTTAAAAAGAAACAACCTGATTGTTGTTCTATTTGTTGTTGTATTGTTTTAAAAACAAAATTAAAAAAACTAAAACAGATACGCATTGATATCGAAAAAATCATCAAATCTTTTGATATTGTTGCTTATTCTCAAAAGACAAACACAATTAAAATATTGTTTTTAGACACAGAAGCAACAATCGCTCAAGATCTTATTGACAAAATAAAAACAAAATTAAAAGAACATAACATTTTTATTAAATATTTACACTAACATTAAGGACTAATATGAAATTTTTATCGCTTTTTATTATAATTTCATACTCGATTCTGTTTTCTCAAATGCCCAATCAAATAACTACCAGAACATATACTGGCGACTTCCCAGTTTCATTAAATGGAAGCAATTTGAAACCAGGCGTATATTACGTACCTCCAGCTTACAGAGTTCTTGATTGTATTAAATTAGCTGTAGATACATTTAAAATTGAAGATTTAAATAGAAATATACTTGTCGATGATCAAAACATTGACATTCTAAAATACATTTTTAAGAATGATCTGACTCAAAACCCATTAGTAAAACCCGGAACGCAAATTTTCATGGACTATCCTTTAAAATATGCAACTGTTATTGGAGATGTTCTTAATAATACAAATAAACTCTCAATTAAAGAAAATGAAACTTTAAAAGATCTATTAAGTCTCTTTACTTTAAGTCCTACAGCAGACACTACACATATAAATCTCATAAGAAATGGTATTACTAAAAAAGTTTCATCTTCAAAATATGATTCAACTATGATCGAAAATAATGATTTTATTATTGTTCCTGAACTTAAATCAAAACGTATACCCTATATGGTCCAAATTAAAGGAGAAACAGAAAATCCCGGTTTTTATTCTATAAAACATGGTGAAACTATTTTAAAAGATGTCTTATCATCTATTAAATTACTTCCTGCTGCAAATATGTCAAAAATATGTATACATAGAAAAATAAAAATCGAACAAACCCAATCACCCAGAACTGAAGTTTCAGCAGGCCTAAAAAACTTATCATCTACATATAAAACATTTTATGCTGATACAAACCAAGTACTAAATGATTCTGATATTATAGAAATTCCTAAAACAGATTCGTTTGTATATATAAATGGATATGTAGTCAACCCTACAAGTGTAAAGTTCCAGAAAAACTTGACATTAAAAGGCTATATAAAGAAAGCAGGTGGTTTTGCAAAATCTGCTGATAAATCAAATATAAGAATCTTAACTTCATGTGGCACTAATTATCAAATCAGAGATATAAAAGAAATACAACCCGGTGATATGATAATGGTACCTGAATCTTCTGAATCAAAATGGATAAAAACATGGTCTCCTCTTATAAATGTAGTCGGTAGCACTGCATCTATAATAGCTGCATTAATCAATCTTTCAAAGTAAAGGAACAGGAAATGACATTTATTGATTATCTCAATATTGTATTAAAACACAAATGGAAGCTTATCCTTTCTACTGTGATATGTACGCTTATTGGTATAGCTGCTTGTTTTCTCATTCCTAAAGTTTATGAGTCAAACGGAAAACTGCTTATATCACAAGACAATATGAGTCTTATGAACAATGGTTCACCATTGGAAGACATCATGCTAAGTTCACTGGGAAAATCTGACCCATTGACTACTCAAATGGAAATACTTAAGACACGTCCTATTCTAAACAGAGTAATCAGTATCTTGGGCTTGACAAGTGAAGAAGGAATAATGCAACCTGAAGACCTCTTAAAAAGGTTCAGCTTCAATTTAGTCAGGAACACTAATCTTATAGAAGCAAAGTGTAAGAGTCAAAATGCAGATACTGCTGCTTTATTTGTTAATACATTGATGACTGTGTTTGTTGAGAAGAATCAACAAATGAATCAAGAAATGATTAGTACTGCAAAAGAGTTCATAAAAAATCAATTAGTAGAACAGAAGTTAAAAGTCGAAGAAGCAGAACAAAATCTTGTAGCATTCAAAGAAAAAACAAAGATTATGTCTCTCGATAAAGAGACTGAAGTAAATATTACTGCATATTCAAGTTTGAATCTTGAATTTATCAGAACTATCAGCGAACTGAATGCAGCTTTAAATCAACAGAAGTTTTACAATGGAAAGTTGGGCGAGAAAAATTCATCAAACGATCCCCAATATTCTATGCGTATTGCATCTTTGGAGCAGATTGACAATGTTATAGCAGGTTTGAATGCAAAAAAGATTGCACTTGAACAACAACTTTTAGTACAAAAAGGTTTGATGAAGAATGCTCCGATCATTGAAGCACAACTTGTAAGTTTATTAAGAGAACAACAGATTTCTAATGAAATTTATACTGGGTTACTTTCTAAATTCGAAGAATATAAAATACAAGAAGCTGCTAAGATTGGGAGCGCTAAAATCATAGAACCTGCTGTACCAAACATTAAGCCTATAGTACCGCGAAAGAAAGTCTTAGTGGTGCTCGCCTTTATGTTTGGTATTTCATTAGGGTTATCATTATTATTTGGTATAGAGTTCTTAAAGGGTCTCCCGCATTCAATAGATGAAATTAAAAAGACGCTTGGATATAACGTATTGGGTACTATACCGTATCATGAAAGTATAAAGCACATGTTTTTTGCTAAGAATGATGCGAATTCAATGCAGGCTGAAGCTATGCGGCTTGTACAAACGAGTTTGAATTTTAAATTGGCAGATGGTTCAGCAGTTGTGCTTATTACTAGCACACAGCCTGGTGAGGGAAAATCTACTATAGCTACTAATTTAGCATATAGTTGTTCGTCTTATAAGAAGGTGATTTTGTTAAATATGGATTTTAGACGACCATCACTTGGCAAAATGTTGGGTGTTGATTTAAAAGCTATAGGAGTGATCGATGTTTTGTTGGATAGTGAAAAATTGAACAATTCTATTAATTCTATTGACAAATTGCATGTAATTGATACAGGTAAAGTGGTGTGTAATCCTTTAGATATTGCTCGTTCAA
>JAQUND010000013.1:0-5416 GCA_028717785.1 Candidatus Nanoarchaeia archaeon | reverse complement strand
GTGAAAAAACAATAGCATGTGGAATAATGACGCATAAAAGTAATATTGCTGGTTTTTGCGCTATATCTATATTGTTTTCTTTCTTTTATAAAAACACAAAATCCTTTCTTCTAATAATAATTCTATCTACATTGATTTTGCTTTTAACGCAGGGAAAAAATCCGCTTTTAAATTTAATTCTTGCTATATCTTATACTTATTTTATGCGTGTTATAAAAAATAAAATTTTTGCTTTTACTTTTATTTTATGTAATATACTTTTATTTCTTATAATATATCATTGCTATCACTATGATATTTCTATAGAGTATCTTTTATCTCTAATTGGTAAAGAGCCCACATTAACAGGTAGAACAAGCATCTGGTTAGCTCTTATAAATATAGGAGCACGTATGCATCCATTTTTAGGTTTTGGATTCGACTCTTTTTTCATTGGAGAAAAAAGTGCTTGGATTTTAAAGTTTTTAGAGTGGGACGCTCCAGAAGCGCACAGTGGTTATCTAAAAATTTTCTTAGAGGGTGGAATTATAGGGTTATTATTATGGACGCTTTATATAATATCTTTACTACATTCAATTTTATCTTTAAAAAATTATAAAAACAAATATTATTTATCAGCTTTTGTTCTATATTCTACTTTTTATAATATAGTTTCTAACTCTTTTTTTACTTTTAGATTAGATTTTATGATTTTAATATCCATAACTTGTTTTCATCCTCTACTTGATCAACATAAAGAAGAACATGTGTTTTAGTACTTTGTTCAAGAAAGATGCTATTAAAAAATGAAAAAAATTCTATTTATAACAACAAACCATCTTGGAAATAAAAACTACAATGATATGATGATTTCAGTTTTTAATAAACTTGATATTGCTTACGAAATTATTGTTTTAGAAAGAAACGAGGGAATTATTAAGTTGCCTTTTTGTAGCATAATAGAATGTTTTTATTGTTCTTTTTTAGTATATAGAAAATATCTAAAATTAAATAAGACATTTGGTTTAATATTTTTCCATGGTTCTGAACTTATTTTTTTCTTTAGCAAAATTAAATCTAAAAAAATTATGAGTTTAGATGCACCTAAATTTTCTATCAAAACACCAAAGAGTGTATTGTATAAAGATAGAAGCATTAAAACAAAATTTAATTTCTTTATTTTTAAAACTCTATATAAAAGAAGCTTTTCAAGAGTGGATGTTTTTCTTCCATGGACTAACCTATGTAGACAAATTTTATATGAAAAGTTTTCAATACCTCAATCTAAAATGAAAATTATTCAAACATATTTGGACATTAAAGTCTGGCACCCTATTAAAAAAGAAATTTCCGGCAAATGTCTTCTTGTTGGAAATAATTTAGAAAGAAAAGGTGGATATTTTATAATAGAAGTTTTCGAAAAATATCTTCAAAAAAATAGTCTCACGATTATTACATCTGATAATATAAAAAAACGTAGCAATATTAAAGTGTTAATAGGATTATCAAGACAAGACATTATAAAAGAATATCAACAAGCTGATTTATTTCTTTTCCCTACATTTTTTGATCAATTTGGTATTGTAATAACAGAAGCAATGGCCTGTGGCGTGCCTATTATAATGAGAAATATTGGAGGAGGTGTAGAATTAGTTAAAGATAGTCAATCTGGAATAGTTTTACCATATAAATCTTCTGAATTAGATTGGGCTCAGTGTATACAAAGCCTTTTTATTGATCGACAAAAATTAAATCAATTTAGCAAAAATGCACGATCTTTTGCAGAAAAAAATTTTTCAAAAGATGTTAATAGTAACATTTTAAGAAAAGTAATAAAGGATTTAAGTGTCAACAAATAGAATAATAAAAAATTCATTGGTTATGTATCTGGTAATAATAGGCACTGCTCTTATTGGTATATATAACTCAAGAATAATATTGTCTACGTTAGGTATAGAAGATTTCGGAATATATTCTTTAATATATGGAATCGTTTTATTGTTTTCATTTATGAACAGTAGTATGAGTGGAACTGTACAAAGATTTCTTTCTGTTTCTATCGGTAAAAAAGACAATAAAGAATTATCCGAATATATATGTAGCGCTATTTTAATTCACTTTATTATAGCTATTTTTGTTTTACTTATTGGTAAAACAATTGGAGAGTGGTTTTTAACAAACAAAATAGTTATCTCTATAGACAAAAAAAATGTTGGTTATTGGGTTTATCAAATTGCTTTGCTTAGTTTTTTTCTTCAAATTTTATCAACTCCAGCACAAGCTTTATTAACTGCACAAGAAAAAATGGGTTTTACGTCTATTATAAACTCTATAACTTGTTTAGGCAAATTAATCTCTATTCTTATAATTACAAAAATAAAACCAGAAAACAGTTTAGTTCTTTTTTGTTTGTTCTGTTTACTATTTTCATGTATTCAAATTATAACGTTTTATATAATATCAGGAATTATTCACAAAATATCTTATTCATTAGATTTTAAAAAATTTAAAGAGTTAGCAAAATTTGCCACTTGGAGTTTGTTCGGCGATCTTTCATCAGTAGCTAAAAGTCAGGGATCAGCTGTTATTTTAAATCTATTTTTTGGAGCTCCAATAAATGCCGCTTTTGGGATCGCTAATCAAGTTTGTGGTAATCTTAATAACGTTTCAAATATGGTGACAAAAGCAGCAAATCCTCAGATAATAATGTTCTATAATTCAAAAAATAAAGAAAAAGCATATAAACTTGTAGCTCAATTATCGAAAATAACATTTTCATTATTGTTTACTATATCTTTACCTTTTTTACTTATGACAAATGAGATTCTTATACTTTGGTTAAAAAAAGTTCCTGAACATTCAATTCAATTTACTCAACTTTCTATAATAACATCTTTAATAGAAGTTTGTTCTATTCCATTAATGGTATTATCTAAAGCAACGGGCAAAATTAAACTATACCAAATTATAGTTGGTGGTATCTTACTTCTTAATATTCCAATATCATATTTTGTTCTTCTTATAACAAAAATTCCTGAAAGTATATATTTCGTTTTTATTGCTAATTCTATTTTTGCAACTATAAGTAGACTATTAATACTGAAAAAAACAGCAAGATTATCTTTACCTTATTTTTTAAGTCAAGTATATTTAAAAATCTTTCTTTTAATCATTATCATAGGCACTTATATTTTTGTCTTTAATTACTTTTTTAAAATAAATAATTTTATGACTTATATAAACTATAGTATAATCGTTCCTCTTCTATCTTTTATGTGCACTGTATTTTTTGTACTTAGTAAAAATGAAAAAACTAAACTTTTAACAATTTTAAATTTTCAATATAAGAAAATTCATGGTGGTATATGAAAATCGGAATCTTAACTTTTCATAATGCTAATAATTATGGAGCACTTTTACAAGCTTATGCTCTTCAAGAGACTTTGAAAAACTTCGGATATTCTATTGAGATTATTAATATACCACATGTTTTTTTAGAATCTCGCTCTAAACTAATAAGAATACAAAATGAATCTCTATCTAGATTTTTCAAATCTCTTTTAAGTACTATATTTTTTCTACCAAAAAGAATTTGTAATAACTTTTTATATTCTAACTTTAGAAAAAAATATTTATGTCTTTCAAAAAAGTATCAAAATAAATCAAAAATGCCTTATGATATATACATAGTCGGAAGTGATCAAATATGGAATTTACGGATGACAAATTTTAATAGCGATTTTTTCTTATGTTTCTGTAACAGAAAAAAGATTGCTTATGCTGCAAGTATTGGTGTAGATTTCTTAACAAAAGACGAAGAAAGTTTTTTTAAAAAGAATATATGTAATATTGATAGAATATCAGTTAGAGAGACTGTATCGAAAGAATTATTGTCAAAGTTCACTAACAATAAGATCTGGCACGTACTAGATCCAACAATGTTAGTTTACTCATCTATATGGGATAAATTTATTATATCAAAGAAGAACAAAAACTATTTATTAGTTTATTCTGTAGGACCTATAAATAATCTGTTTTCTATAGTAGATGCTATTAAAAATAAATATAAAATTGACGTTTATCTTATAGCACCATTAAAGAAAAAAGGGTATAAAACTATAAATTTTGTGAGTCCTGTAAAATTTATTTCACTAATATATTCGTCTTCCATGGTTATTACTAATTCATTTCATGGAACTATATTTTCTATAATATTCAAAAAGAAATTTATAACAATCCCACATTCAGATACTGGAAGTCGAGTAACCGACTTACTAAAAAATCTATGTTTAGAGGATAGAATAGTTAAAAATGAAAATGAAGCAATTAAAAAAATATCTTCTCCTATTGACTACGAAAAAACAAAAACAATTATTCAAGAAAAAAAAGATCAATCTCTTAAATTTCTTTTTGATTCTATCAAAGGTAATTATGAGACTACTTAAAAACAAAGAACTCTGTTGTGGCTGTAGTATTTGTTCATTAATTTGCCCAGTAAACGCTATTTCTATGGAAAAAGATATTGAAGGTTTTATATATCCTTTTGTAAAAAAGAATTTATGTATTAATTGCAACAAATGTCTTGATATTTGTTCTTTTAAAAAAAATGATATTATTCCTATAAATCAGGATATTTATGGTGTCAGACATAAGAAAATCCAAGAAGTAACAAGCAGTAGATCGGGAGGAGTGTTTACGACATTAGTTGATTACACTCTATCAAAACAAGGAATAATATATGGTGCAGGATATGCTGGTTTTAAAGTTGCTCACAAAAGGTTTGATAATAAATCAGATTGTCAAGAACTGAAAGGCTCTAAATATGTTCAAAGCGACACAAAGGGTATTTACGACCTTATAAAAAAAGATTTAAAAAATAATAAATGGGTTCTTTTTAGTGGAACACCTTGCCAAGTTCACAGTTTGTCTGTTTATCTTCAAAAAGAAAATACTAAAAAGTTGATCTTATGTGATTTAATATGCCATGGCGTGCCAAGCTTGAAAATTTGGGAAGATTATATCAAATATATAGAAAAAAAACATAATGATACAGTAATTAAAGCTAATTTTAGAGATAAAGAATATGGATGGAATACACATTACGAATCGTTTGTTCTTAGTAAGAAAAAAAGAAAAGTAAAAACAGAGTATTTTAGAGAATTGTTTTTAAGAAACTTTATCCTAAGACCATCTTGTTATAATTGTAAATATTGTAATTTCGATAGATGTTCTGATATAACATTAGGTGATTTTTGGGGGTGGGAAAAGAGTTTACCTCATAATTTTAATTCTGATAATAAAGGTGTGTCATTAGTCTTTGTAAATACTGAAAAAGGAAAACAAATCTTTGAAAGTATAAAAAAAGATATTCAATACATAAAATCAAATAAAAAAAATTGTATTCAAAAACAATTAAAATCTCCACCAGAACATAATC
>JAQUND010000012.1 GCA_028717785.1 Candidatus Nanoarchaeia archaeon | reverse complement strand
ATTCTTTAGCAAAATCAATAGTTTCTCTTATTGTTTCTTTAGTATCTGTTGGATGACCTATAATAAAAAATCCTCTTGTTTTTAATCCTGCTTCTTTTGCTAATTTACAAGCATTTCTTATTTGGTCTTTAGTTAGATTTTTTTTAATATCCCTTAATACTTTTTCATTTCCAGATTCTACACCTAAAGAGACAAACCAACAACCTGCTTTTTTCATTGTTGTTAATAATTCTTTATCTACAGTATCTGCTCTTATACTACAACTCCAGATTAAATTATATTTTCTTTCCATCAATAATTTACATATGTCTAAAACTCTTTGTTTATTTATTGTGAATGTATCATCTATGAACTTTATTTCTTTTACTTTATAATTTTTAATTAAATAATCTACTTCTTCTAAAACATTTTTAGCACTTCTTGCTCTAAATTTATTACCAAATATATTTCTGTCGCAAAATATACATTGAAATGGACAACCTCTACTACTAATTATAGTTCCAACCGGTTTTTTTCTATAAGCAGTTAATTGGGGAGTATAAATATTGAAATCTTTAAGTAATTCCCAAGCAGGTAATGGTAATTCATCTAAATTTTCTATTAATTCTCTTCTTGGATTTATAACTACCTTGTTATTTTTATCTCTATAAACTAGACTTTTAATTTTTTTATATTCTTTACCATCTCTTAATGCTTGTACAAGTTCTAAAAAAGTATATTCAGCTTCCCCTATCATACCTAAATCAAAAATAGTATTTTCTAGTGTTTCTTTTGGTAGTGCTGTAACATGTGGTCCGCCAATAATTACTTTTATATCCTTTAATTCTTCTTTTATTTTTGTTGCTAATAAAATTGTTTTGCTAATTGCAGCAGTTGCAGCAGTTAATCCTATTAAATTTGGTTTAATTTCTTTTATTTTTTGAATTACTTCTTTAACTTCTAGATTTTCACCTTCAGCGTCTAGTATTTCTACATCAATATTGTTTTTTTTAAGAATTGCAGCTAAATATAATAAACCCATAGGTGCATTTTTTCCACCTGCTTCTGCAAAAACACCATACATTTCCTTAAAAATAGGAGGTGTTATTAATAGTACTTTGAAATTGTTCATTTTGAATTTTATTTGTCAAAACATTTATAAATCGATCGGTTAGTTTTGTATTTCTTTATTTATTTTAGAATATATTAAGTTTGCAACTTGTTTATTTCCATTTATATTGAAGTGACCATCAATTTTGAAGTAAGTATCATTTAATTTTTCTTTACTAAAATTATTATATAAATTAATATAACTAATATTGTTTTCTTTTAAATAATCGGCTATGTAAAATATAGACCTATCGCTTATAATTCCGCTTACTTGACTTTTATCTGGGAAAATTATTACTAAAAATTTAATATTTTTAGCTTCTAATTCCTGATTTATTGTTGATAGTAATTTGAATGTAAGATTATATCTTTCTTTAAAATCATAGTATCTACCTATATGTAAATAGTCTATTAAAAAATCTCTTATTAAGGGCATACTAATAACTTTATCTCTAAAATTTTTATAAATTAATAAAGATTTTATGAAACTTGTTTCTTCTACCTTTGTAGTTATATTACTTTCTGGAACAGGAACATTAGTTAATATTAAAGAACCATTGATTATTTCATATAGAGGTTTATTCTTCCCGTATATAACTTTATTATTATTTTCTCCAAGATCAATAGAAGTAGTATAAGTTAGTATAACCATGTCTGGATTCATTTTTAATCCTTTATTCATAATTGTTAAATATTCTTGATCAGTTCCATATCCAGAAACAGCCATATTAATTGTTTCAATTTTTTTATTATAAGTTTCTAGTAATTTTGAATAAGTTTCATCATTATTTACACCATAACCAAAATTTATTGAATCTCCAACAAAAATTATTCTATATTTTCCTTTTTCTTTTGTAATATTATGTTCATAATCTCTAAAACCCATACTGTTTATACTAACATTACTAATTGTATCTGGAATTTTAAAACTTGTACTAATATTTGCTTTATTTTCCCATCCATATAATGGAGAATATTGTATAAATGTATCAAATTCATTATCTCTTTGATTATTTTTAGATATTGAAAATAAAACTCTTAATGCAGCTTCAGAAATAATTAAAATTAATAAAACGCCTACAATCATTATTATTAATCTTTTTAAATGTTTATTCATTTTAAAATTGGAAATATATGAATTGTAATGATTGAGATGGCGCAAAGAAAAATAAAGCCAACCCCGTTGCAATTAAAAATATTATCCAGTAAACAAGATCCTCCTTTATAATTTTTTCTATAATATCATTTTTGAAGAATGTGAAAATATGGAATATTATAAATACAGTTAAAAATGCCAATGGAACTGAATAAATATTCCATATTGAAATAAATTCAGTTAGTCCATTTGAAAAATCAAATGTTAAATATTTAACAATAGAAAATAATAAATTATCTGCATTAGACATTCTAAATATTAACCAACCTAAAAATACAAAATATTGTGTTATAATTAAACTTAAAATCATTTTATATTTACTTAAAAAATTGAAAAAGTTATCTATTTTAAAATTATCAAATATTTTATTGATTGAAAGTAATAATCCTTGATAGAATCCCCAAAGTAAAAAATTCCATGCTGCACCATGCCAAAGTCCTCCTAGAATCATTGTAATCATTTGATTCGCATAAGTTCTTATTTTTCCTTTTCTATTTCCTCCAAGAGGAATGTATAAATAATCTCTTAACCAAGTAGATAAAGAAATATGCCATCTTCTCCAAAAGTCTGTTATACTTGTTGCCATAAATGGTTTGTTAAAATTGATTGGTAATTCAATTCCCATTATTTTTGCTAATCCAATTGCAATTCCAGAATATCCTGAAAAATCGCAATAAATTTGAATTCCAAATGCTAATGCTCCAAGAAGTACAGGAATACTACTAGAATAAATGGTTATATTATTAAAATAACCATTTACAAATACAGCAATATTATCAGCAAAAATAACTTTTTTAATTAATCCCCAAGCAATTAAAGTTGAACCAATTTTAAAATTTTCTTTTGTTAATACTATTTTTTCTTTTAATTGAGGTAAAAATTTAGCCGCTCTTAATATTGGACCTGCAACTAAATGAGGGAAGAAAGTTATAAATAAAGCATATTGTAATAATGATTCACAGGGTTGAAATTCTTTTCTATAAATATCAATAATATAACTTAAGGAACAAAAAGTATAAAATGAAATTCCTATTGGTAAGATTATATTTAATATGGGTAGTGTAAATTGTAAATTTAATGCTGAACTTAAATAATTAAAACTTTCTATGAAAAAATTAGTATATTTAAAAATAAATAACATTCCTAAATTAACAATTAAACTAAGGATTAAGAAAAATCTTCTTTCTTTATGGTTTTTACTATTATAAATAATTCTTCCAAGATTATAATCTGTTAGTATGGAAATAAACAAAAGTACTAACATAGAACCACTAGAATACCAGTAAAAATAACAACTCATTAATAATAGGAAAAAATGTTGATAATTTCTGTTTCTTAAAATAACTAAACCAGTAAGAACTATGAAAAAGAATACAAAAAATGCAAAACTGTTAAATAACATTATTTTCCTTTATTTTGTATAAATAACCAATAATTTATGCTATATAAATTTTACTTATTCTCTATAAAATCTTGTATTTTTCTTCATTTTCGGTGGATTTAAATATATTAAATTTGTATGAGTGACATAAGATGAATGAAGATAAAAAACAGACAATATATGCATTTTTATTAAATGGAGCTTCTAAATTTGTAACCTATCTTTTATTATTAATTTTAGCTAATTTATATGCTATAAATGTTTATGGTGAATCTGCTTTTATTATGGCCTTTTTTGATATAATTACCTTTTTTGTTGTAATTGGTTTACCTTACATATTTGTTCCATGGGTTATTAATAAAAAAGAAATTTATACTATTTTTTATTTTTTATTAATTTTAAATTTAATACTTATAATGATTGGATCAGTTATAACAATATTTAAGCCCGTAGTATTTCCTTTAGTAATTGCATTACCTTTTGTTTTATTTTATAATTTTGGATCTTCTTTTTTAAGAATAGACCACAAATATGGATTAGTTCAATTTTTTAATGTTTTTTTGATTTTTGTAACTCTTATTTTTGCTTTTGTATTCAAGGAATTTAATCAATTAGGAATCATTGGATCTTATGCTCTTGGTTATATCATTCCAACTTTTTTTATTGTTTATATTACTAAAAATCATTTTAAAAATATATTTTCTAAATTTAATATTAATTATAAAATTATTTTAGAATATTTTAAAAAGGGAATTATAGTTTCATTAATTATTTTATCTTTTAACTTTTTATCTTGGATTGATTCTTCTGTATTAGGTATAATGTCTACTTTTGAGAATGTAGCTAGATATAATATATCTATGAAACTTTCAAGTGTTATTCCTTTAATTCCTTTGGCTTTATCTATGTTTTTATTGACAAGAACATCTGAATTACAAAATCATAAGGTTTCATTAAATGTTCTTAAAAGAACAATGAGAATATCTTACTTTATATCTCTTCTTGGATCTGTAACAATAGTTTCATTTTTACCCTTAATAATTAAATTTTTCTTTCCAGCTTATTCTGGTATTGAATTATATACTTCTATTTTGATTACAGGTGTTTTATTTTATACTGTTTATTTTTTAGAATATACTTCTTTAACTGGAAAATTAGAACCAGAAAAAGCATTTATTCCTTTAGTTTCATCTGCTTTATTAAATTTAATTTTAGACATTTTACTTGTTCCTCAATTTGGTATTTATGGTATTTGTTTTGCTACTATGTTAGCTAATATGTTAGCTTTTACTTTATTAACTATTCAACATAAAATTATGAAAGAATTTATTTGGGTTTATTTATTATCTTTTATAGTTTTATTGGCTTACTATTTAGGTTATTACGGATTAATTTTAATTCCTATTTTAGTACCTTTATTATTTTTATTGAAATTAATACATTTAGAAGATATTAAAGTAATAAAAGAGACTATTTTTGGTATGTTACATATTAAGATTTGATATTAACTTTGTAGTAGTACTAAATATGAACATTTATAAATATAAGTTATTTATAATTAAAATGGCAGAAGAAAATATAGTAAAGATTGTTAATAATTTAGTTCAAGAATCTTTTGGAAAAAGATTTAGAGGAGATTGGAATAATTCTGTTGATATGTTTTGTCAGGATAAAATTGGAAAAGGTACTTTAAATTTAATTGGAAGAAGATTGTGGTATCCTCTTCCGTATATTTTTGAAAAATGGGAATATCTTGGACGTTTTACATCTGAAGATGGTTCAAGATTAAAAGTTTTTGAAGATTATGTAGAAGAAGCTAAAAAATATGTACAATTATATAAAGAAAAAATTGGAAAAGATGCACAATTTGTTATAGTTGAAGCTTTATAATTAAAAATTTAATTTTACTATTTTTCAATTCGTTAAGTATTTAAATGGTTTTTATTTTTTGTTTTTATGCCAATTTTAAAAGGAAAGAAAATGTCCGGTAAACCATTAGTTTCTGTAATGGTTCCAGCACATAATGAAGAGAAATATTTAGGAAAATGTTTAACTTCTTTATTAAATCAAACTTATAAGCCCATAGAAATAATAGCAGTAGATAATTCTTCTACAGATAAAACATGGGAAGTAATTCAGAGTTTTAAAAAATATGGAGTTAAGGGAATAAAATTAACAGGGTTCCAAATGGGTCCTGGTAAGGCAAATAATGCTGGCGCTAAAATTGCTAAAGGTAAAATTTTTATGCTTACTATTGCCGATTTTGAGTTTGGTCCTAATTATATTAGTAATTTAATTAAACCTATTTTAAATGGAGAAACAGTAGGAACAATGCATCATGCAGAAAAAATAGGTAATCTTGATAAAATTTGGGCAAGAGCTTATACTAAATATAGGGTTTGCGCTGTTGAAAAGGGAATGATATTCCATTTAATAAGAAGAGATACTTTTTTTAAATATGGCCCATTAGATTTAAGTTTAGGTTATGCTGATGATCAGACTTTTTTTAGAAAACATAATATAGAATCTTTAGTTGTTGATTCAGATGTTTGGCATTATAATACTGAAAATTTTAAGGAAACTTGGAATCATGATGTTTGGATTGGAAAATCTATGAAAAATCCTTGGTTAGTTATTCCTGTAGTTTTTGTTTTTCCTGCTTATGCAATTTATAAAACAATTATTCATTTAGTAAAGAAAGACTTTTATTGGAAATTTATATTTTTCTTACCTGTATTTTATTCATTAAGAATTATGGGTTATAGTTATGGTGCAGTTAAAAGATTATTAAAGAAATAATTATTTTTTACCAAATTGTATTAATTGATAAACTAATTCTGCAGGAACCAAGTCTCCATTTATTCTGATATTTTTTATTCTTTTAGCATTATAGAATATTTCTTCTAATTCAGAAAGAACACTTTTAGCTGCCCTTTCTATAGTAATTAATTCTATTTCTCCATATGGAGTTACTTCATCATCTTTAAATTTTTGACATATTCCTTTACCTAGAATAACAGGTAATTTTATTACATATCCATTTTCATAATTAGATATTAAATGAGCTTCACTTAATTGTTTATAATAATTATACGGATTTGCTTGTTGAGAATAAGTAGAAATGAATACTAAAGGAGTATTTTTTACGGTTTCTAAATATTTTTTAAATTTATTATATTCTTCTTTTTGTGTTTTTTCAGATTTATCTAAAAAATTCCAAGTATGATATATTATTGCTTCTTTATCATTAAATATATCATTTTCAATTAATTGTTTTTTTAATTCTTCTCCTAATTGTCCTCTACCATTTATTAATTGTATCATGGGAAATCCACATCCACTAATCTTCTCATCCCATAAATTATAGAATTCATTGAATTAAGTTTACAACAAATTTGACAATTATCTTCTACAGGAATAAATGCTGGTGCTTTTTGCATGATCTCTTTAAAATTACTTTTATATATATTTCCCAAATTAAATTTTGGATTATCTTTATGATATCCACAAACATCAACATTTCCATCTTGCCATATAAAAGGATTAAAATGATATGCTTCACATAATTCATATTCTCTATCTGAATTTGATCCTATAAATTTATAATTTGTAATAAAAAGTAATGGATGTTCTATTTGTGGAACTTCAACTGTTGTTTTTTCTCCATTTATAGGTAATACAGGTCTTAATTGAACGTATGTTGCTTTGATATCTTCAGCAATTTTTAGTGTTTCTTCAACTGATTGATTATCTTTTTCTCCATTGTAATTGAAACACATTCCAAGGGTATTACAATTTCTTAAATATTTTAAATTATTAACATTCCAATCTTTATTTGTTTTACTAACTCTTATCCAATCTAATTTAGAAGGATCAAAGTTTATTTTTGATAAACCATTAGTAAATAATCCTTGTTTAATTCTAGAATCATAAGCCCATTTTACAAATTTATAAAATGAAGGATGTAATGTTGGTTCTCCACCGCCTGTCCAACTAATTGATCTAACATCAAAATCTAAAAATTCTTTTATTAAAGGTTCCATTCTTTCTTCTTTTAAGAATATAGCATCTAATCCTTTAGTCTTTTCTGGATCTTGTCTATAAAAACAATGTTCACAACTAGCATTACATACACCAGAAGGACTTATTTCAATATTAATTGGAGAAACAGATTCACCGTCTAAATAGTCTATTAATCTTTTATGTCTAGCTAATTTTAGTCCGGGTTCAAATCTTATTCTAGATTCAGATGTCATTTTATATTGTTGAATAAATCTTTTTATATGAATTAGTTTATAAATCTTTTCTTTGTCTTAATTGTCTAGTCATAAAAATAATTAAAATGAAAATTTTACCTACAATTACATCTTTTTTAGAGTGGAAAGTTAAATTAAATGAAGTAAAAGAATTAAATTTAAAAGAAATTGCTTTATTTCCTACAACAATATCTTATGAAAATAGAATAGAACTTTATAAATTATTAGAAGAAACTAGTGTAGAAGAAATACCCTTTGTTCATTTAAAATCAGATTTTTATCAAAAAGAGATTGATTATTTAATTGAAAGATATAACACTAAAATTTTTAATATTCATAATCAAAATAAACATCCATTATTAAACTTAAAAACAAAAGAATATAATAACCTTTTTTGTGTAGAAAATGATTATGGTATTTTAAATGAATTAGAAATAAATAATTTTGGGGGTGTTTGTTTAGATTTTGCTCATTTAGAACATACTCATATAGTCATACCAGATGTTTATAAAATAAATGTAAATATTATAAATAAAAATTTGCCTAAATGTAATCATATTAGTGCTATAGCAAATAAACCTTATATAAACTCAACTACGGATTTAGAAAAATTGAGTTATGATATACATTTTTTAACTTCCTTATCCGAAGTAGATTATTTAAAACATTATCCAAGAAATTATTTTTCTAATTTTATAGCTTTAGAATTAGAAAATAGTATAAAAGATCAATTAAAAATAATTGATTATATAGATAAATTATTACAATAAATCTTAAATAACTTTTTATTATCTTAATTTATGGTAAAAATAGGTATCATTGGTGGTTCTGGATTAGACGATCCAAAATTACTACAAAATTGTACAGAAAAGCAAGTTAATACTCCTTATGGATTTCCTTCTAGTACACTAACATGTGGAAAATTAAATGGTGTTGATGTTGTTATTTTATCCAGACATGGAAAACATCATGAAATTCCACCCACTCAAGTAAATTATAGAGCAAATATTTATGCTTTAAAACAAGAAGGTTGTACACATATTATTACAACTACTGCTTGTGGTTCTTTAAGAGAGGAAATTAAAAGAGGGGATTTTGTTATAATAGATCAATTTATTGATTTTACAAGACATAGAAAAGTAAGTTTTTATGAAAATTTTAGTGATGGACCTAAACATACTCCAATGGCAGAACCTTTTAATAAAGAATTAAGAGAATTATTAATTAATACAAGTAAAGAATTAGGTTTTCCAATTCATGAAAAAGGAACTGTAATAACAATAGAAGGACCAAGATTTAGTACAAAAGCGGAGTCTAAAATGTTTAGATTAATGGGTGCAGATGTTATTAACATGTCAATTGCTCCTGAAGCCATATTAGCTAATGAATTACAAATTCCTTATGCTTCAATTGCAATGTCAACTGATTATGATTGTTGGAAAGAAGATGAAAAAAGTGTAACTTGGGAACAAATATTAGATGTATTTAATAAAAACTCAGACAATGTTAAAAAATTATTAATAAAAACTATTGAGAAATTTAAAAATGTTAATTGATGATCACGCTCATTTAGATTTTTTTCCAGAAAAAGATTTAGATTCTATTATTAATGGTTTTAATGGAATTATAATTACAAATTCAGTTAATTTAGATTCTATGAAAAAGAATTTAGAAATTATTAAAAAATATAAAAATGTTAAATTGGCTCTTGGAATTTATCCTTTACATTGTTTAGAAATTAGCGAAGAAGAATTAGATAAAGAAA
Source organism: Candidatus Nanoarchaeia archaeon (assembly GCA_028717785.1). The sequence continues at coordinate 32,313 of JAQUND010000012.1, read as the reverse complement.
TCAAATTAATTAAAGAGAATAAAGATAAAATTGTCGCTCTTGGAGAGATAGGATTAGATTTTAAAGAAAGTTTAGAAAAAGAAAAACAAATTTATAATTTAAAGAAATTTATTGTTTTGGCTGAAGAAATTAAAAAACCTTTAATCATTCATTCTAGAAAAGCCGAATTAGAAACTATAGAAATTTTAAAAGAGATTAAAACAAAAGTTGTATTACATTATTTTAATGCAAATTCTACCTTAGTTAAAAAAGCATTAGAGTATGGATTTTATTTTTCAGTTCCTACTGTTCTTGCAACTAATAAAAATATGAAAAAATTAGTAAAAATAGTTCCTTTAGATAGATTATTAACAGAAACAGATTGTCCTTATTTATCCCCTATAAAAGATCAAAAAAATGAACCTTTTAATGTTAAATATTCTATAAAAATAATAGCTGAAATTAAAAATATTAGTGAAAAGGAAGTTGAAGATCAAATATATAAAAATTATTTAAAAATATTTTCATAAATTTGTTCTTTTGTTATTTCTTTGTATTCTTTAGGTTGTAAATCATTTAATTTTAAATTTCCAATTGCAATTCTTTTTAATTCTTTTACTTTGTAATTTAAAGCTCCAAACATTCTTCTTATTTGTCTTTTTTTACCTTCTGTTATAGTTATTATAATTTCTTTATTATTTTTTACTTCAATTTCACAAGGTTTTGTTTTATATTTTCTATCTTCTAAATCTATTACAACTCCTGTTCTTAATTTATTTAAATCACCTTCATTAATTGGTCTATCTATTGTAACTAAGTATGTTTTTCTAATATTACTTCCAGGTGTTAAAATTTGGTTTGATAAAAAACCATCATTTGTTATTAATAATAACCCTGTAGAATCAACATCTAATCGACCAATAGAAAATAAGGATTTTTTTGTAGTTTCATCTAGATCCCATTGTTCAATTAAACTATAAATGGATTTTTTTTGATTTTTTTGACAATTGTATCTTTTTGGCTTATAAAATAAAAAATATCTTTTTTTCTTAACTTTTAGTATTTTATCTTCATAATAAATATTCTTTTTCTTTGGATTTACTCTATAATCTACATCTGTAATAACTTCATTAGCTACTTTTATTTTTCCTGATTGAATTACATCCATAACTTCTTTCTTATTGTTAAAAACTCCAGATTTTGATAGAAATTGATGTAATCTTAATTTTACCATATTACTAATTATTTTTATTATTTTTAAATATATTGAATTATATTTTAAAGCATAATAATATTTTTAAACTACTCTTATTTAATTTAAGTATGCCTTATAGAATAAAATTACAAGATATTCTTGAAAAACATGCTAACGGTCATATTGTAGAAATTGAGAATATTATTCCATTAAATAATGAAGTTTTAGTTAAACTATTTATAGGAAATGTTTGTTACGTTATTCATGATATTAATCCTAAAAAACCAGTTTCGGATTTAATTGAAAGAGTTAATTCTTTAAATCAAAAATATCATATTCATATGTTTGATCCAAAAGATAAACTATATGAATGGACTGGTTGTGTTGAAGAGGATTATAAACAAGCAGTATCTAAATTAGATGAATTTTATAATAGGAGTACTTCAATATGAAAGAATTAAAAGATAAAATAAGAACGGTTCCTAATTGGCCGAAACAAGGAATTATGTTTAGAGATATTACTACATTATTAAAAGATAAAGAAGGATTTAATTTAATGATTGATGAATTTGTTAAACGTTATAGGAATAAAAAAATAGATTGTGTTGCTGGAATTGAATCAAGAGGTTTTATTATTGGAAGTGCTTTGGCTCATAGATTAAATCTTGGTTTTATACCTATAAGAAAAAAAGGTAAGTTACCAGCAGAAGTTGTTTCTGAAGAATATCAATTAGAATATGGTATTGATAAGATTGAGATACATAAAGATTCAATTTCTAAAGGTGAAAATGTTTTATTAGTTGATGATTTGTTAGCAACAGGGGGAACTGCAATGGCTGCCTGTAACTTAATTAAAAAAGTAGGTGGAAATATCTTTGAATGTGCTTTTGTTGTTGATCTTCCAGATTTAAAGGGATATGAAAAATTAAAATCTAAAGGTTATAATGTTTTTAAGTTAGTTGATTTTGAAGGAGAATAATGTCTTATTAACCAACTAATTAAAGATCTAGTTCTGCAATTATCTGTTTTTTCATGATCTTTTTTGTAATATTTTACATATAAAATCATTATAAAATCAAATGTCATATGATATAATAAACCAATAAACAAATAGAAAATTTCTTTTACAAATAATCCAATTATTAAAACTAAAATATAAAATTCAATGGTATGAAAAATATGAAGTAAATCTTTTTCTTTAGCCCAAGGATGATGGAAATTATAACAATCTTTTAATGAAAAATTTTTATGTTTAACAATACAGTATAAATAATGATCAATATCAAATGCCCATCCACCTAAAAATAAAAATATAGTACTAATTAATCCAATTTGAGGATATAAAAAATAACACAATGGTAAAATTGTTATTAAATGAAATGGGATATTCATATAAAAAAAGAAAATTAAGAATTAATAAATTTATCTTTTTCTTTTAAAAGACATTCTTATTGCCTGTTCTAACATTGCAATTTTCTTTTCTAATTGGAAAATCATTCTTAAACCGTATAAATTTCCAATACCAATTCCCAATATTATTAAAAGAATATACAATGTACCTTGTTCAGATATCATCTTATCACCTCAATTATACTATTTTTTGTTTATTTATAAAAGTTACTAAATTATTGTCCATAATATTGTCATAATAATGCCGGCTCCAAAGAAACAACCCGTCATTTTACCTATTGAAGCACTTAATGCGGTTCTTTTATCTTTTATTTTATGTTTTATTAAATATTGGGCTGTCCATCCTTCGAAGATTCCAGCAAAACCATCCGTAATTGCATTTGCAGAAGCTCCACCTACTATTGCTCCAAGTATTCCAGCAAAATCTGCTCCTATTATGGCAGCTATAATTAATATTCCATTATCAATAATACCAAATATAAGATCCGGCCAAATAGATTTTAAATTTCTTTTGAAAAGTTTTAATATTAAAAGATGTAAAAATCCTAAACTGATAAAGATAGGTCCTATCCAAAATTGTTCATAAATAAAATATATTGTAGCTGCTATAATGATAATACTTAAAATAAATACACTAATTATAGAATTAATTACATTCTCTTTTAATTTCATAAATATAATATAAATTGGTTATTAAAAAAGCTTTCTTTTTAATAATATTTACAAAATTTAAAGTTAGATGTCAACAATTAGAAATTTATTTTTTCCTTTTATATATACTCATTCCTAAGGGTATGCCTATAACTATACTAATAATTAATGTAACAATAGAACCTATAGTCCAAAGTATAACTTTATATAATTCTATAAAAAATAATATGTTTACATTTATAGAATATAATGCAGTAAATATAAATGTCATATGTACAATTAAATCTATAATTATAAGTATCCTATTTTTATATTTAAAGTTATAATCTTTTGATTTTTCTCTAATTATTCTTGAAATATAAAATCCACAAAGAATAATAAATGAAGCCAAAATATATTTTGGGGTAGTCATTATAATTTTTTCAATGAGTTTTGTTGTAAATTCTAATTTCCATATTTGCAATGCCCATCTAACAAATATTAAAAATATTATTAAACCTGAAAACCAAGATATAAATTTTGAAGAAATGTTTAATATACCCTTAGATTCTGGATAAAGTTCAAATAATCTTATAATTTTATTAAAAAATCTTGTAAGAAAGATTATAACTGCAGTAGCTAGTAAAATACCTACTATGATTAATAAGGATGGATAAATAATGTTTTCATTCATTTTTTACCTTTTCATAATATTTTATTGTTTCTTGAGCTATTAAATCCCAATCAAATTTTTTTGCTTTTTTATATGCTTTTTTTCCAACCATAATACATTCATTTTTATTTTTTAATAATTCTTTTACAGTATAAATAAATTCTTTTCTATTTGTTACGGTAAATCCTGCGTCTCCAATTACTTCTGGAATTCCTCCAACTTTAAAAGCAACTACTGGTCTTCCTGTAATCATTGCTTCTAAAATACATAATCCAAAAGATTCATATTTTGAGGGTTGAATATAAATTTGACAATTTCTATATAAATTTTTAAGAATTTGTTGATCTTGGGGTTTATCTATTATCTTTAATCTTTCCCCATATTTTATTTGCATTTTATATATATCCTTTCTTATTTTTCCTAATTCTCCATAAATTGGACTACCAGGACAAATCGCTGTGAATGTAACATCTTTTATAGACATTATAGGTGGAATAAGTTTAGTAATTATATCTATACCTTTATCTTTACTAAATCTCCCTATAAATAAGACATTTTTTTTAGTTAGAGGGTAATAATTAAATAATTGTAAGTCTACTCCATTGGGAATAATTATTTTTGATTTGAGGTTATAATTTTTTACCCCTTCTTTTAATAAATCATTTGAAACAAATATAGAACCATCACAATAATTAACTGTATGTTCTATCCAGGAGATAAGATCTTCAAATTGTCTTTCTTCATTACTTAATTTTTTAATCCTTAATTTTTCTATTGCATGAAAAGTATGAATCCATTTTATATTATATACTTTTCTTAATATAAATGCCGCTTTTGTAAGGGCTCCATGAGTATGGATTATATCAAATATTCTTTTTGAATTTTCTCTTATTATTTCTTTTACAACTTCAGATTCAAAAATATCATATTCTAATCTTTTTTTAGAAAAATTATCGTTAACCGTAGTTAAAATTTTTCCTATGGTATGAACTATTATTCCATTTTCTTTATAAAAACCATATTCATTTCCCTGACAAAATATATGAACTTCACAGTTATGTTTTATTAAATTTTTTGCTAGATTTTGGACATGAATTCCAACTCCTGAAATGGTCGGTTTTTGATAATAATAACTAATCATGGCTACTTTTAATTTAGGTTTGCCAAGAGCATCTAATAATTTTAAAGTTCCATCTGATAAATTTTTTCCTTTTTCTAATAGGGATAATAAATATTGTTGGGTTTTCATTTTTTATTTTATTATTATATAAAAAAAATATCGTCTTAAAAAGATTAATTATTAGAATATAAAAATTTAACTATTTCTTTTTATGGAATTTAACTAAATTTTATTATAATTCTTAATTTTAAAAAATCTTTCCTTTTATTCTTCAGAAACTATTTCTAAAATTGCTGCGAATGCAGGTCTGGTTATAAATACACCAACAGTAACTCCAATAATAGTCATTAATGCGAATCCAGTAAGTAAACCTGCTCCAGCTTTTAATAATGGTAACATTGCGGCTACAGTTGCTGCGTAAGCACTAAATACTATGAAAAATGCTTTTTTTAATCTATCTTTCCAATTAAAATAAGATTCTTTTCTATTTATTTCATCTGTAATAACAATTTGATCATCTACTCCAGTACCAACAGCTGCGATTATACCTGCTATTGCAGCAAGATCTAGGCTGTTTTTTAAGAATGCTGCAACACCTAAAGTAATAAAAATTTCACTTATAACAATTATTATAATTACAGTAGATGTTTTTAATTTTCTATATCTAAAAAATACTACTAAACCAACACCAACTATTGAAAGTAAGAAAACAAATACAGTATTTTTTAAGAATGCTTCTCCTAAAGTTGGAGATATGGTATCTATTTTTATAATATTTAGTTTATATGGTAATGAACCTGTAATTAAAATAGTTTGTAATTTATTCATATTTGCTAAAGCTGCATTAACGGCTTCTTCTCTTGTTTTACCTGTTCCAGGACCAGAAATAGCAATTTGTGTTGTTACTTTTCCTTTTAAATCCGCCATAACATTTAAAGAATCAACTAATTTTCCATCTAAATAAAAATCAATAGTTTTTTCTAAAACTTGATCTCCACTTTCTAAAGTTTTTAGTGGGATATTTGTTGTAATATCTGCATGTCTTTGTGCTGCTTCTTGACTTAGAGAAATTGCGAATTCGAATTTACAATATTCTCCATCTGTTTGAGGTAAACATTCTCTTACTCCAGAACAAGTACCATCATTTCTACAAACAAATGTAATATCTTTTTTACCACCAACGAAAACAGTTTCATTTCCTATTTTTGCTTCAAATAATCCTTGTTGAGAAATTAAATCTCTAACTTCTTGTTCTGTTGCTCCAGAAATTTCAATTAAAATATATTTATTTCCTAATAAATCATCTGCTGCTTTTATTTTTAAATCACTTAATCCATAAACATTTAATCTATTTTCCATAACTGCAATTAAATCATTTCTTTCTTGATCAGTTATTGTTTCAGAAGGTTGTAATAATACTCTAGTTCCTCCTGCTAATTCTAATCCTTTTCTTAAATTAGAACTTGGAATATTATTAACAGTTAAACCAATATTATCTGATTTTATTAAAGCATATTCTCTTTTATTAGAAGTAATTCTTACAGTTTCATTATTGTTTATTGAATTTATTATATTAGAATAGTCTTGTAAATTTGATATAGTTTTTCCATTAATAGAAGTTATTCTTTCTAATTGTGTTGGACTTATACTTGATCCAGGATTTTCAAAACCTGCAAATGAAGCAGAACTGTTTAATTCTATGGCTTTTACTACAACTCCTTTTGTATTAAAGTTTGGACTTATAGCTACATATGCAAATATTATGAAAAGTAATAACATAATTACTCTCCAATTTGTAAATAATTTTTTGAATTTCATTTTATACCTTTCTTATCACACCACCATTTTAGTATACCTGAATTAGTTAGATAAGTTGAGAATACATCCATAACTAAAGCTGCTAAAATTATTATGAAAATTTCTTTTAATACTGGGGATGTTGTAAAAATAGTTCCTATTGTTAAAGCCATTACTGTAGTAGCTAACATAGTTAATCCAGTTACAACAGAACTAAACATTCTTTCAAATAAATTTCCTTCTGTTCTTTTAATTGCTCTTGTGGTTAATAACATATCTGTATCAATACTATAACCAATTACTAATAAAAATCCAACAATACCTGCTGCAGATATTTTCATACCAATTAAATCAACAAAAGCTAGAGCTACAACAACATCTGTAAATGCTGCAAATATAACTGCTAAACTTGGAGCTATTGATCTAAATGTAACAAAAACAACAATAGCCATAAATATAAATGAGAATAATAAAGTGTAGATTAATTCTTGATAAAAAGAACTTCCTAATGAAGGACTTGTTTGTTCAACAGAATAATTATTATCCTCTAATTTTATACCTAAATAATTTTCAATGTCTGTTTTTAATTTTTTATCATCTGTACTAGCTGTATCTATAATAAATCCTAATTGTTTACCGCTTGTTAATTCAGTTAATCTTCTTACATCAGCACCATTTAATTTAGCACTTAAATCTTCAAGATTAATTTCTTTATCAGTATAAACAGTAGCCGTAATACCCCCACTAAGACTAATATCTTTATGTATAAAATCTCCATTTTTAGTATAGAAAAAACCAAGATAAACCATACTAATTATTAATATTATAATAGGTATTAACATTAGTAATTTATAATTTTTATTATAAAATGGCTCAATTTTGTCTTTTAACATAGATTAATTCAAAATTAAAAACATTTAAATGTTTCTTTTTTAATTTCGTACCATGATAGAAGTACTAAGATTAGATCATAGAATACATAGAGATCCAAGAATAAGCACTCATTTAGCTTTAATTTCAAGAGCTTTTGGAGCATCTAAAATTTATTATTCTGGAGATAAAGATTCAGGAATGGAAGAAACTGTTAATGATATTACTAAAGAATTTGGTGGCCCATTTGAAATAGAATATGTAAAAGATGAAATTAAATTAATAAAAGAAAAGAAAAAAAATAGTAAAATAGTGCATTTAACAGTATATGGATTGCAAGTACAAGATGAAATTAAAAATATAAAAAAATTTGATAATTTACTTGTAATTGTTGGTGGTTCTAAAGTTCCAGGAGAAATTTATGGATTAGCAGATTTTAATATTTCAGTTACACAACAACCACATTCTGAATTAGCCGCTTTAACAATATTTTTAGATAAATATTTTGATAGTAAAGAATTAGAAAAAAAATTTAGTAATGCTAAATCATTGATAATACCACAAAAACAAGGAAAGTTAGTTAAGAAAATATAAATTACATTATATAAATAATTAAATACTAAAAATTCTTAATCTTTTTATGTCAACTAAACAACAAGTTGAAGAATTAATAGAATCTTGGAATAGATATTGTTGGAGTTTAGCTACGAATTTTTCAGATCCTTCAATAGCTTATTTTTGTGAAGGTAAAGAAATAAAACCTGTTCAAAAATTAATAAATTTAGGTTGTAATATATTACCTTATTTAAAAGAATCAATTCTAGATGAAGATTTAGCTATACCTCTTCTTGCTTGGCCTTATGTAATTGAGGAAACAACCGGAAAAAAATGTATAATTCCAAATGAAATAGAGCCAGATTTAATAAGAGATTGTTTATTGAAAAGTTTAGATGATTGTTTACCTATTCAATAAATGTTAATCCTAACATAAATAAAATTCCAATTGTAAAAAATAATAATTGTAATAAAGATTTTTTAATTTCTACTTCTTTATGTAATTCAGGGATTAAATCAGAACTTGCAATATAGATAAAACCACCTGCAGTTAAGGGAATTAAATATGCTACTAAATTAATATTATTTATTATTAAAATAATAACTGCGCCTAAAACAGCAGTAAGTGCAGATAAAAAATTAAATATTAATGCTTTTGCTTTTGAAAATCCACCGTAAATTAAAGCACTAAAATCTCCAATTTCTTGGGGTATTTCATGGAAAATAATTGCTAGTGTAGTTGCTATTCCAACTTTAATATCAATTAAGTAACTTGCTGCAATTGTTAAACCATCTATAAAATTATGCAGAGAATCTCCAACTAAAATTATTAAAGATAAAGGATGCTGATGTTCTTTTGTTGTTAACATATGACAATGTCTCCATCTAATTATTTTTTCTAAAATAAAGAATATCATAATTCCAATTAAAACAAATATAGAATTATAAATTGTTAAATTTTTGTCTGCAGGTAATAAATGAAAAAAAACATCTCCAAGTAAACTACCTGCAGCGAAACTTACAGAATATAATAAAATTTTATTCAATATGTTATTTTTAATTGTTATAGTTATTATACCAATTAAAGATATTAAACTTACAACTAAAACACTAACTATTGTATATAACCAAACTTGCATAATTTTTTATTAGTTAAATAATATTAAAATCTTTGTATTATCTTAAGTAGTAACGTTTATAAATAATAGATGCTAATTAATTAAAAAAAGAGTTGATTTAATGAAAGGTAAAATTCTATTATCTATAATTGTATTTTTATTATTTTTAAATATCTGTTTTGCATCTAGAATAGAGTTAAATTTGACTAATATAGAATATGGACCTCAAAGACTTTTTGAAGGTGATTTAGTATTAAATATTTCTAGATTGCCTATTGATACAAAATTAGTAATAGATATAGATGGTTTTTCTACAGAAAAAAGTTTAGAAGGTACTTGTTATGGTAGTATCATTCCAGCTAGTTATAATTTAGAAACAGCACAAATTGATAATCCAACAATTGAATTTAGTAATGCTGGAACCAATACAAATTATGGTTTTGATATTAATACGTATAGTTCTACAAAACCTTCATCTGTAAACATAAATGGTTTTTTAAAATTAACAGGATCAAGCGATAACCCAATAACTTCTCCTAGTTTAGATATTAATGATGATGGAATAGTAGATTGGGAATATATTGGACCATTAAAAAAAACAAATGGAAATATTGATTATTTACCCATTTCAGCAAATTATTTATTTAATACAATTCCAGAAAATGCAGATTTGTACATTAGAGGTAATAAAAAAGATGAATATTGTGAAAATATTACACTTCCTTTATCTAAATCATATAAAATTGGAACTTATATAAAAACAGTAAATTCAAATGGAGATTTAAGAGTAAGAATAAGAAATCAAAATAAAGTTATTATAAATGATGGTACTAATGATGCTGAATGTTTAATTGATGCAAATACACCTAATTCTAATTATGCTTGGAAATATTGTGAAATTAATAATGAGAATTTAAATTTTATAAAAAAACAAAATCAAAATTATTTAGTTTGTGTTTATTCAAAAGGACCAAGTGCAACAACTTCTTATTATAGTATAGCCTTTCAGTTACCGAGTGCAATAAATCGTGGATTTTATTGTGATAGTGGAAATTGTAATTATGCAAATGATTTAGATTATTTTATAACTACTTTTTATGGTGATTATGAAAAAAAATTTGATACAAGTTTTAATTTAGACTTAAAAGGAATAATGACTAATTGTAATAATAATGTAAAATATGCAAATTATATTCATTGTATTTATCCTTTAAAGTTTATGGCCGAAAGTGCAGGTAGCTTGAGTATAGAACCTTTATCAATAACTAATGGCCCTAATGGATTTGCTAAACCTATTTCAAAAATAAAATATATTCCACAATTAATTGATTGTAGTGAGGTAACTCAATATTATTTAGATGAATCTGATCAACCAATTGATTTTAGTGATGTTTTAACTCCTTCACAACCAGGAGATTATTCTCTAAATTTAGATTTAGTTTCAGGTTCAGATATAATTGAATCAAAATCTGTTGATTTTAGTGTTGTTTCAGCACCAACTATAGTTTTAAATGATATTCCAGAAAGAACAGGAACAAATACACCCATTATATTTAATGCGTCTGTAGTTGGAAATGAACCATTTAGTTATTTATGGGATTTTGGAGATGGTAATACTTCAGATCAAAAATCAGTAATACATTTATATAAAACAATTGGAGAATATAATGTTAGTTTAAAAGTTACAGATGTAAATGGTATTTCTAGTACAGAAAGTTTTGTTATTCAAATAGAATCTGTTAAAAATGCTTTAAGTTCTTTATTAAATTCAACAAGAGATTCATTAACTACATTTTCTAGTCAATTAACTACTACTGCAAGTATTTCTGGATTATCAGAAGCTTTAGATTTTAACAAATTAGTTAATGATTTAAATTTCAATTTAACTAAGTTTGAAAGTGATTATAAATTAATTGAAGCAGATACAACAAAACAAGAAAGTGCTAAAGAACAAGAATATGGACTATTATTACAAAAATTACTAAATCAAAGAAATAATATGCCTTCAAGTTTAAATGTAGATTCTATTAAATTTGATTCAAAATTAAATAGTTATTATGAAATTCCAAATGAAGTAACACAAGATAAAGAAAATACTTTTAATTTACAGAAAAATATTAATGTTATTTCAAATGCTTATGCAGTTAGTATAGAATATCTTTCAGGTTTTTCTGAAGAATATATATTAGTAGAAAAAACAGTTACAGTTTCTGGTGATATTAAAGATAAATATATTATTGAATATATTCCAAAAACAGTTACACAAAATATAGATGAAACTAGTATTTTAACCCCCAATTATCAAATTGTTCAAACAGATCCAATAATTAAATGGCCGGTTGTAAGTTCATTAAATATTTTATATAAACTGGGTTATGGAGGTTTAGATGCTTTAACAGAGACTAAAACATTTTTGTATAGTGGAGAAATTTCTAATGTGCCTTTTGAAAATGAACCAGTATGTGGGGATAAAATTTGTAGCCCTTTAGAAGAAGGATGGTGTTCAGATTGTATTCCAAAATATCCCTATGGATTTTTAGTATTTTTATTTATTTTAGTTGTTGCAGGAGTTTATTATATTAATTTTTATAAAGGTAAATATAATTTCAAAGAATTAGTAAATATAATTTCAGTTAAATTAATGAAAAAAAGATTATTTACTAATAAACAAGATTTAATTAATCTGGATAAATATGTTAAAGAAGCTTCAACTAGAATGAATATTAACCAAATTAAAGAAGTTTTATTAAAAAAAGGATGGAATAATAAACAAATTGAGTTTGCTATTAATAAAAATAAGAAATAGTAATGTTTTTAAATAAATAATTCTATTAATAATTATGAAAAAGAGGATTTTGATAGTATTATTTTTTATTATGTTATTTTGTGTTACAAGTGTTTTTGCTCGTAGTTTATCTGGAAGAGTAATCGATTCTGAAACTGGAATTGGAATTAGTAATGTTCAAATTCAAATTAAGTGTGGTTCATTTTATAAGGGATTTGCATTTTCTGAAAATATGGGATATTATGCAGATTTTGATGTAGGGTCTTGTGAAAATAAGCATATTATAAATGCATATGTTTCTAATAATTTTTATTTATTTAATTCTTCAAGAAAGAATATAGTAGCAGATACTTATTATGATATCTATCTAAATCCTAATTCAACTACTGGTCTTCTAAATATAGTTGTTCTAAATCAGAATAATCAACCTTTATCAGGTGCATCATCTGTTATTTCGGGTATTCCTTTATTAACTAACTTAAGTGGGGGTGTTCTTATGAGATTAAATTCAAAAAATTTACAAACCATTTCAGTAAGTTTGACAGGTTACCAAAGTTATCTTGAATCAAATGTTCAAATTTTATCTGGACAGGTTATTAGTAGAGTTATACATTTATTCCCTTGTGCTTCAACCGAAACTAGTTGTAATGATAAAATAGATAATAATTGTAATGGATTAAAAGATTGTCTCGATAATGATTGTTCAAATAATCCAGTTTGTACTGGTTGTATACCTACAACTGAAATACCTTGCGATGGAATAGATCAAGATTGTAATGGTCAAGATTTTTTAGGAACAGATTTAGATAAAGATGAATTTAAAACTGAAGGTGGATTTTGTGGAGAAATAGATTGTAATGATAATAATGCAAATATTAATCCAGGTGCAACTGAAATTTGTACGGATAATTTAGATAATGATTGTGATGGTTTAGTTGATTGTAATGATCCTGATTGTTATGCTGATGCTAGTTGTACTGTAACTCCACAACAATGTTCTAATGAAATATGTCCAAGTTATAATAATATTTTGTTAAATAGAGAACAAAGTTGTAGATCTGAAACAAGATGTGATTGTTATTATTCTATAACCAATAGTAATTGTAATAGTTGTGATGGTTATACTGGTGGTTGTAGTGGATTTGATAATATAAATGATTGTCAAGGATTAACTACATCTGAACCTAATAAATGTGGATTTTATTGTACGTGGGATGATACAACAAAAATATGTTCAAATTCAAATAATTGTCCTGATTTAGATGATGATTCTATTTGTGATAGTGAAGATAATTGTCCTCCTATTTCAGAAAAACCTTTAGGTTGGTATAATCCTTTACGAGAAGATATAAATGGAAATGGTATTGGTGATATATGTGATCCTGAAATTATTAGTAATTGTATTACATTATCTGAAGATGGAAAATATTGTCTTGAAGGTCCAGATCAAGAAACATTGAATTGTAGTGATTTATTTGGAATTAGTTGTTATTCAAATCAAATATGCAGTGGTTTACCAACAGTTACAAGTGATTCAGATTATTGTTGTATCGAAGGAGAGTGTGGTACTGTTATATCTACCTTAACAGGAACACAATATAATGTTCAATCAAATGAATGTACAAGTATAAATGAAGAGGGTGTGGGTAAAAAAACAGTTATAAAATATAATGCAGAAGGACAACAACAAGAAAGTTATACTATTGATTGTACAGTAATTCCAGATCAAGAAACAGTTCCCTTTTACACATTATTTTCGGTTATATTAACAATTTCAGTATTGATTATTTTCTATACTTTTAGAACTAAAAAGTTTTCTTAATTCAATAAATATTAAAACACTTGATGAAACTAATATAATATAAAACCAATCTATTAAACTTAATTTTACAACATGGAAGAAATCATTCCATAAATAAATAATCATTATTTGTAATACTACAGAAATTAAAACAGAATATAATAAATTCTTATTAGAAAAGAAATCTGTTTTAAATATAGATTTGGTTGTTCTTGTATTAAATACATTAAACATTTGAAACATTACTAAAGAAGTAAATGCTACTGTTTGTGCATATTCTATTCCAAAATAAGTATTATATATTTTAAATAAGAATAAAGTACCAATTGCCATTAATAATCCAATTTGTAACATCATCATTCCAGAATCTTTTGTAATTACATTTGCATTTTTTCTTTTAGGTTTTTTTAACATAATATCTTTTTCTTCTGGTTCTGTTCCTAGAGCTAAAGCAGGAAGTCCATCTGTAACTAAATTAATCCATAGTATTTGTAAAGGTAATAATATCAATGGGAAATTTAAGAATACTGAAATAAGAATAGTTAATAATTCTCCAAGATTAGAAGATAAAATATAATTAATAAATTTTTTAATATTATCAAAAATTCTTCGTCCCTCTTTTACAGCTTTAACAATGCTAGCAAAATTATTATCTTGAAGAACCATTTCACTTGTTTCTTTAGCTACATCTGTTCCTGCTTCAACAGCAATACCAATATCTGCTTTTTTTAGTGCTGGAGCATCATTAATACCATCTCCAGTCATAGCTACAATGTAACCTTTTGCTTTTAATGCATTAATTATTTTTAGTTTATGTTTTGGGTCAACTCTTGCATATACAGCAATATCATCTATTGAATTTATTAATTCACTTGTTGAAATTTGATCTAGTTTATCTCCAGTAATTAATTTTCCAAATATACTTACTTGTTTTGCAATTGCTTTTGCTGTTTCTTTATGATCACCAGTTATCATTACAACTTTAATTCCTGCTTTTGTACAAGTTTCTACAGCTTCTTTTACTTCTTCTCTTGGAGGATCAATCATTCCTATTAGTCCTGTAAATATTAAGTTTTCAAATTTATTTGTTTTAGAATGTGCAAAAGCTAGAACTCTTAGTGCTTTAGATGCCATTAAGTCATTCATTTCAATAATTTTTTCTTTTTCTTTTGTTCCTAACCATCTTGCTCTTCCATCTATTTCAATAAATGAACATAATTCTAGTATTTTTTCTGGAGCACCTTTTACAAAGTAAATATCTCTATCTCTTATTTTATTTAGTGTAGCCATATATTTTTTTTCAGAAGAAAATGGAATTTCTTGCATCCTTGGATAATTTTTTAATTGTAATCCTGATTTTTTAGCTGCAACTAGTAAAGCTATTTCAGTAGGATCTCCTTGTAAAGAATTAATATCTGCATCATTACATAAATAAGCTGTTTGTAATAATTGTTCTATTACTTCAGGATTAAATTTTTTATCTTTATATAAAAATTCTCCTTTTGTTTCATAACCAGTTCCAGTTACATCAATTAACATATCATTAGCATAAATTGATTGAACAGTCATTTCATTTTTAGTTATTGTTCCTGTTTTATCTACACAAATAACATTAGTACTTCCTAGAGTTTCTACTGCTGGAAGCCTTCGAATAATAACATTATTTTTAGACATCTTTTGTATTCCTAGTGCTAAAGTAATTGTAATAATAGCTGGTAAACCTTCTGGGATAGCAGCAATAGCAATACTCATTGAAACTAAGATCATATCAATTATATTATTTCCATAGATGAATCCAATTCCAAAAATTATTACAGCTATTATTATTATAGAAATTGAAATTAATTTTCCAAGTTCATTTAATTTTTTTATTAAAGGGGTTTTAGTTTCTTTTATTTCTTGTATATTTTTAGCTATTTTTCCAATTTCAGTATTCATTCCTGTTCCAATTACAACTGCTTTTGCTTTACCATAAACACATAAAGTAGAAGAAAAAACCATATTTTTTTGTTCTGTTATTTGTTCTTTATTTATTATAAAATTTATTTTTTCTACAGGTAATGATTCTCCTGTTAAGATACTTTCATCAACTTTTAGATTATAACTTTCAATTATTCTTGCATCTGCAGGAACAAAATTTCCTTCTTCTATTATTATAATATCTCCAGGAACAAGAAGTTCTGCTGGAATTAATTTTTTTATTCCATCTCTTATTACTATTGCATTTTTAGTTGTTAATTTTTTTAATGAAGCTATTGCTTTTTCTGCTTTATATTCTTGAATAAAACCCAAAATAGTATTTAATACTAAAATTACTAAGATTAATATCCCATCTGTAATTTTATTTAATAAAAATGATAAAATTGTTACGACTACTAATATCCAAGTTATAAAACTACTAAATTGATTTAAAAATATTTTAAATGCTGAAATAGATTCCTTCTTTTTAATTACATTTGGACCATATTTATTAAAACGTTCAAGAGCTTCTTTTTCTGAAATTCCTTCAAGATTAGAATTAAAGTGTTCTATTACCTCTTTAGCATGTACCTTCTGATATTGCATACTTATTATTAGAATATAAACTTAAATATATTTTGGTTATTAGGCTTTATTCTTCCTACGTCTTCTTTCTGCACTTATTCCTTTAACTAGCTTATATGTTGCTTCTCCACCTGGAACTAAGCTAGAAAGAGCACTTACTCCAATATCAAATAAAGCACTTTCAGTGAATATTTCTTTAGATTTTTTATGTTCTAATTCTTTTACAGTTCTTACTTTCCCAGTTATACTATCTACTTCTACATATCTAGTTTCATTTTTTTTAGAATGAGAATATTCAAAAATGTAAGAAGGCCTAAAATAAAGCACTAATTGCCCAATTTCTATTTTTTCATTTAAAATTTTATCTGCTGAAACTGGATTTATTATTTCTTGTAAGATACTTCTTAATATGAAAGCGGCTTTTAATATTACTGGAACAACAATAACATCATCTTTCATTAATTCTTCTACTTCTTTTATTTTTTTATGATTATCATTTAAATAAACTGTAAATTTTTCATCATTTTTAATATTGCTTGGATTTTTTACATCAACGGCACCATCAATTAAAATTTCTTTTTTTCTATGTTCATGACAAATATCTGTAGAATCAAATGTAACTGTAGAATCTTTTTTTCCTTCTTCTGATTCAAATTCAGTAATACCTATTCTTAATTTTTTTACTTCTTTTCCTACTATTACTTTGTATTTTGATCTTCTTTCATAATCAACTACAGATTCGGCTACAATATGCCAGAAAGGATCATACCTTTTTAATATTTTAACTAATTTTATTTCTGCTTTTTCTCTAGAAAATGTATCTTTTATCCCAGAAATTAAACCAAAAGTATTATTTTTATTTTTTTCAGCGATTTCTAACATTTCTTCTTTAGTTAGTTTATCTGCTAGATATCTTATTTCTTGTTTTTTAGCCTTTAATAGATTTTTTTCCATTTTTATTAATAAAAAGGTTTTTATATGGATTTATATCTTTTTCTTTTATGCGCTAGTCGTACAATGGCTAGTATGCTGGCCTTCCAAGCCGGTGATCGGGGTTCGAATCCCCGCTGGCGCATATTCAATTATGAAAAATAAAAATAAGCAAGAAATTTTTAATTTTGTAGATAGAAATGAAAATATTCTATTATTTTGTGCACATCCAGATGACGAGATACTTGGAGTAGGAGCTACAAGTGCAGTTTATGCTAAGCAAGGTAAGAATGTAATTACTATTATATTTTCTTATGGTGAATTAAGCCATTTAAAAGAAGAAATTATTAAGAAAAAAAGAATAAGAGAAAGTGAAAAAGCAAGTAGATTAGTTGGTGCTAAAGATGTTATTTTCTTTGGGCTGCCTGATGCAAAAATTGCTTCTAAAATAGAAGAAATGCATATTAAAGATAAAGTTAAAGAATTAATTAAAAAATATAACCCTACTAAAATATTTACACATAGTCCTTCAGATCCATTGCCAGATCATAAAACAGTTAATAAAGTAGTTTTAGAAGCAGTAAAAGAATTAAAAACTAATATTGATGTTTTTGGATTTGATGTTTGGAATTTATATAATACTAAAGAAAAAGAGAGACCTTTATTTTTTGTTGATGTATCAGAAACATTTTGGACTAAATTAAGAGCAATAAGAGAATTTAAAAGTCAGATACATGTAATGTTATTATTTTTACCTATAGTTTTTTTAAGAGCAAAATTTGCAGGTAGAAAAAATAATTGTAAATATGCAGAGAGGTTTTACAAATTAATATGAAAAATAAAATTTTAGTAGCAACAGATTCTTTTTTACCTAAAATAGATGGAGTTAGTATGTTTTTAACAAGAGTTTTACCTAAACTAGCTAATTATTATGATATTACTTTGTTATGTCCTGGATTTCCTGGAAAAATAAAAGAGTTTAAAGGAATTAAAATTATAAGAACTAAAGTTTCTAGAATAAAAATAGCAAATTATAATATTCCTAAACCAAAAAATAAACAAATTAAAAAATTAGTTGAAGAAGCAGATTTGGTTTGGTTACAAGATATTGGTCCTGTTTGTACAAAAACTTTGAAATTTGCAAAATTATTGAATAAAAAAATTATCGCTTATGTTCATGCTATTGAAGGACAAAGATTTAGTGTTTGTTCTGAAGCAACTTCTAAATTAAGATTAATTTTAAGTTCTTTAACAAGAAATTATGAAAGAAACTTTTATACTAAATGTAATAGATTAATGTTATCTTCTAATACAATTTCAAAAATATTGTATAAAGAAGGAATTCATAAAAAAGAAACAATTATTCCTTTAGGTGTTGATTCTTTATTATTAAAACCCACAAATAAAGAACAAGCTAAGAAAAAATTAAATTTAGAAGGTAAATTTGTTATTGGTTATTTGGGGAGAATAAGTAAGGAAAAGAATTTAATTACTTTAAGAAATGTATTTGCTGATTTGCCTATAGAAAATAAATTTTTATTAATTGTTGGTGGTGGAGCTTATTTACAAAGAAGAATGTTTAATGGAATTAAGAATGTTAAAATTACTGGTTTTGTAGATGATAAAAATCAGTATTTACAAGCTATGGATGTTTATGTTTTGCCAAGTTTAACTGAAACAAGTTCACTTTCTACACTAGAAGCAATGTCTTCTGGATTGCCAGTTGTAACAACTCCTGTTGGAGCTATACCTGATTATTTAATTGATGGAAAAAATGGAATGTTTTTTAATGTTAAAGCAGAAGATGAATTATTTAAAATATTAATTAAATTGTATGGAAATAAAGATTTAAGAGATATATTAGGAAGTAATGCAAGAAAAACAGCAAGTAAATTTAGTTGGGATATTACAGTTAAAAAAATAAAAACAGTTTTCGATGAAGAATTAAATTAGGAAAATTTATAAATTTACATAACTAATTATAATATGGAATTAACCAAGAAAAATTATTTTTATATCTTTGCATTTTGGATTGTTAATGCTATAGGGTTTTATTTTATTATAAATAATTATCATAAAACTTCATTTTTTAGATCTTTGTTTGTAACTGGAATATATTTTTTATTATTATTTGGAGTATACATAAAATATATTTATACTTTAAAATCCGAAGAAAGATTTAAAGGAATTAAAGATAAAATAATAAAAACAAAACACCCTTTATATTTTATTAGTCCAAAATTAATGAATTTTATTAAAGTAGTTGCAATATTTATACTTTTTTTATTTATATTTAGTATTATTATAATTTTTTTTCCTACATATAATTTATTTTTCCATTTTTTATTCTTGCTAGTTTTTTTATGTCTGTAACCTTTTTGTATAGTTTAAGTATTTATTTTTTAATTAAATCTAAAAAGTTAACTTTAAATTTTCTTTTTTTAATTATTATAATTTTACTTCTTATTTTTTTAAGTATATTTTTTATACAGAATAGTCTATTAAAATTAATTCCTCTTTTAGTTTTAATATCATTTCTTACAATTTTTGCTATTTTTTCATTAATTTATTTAATTTATATTAAATTTAATTATTTAAATCCCGGAATTAGATATAGAAAAGAATTAAATTAATTTGGGTTACAAGATCTATATGTTAAAAGAAACTTTTCTAGTTCATCGCAAATTTTATCTTTTAGTTCTTCATAATTGATAATTGAAATTTTGTATTTTTCATGTAAACCTATTACATGTTCAGTTATAATCCTTTGATCTTTATCTTTGAATCTTTCTTTACAAAAATCTATTATATCTTCTAATTCTTTCTCTTCTCTGTGTTCATCTATTCTTTGTTGTGAAAGGTATATTATCATTTTAAACAGGGCTGATGGGATTTGAACCCACGACCAAAAGGTTAGGAACCTTCTACGCTATCCAGACTGCGCTACAGCCCTATATTATTTAAAAGAAAAAGTATTTTTTAAAGTTAATTATATTCTTAATTCTATTTTTTATCTATCAATTATTTGTTCTGGTGTTCTTCCATCTTCGTAAGATAAATTAATCACATATCCACCCCTATTAAATGTTATATTATGATTATTCTGTCTTAATTCGTTTAATAAATTGTAATTTACTCCTATAGTTACAATCTTATTTTTTTCATCTATCTTTAGATCAAATTTTTCTCCATTTTTTAATTCACTTTCTTCAACAATTTTTGTTAATTTTTCTACCATATTAAATAAAAGATTTTTTTCTTTATAACCATTATTGTACTTTAATATTTATATTCTTAATTCTATTTTTTTGTTCATATCTATTGCATCTACAACCTTACGACCAATTTCAGATTTTTTATTAACTCTTATTTCTCCATCTGTTCCAACTATTCCACTTAGTAAAAATTCTTCACCTAAATAAAAATCAGCTCTTTTTTTAATATATTTATGTTCTAATTTAAAAATTATATGTTTTTTTGTTTCTGATATTTTATATTCAGCAGATTCTTGTCTTTCTTTTATTTCTTCAACGTCAATACTAATACCTAATCTTTTTTCAGTATTATCAATATTACTACCTTCACGACCAATAACTTCTCCAATTCTTGATTTTGGAACGTAAACACGTACACGATTACTATCAATTAATTCTGCTTTTATATTTCCGTATTTTCTAAATTCTTGTTCTACAACCTTTAAAGCTAAATTGTTAACTGCTGGTTGATTTTCTACATTTACTGGAATAACAACTGTTTCTTCTCCATAAGAATAGATTTCATATTCTAATTTATCTCCTTCAAAATTTCTTACTTCAATTACTGGACGAGCTAAATCTTGTTCAGTCATTCCACTTGGAACTTTTACTTTCATTTTTAAAGTTAAAACATTTTTTATTTTTCCTGCTTCTATAAACATTATTGTATCAACAACACTTGGAATCATTCCAGTATCTGTTCTACCAATAAATCT
This sequence comes from Candidatus Nanoarchaeia archaeon, assembly GCA_028717785.1. The sequence continues at coordinate 10,936 of JAQUND010000012.1, read as the reverse complement.
TTGAATAGCATCAATTGCTGATGCTGCATGTGATACTCCAATACAATTACTTCCTGCTAATCTTAAATCAATGAATAATTTAAAATCTGGAGTATCTCTAATTTCATCAAATATTATATTATCTGGCCTGGATAAGAATAAAATATCATGAATTTCTTCACTAGATGTAAAGTTTTTACTATACTGAGTTATTTCATCTGATAATTGTAAATCTCTTGGAGATTCAACTGTTTTAGTTATTCTTCCATTTTTAACATACATTTCTGCTATTGCTTGTGCTAAAGTACTTTTACCCGAACCTACTTCACCTGCAATTAACATTCCTCTAGCTTTATTTTTTATTCTTTCAAATAAAGATTCTGGAAGATTATAATCATCAATATTTAATTTTTTGATTGGTCTTACAACTGTTATTTCCCAACCATCTGCTATTGGTGGTTTTACAATAACAATTCTATAATTTCTAAATTGAGCTATTGTTGATCCTCTTCTTGAAATTTCAACAAAAGAACCAGGATCCATTCTTGTTTTTTCAACTGCATCTTTTGCTAATTCTTGAACTTGCTTTCCTGTTAATTTATCTTTTAATTTTTCTAACTTCCATTGTCCAGGTTTACCTTTTTTGGCTGCAATATGACATTTTTCTTTAATATGAATAGACATTGTTTCACTATCAAAATAATCTTCTAGCATTAATTTTAATTCTGGCTTTTTCATTTCTATGAATTTTAATTCAATTCCAAAAGCTTTAGCAGAAGCAGCTTGTACTTTATCTGCTGTAATTAAAGTTGCTTTTTGTTCATGTGCTATAGACCTGATTAAAGCATCAATTTCTCCTGATCTTGCTAATTGTATTTGAGAAATATTTGGTCTTGGACCAAGGAATTCTATAGTTATTTTTTTCTTTTTTTGAAATTCTTGAAGTTTTTGTAATTCTTCTAAACCAATAAAACCAATTTCTAATCCATTATTTGCTTGATTTTCTAGTTCTGCAACTGATGCATTTGTGATTATTACTTTTCCCTTTAATTTTTTTTCTTTAATTAAATTGGATGCAATACCTTCTATTATTACGCTTGTATCTAGTAAATATTTTTGTATCATTTTCGTTATATTTATATACTAAAGTATATACTTTACTTTAGCCAGATAACTTTAGAATAAGCAACTTAAGTTATCTGGTTTAAAGAAGTCTTATATTTAAATGTTTTCTTTTAAGTTTTTAAGATTTATTTGTTTTAGTTGATATTAGTAAGATTTAATAAATAATATGTTATCTTCTTATGATGTCAGAAATTATATTAATTATAACAGGAATTATAGCCATGATAAGTGTATGTTTTAATATTTTTCAATATTTTAAATCTCTTCCAAAATTAAAATTTAAATTTTATAATAGTAATTATATTTTTCCATTAAACCTAAAAAAGAAAATATTATTTGAAAAAGGAGTATTTGGTATGGAATTATTAGTAACTAATTTTGGAAATAAAGAAATATCTGTTATTGATATTTTTCCTCCAATAGAACAAGTATCTCAAATTAAAGTATTTAAAGATAATATAAATAAACCCTATTATTTATTAAAAGAATTAACAAAATTTGAATCTCAACAGAAAGAGCATATACCTCTTTTAAATTGTTCTAGATTAAGAATAGAATTATTATTTAAATTGAGAACAAAAGGGGAAGAGCAAAATCAAGAAATAAATTATATTTGGAATAAAATTCATAATGAAGATATTTTAGTTGTAACTTCAGATAATAAAAAATATAAAGTAAACCCAAAAAACATATTACATAAAATGAATAAAAAACCATTTGGTATTTTTTCTACAGACGGAAAAAAATTTATAATAAGTAGTAATATAGATGGTAGGATTAGTAGTTCAAATTTGGGAGTTAGATTTATTAGGCGTATTCAAAAGTAATATACTTTTGAAATTTAATTAAATCTTTTTAACAAACTTTTCTAATAAAAACTAAGAATCCTGTATGTCCTATTATATTAGAATCAGGTCTTATACGTTCATCTGTAATCCAAGTTCTTTCAATAACTTCAGAAGTTTTTACAAGTATAAATGGTTCTTTTATTTCTTTAATTAAATTCATAACTTGATTTATTGTTGGTAAATATCCAACTAAGAATCCACCTAATTTTAATGCTTTAGCTGCAGATTTTAATACTTTTTCAGGTTGTGCTAAATCTAAAGTAATTAAATCAACATCTTTTTCTTCAATACCTTTGTAAATATCTTTATTTTTTATTTCTACATTTTTTAAATTTAAAAATTCAAAATTTTCTTTTGCAATATTATAAAATTCTTTTCTATTTTCATAAGTTGTTACTTTTTTACAAATATTTGCTAAGGTTGCTGCTAAATAACCAGTACCTGCACCAGCATCAACAATAATAGAATCTTTATTAATTCCTGTTTCAGTTATTATTAATCCAATATCTTTATTTAAAACAATTGCTGGACCACGTTTCATTTTTTTTAATAAATCATTAAATCTTGGTTCAACAGCATAAACTACATTACCAGAATGAGTTTTATTTTTACCAAAAACTAATTTTTTTATATTACCTTCATTTAAACTTATATTAATATCTTCTTTTAGATATTTTCTTCCTTCTTTAGTTATTATTAGTTTCATTTCAATAGAATATTATACACTTCTTATAAGTATTACTAATTTAAATGTTATCTTTTTGTATTTAATTAAGTAAACTTTATATAATCTTAAGTTATATATGTTTTATGTTTAGGGTATTTCGTTCAGATTGGTATGATAAAAAATTAGAAAAGTTAGATAAATCTGAACAAACAAGAATATTTGAATTTGAACAACAATTAAAATTAGAACCTTATTCTGGTAAACCATTAGGTTATAAATTTTTTCGTGAAAAGAAATTTGAAGGTAAAAGATTATTATTTTTAGTTTATGAAGAACATAAAGTTGTATTTTTAATTACAATAACAGACAAAAAAGCACAGCAACATGAAATAGATTTAATAAAAACAAATTTAGATATTTATAAAGAAGATGTGGAAAGAATAATAAAAAATCTTTAAATTTCTTTTACTTTTCCAACTAAAATATCTTTTATTCCAGAAGCGATATCTTTTAATAATTCTTGATCAACTTTTTCAAATTGTTTCAATTTATTATATTCTTCTTGAGTGATGGTTATTGTTTTCATATTATTTCATAATTATTGAATTTATATATTTTTTGTTTAATTTATGTGGGGAGCAGGGCTCGAACCTGCGTAGGCACTAAGCCAGCAGCTCTTGAGGTTAGGCATTACTTTTTGTAATTCTGCCCCGTTTGACCACTCCGGCATCCCCACTTAAAATAATTCTTTATTCAATTTTATTTAAACCTTGCTTTATTAAAATACAATTGATATTTGTAACTATTGTACAATAGGAACATTTATAAATAAGTTCAATATCCAGTAAGGATGATAATCCAATTAGAACAAGTTAAAAAACAATACAAAATGGGGCCAGTAATTGTAAATGCTCTAAAAGAAGTAAATTTAGCTATAGAAAAAGGAGAATTTATTTCAATAATGGGTCCTTCAGGTTCAGGAAAAAGTACAATGATGAATTTAGTTGGATGTTTAGATATTCCAAGTTTTGGAAAAATATCCTTAGATGGTTATAATATTTCAGAATTAACAGAATCAGATTTAGCTTCAATAAGAGGAAAAAAAATTGGTTATATTTTCCAAAAATTCAATTTAATTCCTACTTTAACTGCATTAGAAAATGTAATGCTTCCAATGATGTTTCAAAATATTCCAATAGAAAATAGAAAAAAAATAGCAACAGAATTATTAGATATGGTTCATTTAAGTCATAGATTAAATCATAAACCAAATGAAATGAGTGGTGGAGAACAGCAAAGAGTAGCAATTGCAAGAGCTCTTTCAAACAATCCAGATATTATACTTGCTGATGAACCAACTGGAAATTTAGATTCAAAAACAGGAAAAGAAATAATGCAATTTTTAACAGAATTAAATAAACAAGGAAAAACAATAATCTTAGTAACTCATGATCCTAGCGTAGCAGAATACGCGGATAAAATATACAATCTAAGAGATGGAGAGATAAAATATGTCAATTAAAAATATAATTTTGGTAGTATTTGCAGTTTTGCTTTTAACAAGTACAGTTAAAGCTGCATCAGATATTAATATAGATTTAGTTAGTTATCAACCTACAACATTAGTTCCAGGAACTTATTTTAATGCAGTATTTGAAGTTGAAAATACTGATTCAGAAAATGTAACTGATATTGATTTTAAATTAACTACAGATTCTTCATTAAGTATTGAATCAGATTCAAAGAAAACATTTAGTGTTTTAGAACCAAATAAACCAATTCAATTAAATTATAAAATAAGAGTAAATACAGATGCATCAACAGGTTACAAAGATTTAATATTAAGTTATGATAATTCAGATAGTGATTCTGAAAAATTCAGTGTTTTTATAAATTCAATAGAAACAAATTTAGTTTTAAATGATATTAAACAAGATGATTTAATTCCAGGTAATAAAGGAAAATTAACAATTAATTTCCAAAATAAAGCTAATTATAATTTAAAAGATGTTAAAGTTATTTTAGATTTAAGTTTAGTTCCATTTGCACCAATTGATTCTTCAAGTGAAAAAATTATTTCAGTAATGACTAATTATGGTTCAAGTTCAATGGATTTTAATTTAATTGCTTTACCTGATGCAGAAGCAGGTGTTTACAAAATTCCAATTAAAATAATTTATTTTGATGAATTTGGAAGAATGTATAATAAATCAGATTTAATCTCCTTAACAATAAGTGCCTATCCTTATTTAGATGTTAGTATAGATAAAAATGTTTTAGTTCAAAATACTAAATCAACAGTTAGTGTAAAATTTGTTAATCGTGGATTAACTTCTATTAAATTTTTAAATGCAAAATTAATGGAATCTCAATCTTATAATATATTATCTTCAGATAATTTTTATATAGGGGATATTAATGTAGATGATTATCAAACAATTGATTTTGATTTAATGACTAAAAAATCAGGAAATGTTGTTTTACCTTTAATGATATCTTATAAAGATGCAAATAATAAAGATTATGTAAGTACAGTTAATTTAAATACAAAAGTTTATACTGTTTCAGAAGCTAAACAAATTGGTTTAGTTCCAGCAGGAAGTAATCTTATTATTATAATTCCTATTTTATTAATAATTATTTTTGTTATATATAAAATATACAAAAGAAGAAAATAGAGGTTTAAAATGATTCTAGACTACCTTAAACTTGCTTTTAGTAATCTTAGACAGCGTGGTTTAAGATCTTGGTTAACTATGTTGGGTATATTTATTGGGATAGCAGCAGTTGTTTCTTTAATTTCTTTAGGTCAAGGGTTACAAGCTTCAATTAATGATCAATTTGAAACTCTTGGAGCAGATAAAATTACAGTTACAGCTGGAACTGGTTTTAGTGGTTCACCTGGTTCTGGTTTTTCTAGTGCAAAATTAACTCCTGATGATGTTAATACAATAAAAAAAATTTCTGGAATAAAAAATGTAGCAACACTTGCATTTAAACAAGGAAAAATGTCTTATCAGGGAGAAGTTAAATATAATATTGTTGAAGCTTTTCCCTTAGAAGAAGACCTTAGAGAAATTGTTGAGAGTATGAGCAGCATTAAAGTGACTGAAGGTAGAAAATTCAAATCTGGAGATAAAGGAGTTGTAATGATTGGTAAATTAGTTGCAGAAGGTAAAGTATTTAAAAAACCAGTTAAAGTAAGAGATAGTATAACAATTGAAGGAAAGCAATTTAGAGTTATAGGTATTTTGGGTTCTGTTGGAAATGCATATGATGATTCAGCTGTATGGATTTCAATAGATGATTATGAAGAAGTATTTAATGAAAAAGATCCAATTGGAATCATAATTGCTCAAGTTGATTCTGCAGATAAAGTTGAAAGTATAGCAGAAAATGTTAAAAGAGCATTAAGACGTGAAAGAAATTTAAAAGAAGGAGAAGAAGATTTTTCAGTTTCTACTTCTGCACAATTAGCTCAATCATTTACAGATATTTTTGGTATTGTACAAATTGTATTAGTTGGAATTGCTTCAATATCTTTAGTTGTTGGTGGTATTGGAATTATGAATACAATGTATACTTCTGTTTTAGAAAGAACAAAAGAAATTGGAATTATGAAAGCTATTGGTGCAAGAAATTCAGTAATATTATTAGTATTTTTAATTGAATCAGGATTGTTAGGATTAGCAGGTGGTTTAATTGGAATTAGTTTAGGTGTAGGTTTAAGTAAATCAGTAGAATTTATTGGAGCTAATCTTTTAGGTACAAATTTATTAAGGGCTAGTTTTCCTCCATCATTAATTATTGGAGCATTATTATTTTCATTTATTGTAGGTTCTTTATCTGGAACACTTCCAGCAGTACAAGCTTCTAAGTTAAAACCAGTTGATGCTTTAAGATATGAATAATTAGATTAATAAAAATAAAAAAAAGAAAAAGAAGAAATTACATTTTCTTCAAATTGTTTATGAATTTTTGTGAACTTCCTTTAAGTCCGCTTCCAAATCCAATTCCAATTGCAATAGCTATTCCTAAACCTAAAGCAGCTATTATTATTAAGAATGTATTTTCTAATATAGAAACATTTATTCCTATTTGTTCTAGTGCAACGATAGCTACTACGAAGAAAATTACTACCTTAGCTAATAATGCTGAGATATTCATTCCTTTCATTTTTGTATGAGATTTTATTCTCATTTCAATATAGTGTGCTAGCGCAACTCCAACAAATACTATTATTACTGCTGCTATTACATTAGGTAACCACATTACAAATGTGCTTAATAATGCACTTAATGTTCCTAATTGCAATAAATCAACTGCTACTTGTAAGAAAACTATGAATATATACCATTTCAATATTTCTCCAAGGAATGAAGATACATTTGTATGTCCAATTGCCTTAGATATAACTGATTGATATATCCATTTGTTTAATCCAAGTTTTTCTAATAGTAACTTTAATCCGTGTCCTAATAGAAATGCTACAAAGTAACCTACTATTAAAACAATTATTGCTGCTAATAATCCAGGTAACATACTTACGAAACTATTCCATAGTGTTACTAATGGATTCAAAATCACTGAACTTGCTAGACTAAGCTCCTGTAGAACCACTTAAATCACCTCCCTTTTTAATAAGGTAAACATATATATACTACAATTTTTATTTATTTATAAAGCTTTTGGTTAATCTACTTCCGAATATAACTTATTTAGTATACAAATGTATTTAAATTAATTTTTCTAATATAATTTTATGAATAAAAACCAAAATACAACTTGTAAGATTACAGTATTTTGGTTTATATTAGCCTATCATTAAGGTTATCATGTGATTTCCTGCGATGATAGAAATTATTTCTAGATGAATTGTAGGATAAAGGAGGTAGCAATGCAAACATGTATGGTATGTAACGAAGAAATAACTAACCCAATATGTAATGGATGTTTAGAATACGAACTTATGTACTGGGCAAGAGATAGAGACAAAAATTTAATTAGTAAAATAAAGAAACTTAAAAAAGAATTTAATGTCTATGAAACTACAGATGCAACTTGTATTAGATGTGGAAGTAAAATTAATATTTGTTCACATTGCTTTTTAATTGAAGTAATGGATTTAATTAAAGATGAAGATTTAAAATCTTTATTTAAGAAATCATTTATTTCTTTTTAATTTTATTTTTAATCATAAATATGTTTTCTATGCCCAACTTTTAAAATAATTATTTTATCTAATTCTATATCAAAAACAGCCTTATAATCTCCAATTCTTAATCTATAACCTTCTTGTCCCTTAAGTTTTTTAATATCTCCAGAAGGATAACTTTCTCCAAGTTCTTTTATTTTTTTAACTATTCTTTTAGAAATAACTGATTCTAATTTATTAAGTTGATCAAAGGCTTTTTCATCCCAAATAATATTGAAAGGCATTATAATCCAAGTTTTTTTTCAACTTGTTCTTGTGTAAGAAATTTTCCTGAAGATATTCTTTTTCTAGCTTCTTGTATTTCTTGTTTTGTTTTTGTATTTAATTCTCTTTCATCTTCGATCATTCTTTCTATAACATCATTATAGGTTTCTCTATCAAAAACCCTCATTTTATCTAATATACTTTTTACATTTGTAGAAATTTGTATAGTTGTAGTTTCCATTATAATATGCTATAGCAAGTTATAGTATATAAACTTTTCTATTTTTAAGAAATCATTTATTTCTTTTTATTTCTTTTTCTATTTTTTTTAATTCTTCTATTTTAGCTTCTCTTTCTTTTCCAAATATTCCACATTTAATTACAGGACAATTAAAAGCAACTGCTAATTGAGAAATTATTCTATCCATTGTTTCTCCTGATCTATGAGAAATTATTGGGTATATTTTATTTTCTTTTGCTAATGTAATAACTTCTTTTGTTTTTATTAAAGAACCAATTTGATTTGGTTTTACAATTACTGCAGTTATCGATTCATTATCTATTGCTTTTTTTAATAATTTAGGATTAGTTGCTATTAAATCATCACCACAAACTAAACAATTTTTCTTTACTTGTCTGGTAATTGTTTTAAAACCTTTAAAATCATTTTCTTCTAGTGGATCCTCAATATAACATAAATCATATTTATCTACTAAACTAATAATATATTTAATTTGTTGATCTCTAGTTAATTTTTTATTTCTATAAATATAATATTTTCCATCAAAAAAAGAATCTGCAGCAATATCAATTCCAATTCTAACTCTTATTTTATTTTTTTCATAATAATCATTTGTTATTTTTGTTAGTAAATCTAGAATTTCTTCTATTGATAGTTCTAAGGCTAAAGCTCCTTCATCTGTTAAATTAACTTTTTTAAATTGATTCCTTAAAATTTTATATATTTCTTGATTAGCTTTTACTGCTTCAGAAAAAGATTTTGCTTCTAGTGATAATAATAAAAATTCTTGGAATTCACATTTATTTTGTAATTCAACATGCTTACCACCACCAATACAATTTCCTAGTGGTCTTGGTAATCCTTTTGCTTCTGGTCTTAAATAATTCCAAATATTTCCTTTTGATAATGCTTGTAACAAAGCAAATTCAAAAGCAATTATGGTATTTCCACCAATTTTTTCAAATCTTTCAGTTTCATCATATTTTTTTATTAATTCTTCTACTTTTTTAAAATCTTCAAAATAATTTATTTCATAATCTTTAAATTCTTGATTTAAAATAGTATTAACAAATAAAACAGCTGCATCAACATCATTATTTGGAAAGTCTATAACTTCTTTTTTACTTTTTGAAGCACCAGAAGGAGCTGCTCCAGTTCCATTACCTTGATTAGTTTTTACTAAAATTTCAATTGTATCTTTTTTTCTAGAATCTTTTATCTTTTTAGCTTTAATCTCTTTTATTATCATTGTATTAAGAAATAAGGATATTATTTAAAATTATTTATTTGCTATTTTATTTATTTCTTTAACCATATCAGCTATTTGTTTATCTTTTAATCCATGTGCTTTTGCTCCATCTTCTAGAGATTCTGAAGCTGCAACATGACAACCAATGCAATGTAATCCATAATTAAACATTATTTCAGCTGCATTTGGACATTTAGTTATAATTTCTTCAATTGTCATATCTTTTGTTATTTTTGCCATATTCTTTAGTAAATTATTAATTTATAAAACTTATGAAGAATTTAATTTTTTAATTAATTGACAGGTTTTACACTCTCCTTTTGGAGTTGGTTCACCACAATTAGTACAATAATTTATTTTTTCATTTTTGTAAAAGTTTTTTAGTTCTGGAAGTATTTTAATAAATGATTTTACAATATTTTCTTTATTAATATCATATTTTGAAAATATTCCTCTAACAGATCTTCTATAAGCCATTACAGAACAAGGACAAGGTTCGTAATTAACTGGAAAATTTTTTAATTTTGAATATTCTCTAATATCATTTTCTTTAGTAAAATATAAAGGTTTAATTCTTGGAATGAATTTTTTATCTTTAAATACTCCTGTACTAGGACCAAGTTTAGCATTTAACTTAATATTACCTTTAAATTGGTTCATTAAAATAGTTTGAGCTTCATCATCTAAATTATGGCCTGTTGCAATTTTAGTAAATTTTAATTGACGTGCTTTTTTATTCATTAAATAACGTCTTAAAATTCCACAAATAGTACAAGAATTTAATTTAATGTTTTTTGAATCTAAAATAGATCTAATATAACAAAATCCAAATCCAAATTCTTTTCTAAAATCAAATATATTTAGTTTAATTTTATTTTCTTTACAGAATTTTTTTAAATTATTTAAATTAGTTTCTGAAAATGGTTTTATTTGTAAATCAATTATTCCTGCTTGTACATTATATCCAAATTTATGTAATAAATATAATACAGTAGTTGAATCTTTTCCACCTGAGCAAGCTACTAAAACTTTATCTTTTTTATCTATTAATTTATAATCTTTAATAGTTTTTTTAATAGAATCTTCAAATTTAGTTATATTCATGCTTTTGGTTTACTAATTTAATTTAAAAATCTTTAGAATCAGTCAAAATAATCGTCTTTTTTCTCTTTTTCTTTATTTGAACCAAAATATTCATCTTCCTCTTCTTCTAATTCCTCTTCTTTTTCCACCTTTTTTAATTTCATATATTAACGTATTTCGAAGCTATTTAAACCTTTTGAAGATATCAATAAATTTATAAATGTCTATAATGCTAATTTTCCATGGCAGATGAACAATTATTAGTACCATTAGAAGAATACCTTAAAGCAGGAATTCATATTGGAACTAAATTTAAAACTCAAGA
>JAQUND010000011.1 GCA_028717785.1 Candidatus Nanoarchaeia archaeon | reverse complement strand
ATGAAACTTTGCCCCGTTAGCTCAGTTGAATAGAGCATCTGCCTTCTAAGCAGAGGGTCGCAGGTTTGAGTCCTGCACGGGGTATTTTTCATTATTAACGTTAGTGGAGGTTCTTGTGAGTCAGAAGATTTATGTAGGGAATCTTCCGTTTAGCACGGATGATGCTGCTCTGCAGAGACATTTTGAACAGTATGGAAGTGTCATGTCTGCAAAAGTTATTATGGATCGCGATACAGGGCGGTCACGTGGTTTTGGTTTTGTCGAATTGGATAATGCAGACAGAGCATTGTCAGAAGGTTCGCAATCTTCAATCGAAGGGCGTCAGTTGTCAGTATCAGCTGCCAGAGAACAGGAAAGAAGACCCGCAGGGAACAGACCTCCTTACCGCAGATAAACAAGTAACTCACATACAATAAAGCTAGTCAACATATAGTTGTGCTAGCTATAATTGTTTTTGTATATAGAACCCTGGTGCATAAAAAGTAATTATATTGAAGATATTTTAGAAAGGGAATGTATGGATACAAAAGAATTGCAAAAAACGATAGACGAGCTTTTTGTTGAGTCGTTCGGGCATAGTTCTTTGCGTGAGCGGCATAATGATATACTTGGAGAAGCAATTGAGTTATCGAGAACAGTCGATATACGTGGAATGAAAGAAGAGACAGGCGATCTTCTTTGTTCTGCGATTCAATCGTGTAATGAAAATGGTTGGGAACTTGAAGATGTGATTCAGGGGACATTGGCAAAAATAAAGCGGCGTCAGAAACAATATAAGACTTTGGGTAGAAAACGTCGTGTAGTGATTCAGGGCGGAGCATTCAATATGATTCATAATGGGCATATTGAAGCTGCTCAAATAGTTTTGAATCATAGTAGCGATTTTGATGAAGTGTGGTTGACCCCTTGTTATAAGCATCTTTATGGTAAAGATCTTGCAAGCGCTGAAGATCGTTTAGAGATGTGTCGTATAGCAGCAAGGGTTGATGCTCGAATAAGAGTTTTTGATTATGAAATAACACATGAATTTCAGGGTGAGACATATCATTTTATGAAGTTGTTAATGAATGACCCTGTTTATAAGGATTTTTTCTCTTTTAGTTTAATGATTGGGCTTGATAATGCAAATACAATAACACAGTGGTCTAATTATGAAGATCTTTTGAAGATTGTACCATTTGTTGTGATTAATAGACAAGGTTATGTTTTCGAAGGTGCTGAATGGTGTTTAAAACAGCCACATAGATATATAGATCCTGATGTTCCGCCGGTGGAGGTTAATTCGACAAGATTAAGAGAATGTTGTGGTGTTGGAAATTTTGAAACTGTTGCATCTTATTTGGATAAAGACGTTATCGAATATATTAAGTCTAAAGGTCTTTATAAGATTTAGAAATTTAGACTTGCTAAATTGCTTGGTGATGCAGTACCAACAATGTCAGCAATATTATGAATAGAGCAAAATTCATTTGGTTTCTTGCTTATTTCGTTGCAACAACAGATTTGTGGTTTTTCTACAATATTTTGCGGATTAAAGATTTTATTGAATTTATTGTTTGTGTTTAATGGCACATTTGCAAGACTTTTAAAAGTATCCATTTTTATTCTATCAATTGCTTTGACTGACAGTGGCCAACCATTTGATTTTTTTGTCTCATAATCATGAATTCTAGCACAAAGTGAACAACTTCTTAGTGGATAAGTATTTTTCATAATAATACCCCATCTCCCAAAAAGCTTATAATCGTCATAGTCTCGTGCTTCACAATTAAAATGTTGTTTATGAAAATAGTGGACAATCTTCAAGACGATTTTTGATTCAAATTCTAATTCTGGAGTAGTGCTGAGAATCATATTAAGATTGAAAGGAAAATGTTCAAGGGCTTTATATCCGAGAAATGATATATTTCTTTCTCCTACAACAAAATCAAGAATTCTTCCGAGATGTAAGAATGTTGGGCCTCTATGGAATGGATTATTAGTGACAATAGAGATTACTGAGCCACGATGTACAAGCGAAAGGACTGTTTCAGATCTGGGTATTGGAAACATGTTGAAACAATTTGGACAGTAGCACCAATTTTGAACATTGAGTATATAGCTGAAATCAGTGCTGAAGGTGTCGGGATGTCTCAAATGATTATGATTGTCATAATTTGAGTTTGAGTTAATTTTGTCTAGTACTAAATCACCTCTTGTGCCTGTCCAAGAGCAGACTTTGCATTTGTAGTTCATAAAGCATTTTTAATTATTTGAATTGGAAAGAACTAAAAAGTTATAGATGAAACTATAGAAGCTTTGATTGTATGGGATAAAGTTTTAGTAGTTTCGTTATGGTTGAACCAGAAGAGAAGTTTTTGTTCATGAAGCTGAAAACAGAATGGGCTACAAGCCGTTACATTTTTGTATTGTTTTATTGCTTTTTTGACAAGTTTCTTTTTTAATGGGATAAGTTTTTGTTCACTGAAAGGGTCTAAAAAAGCTCCAGTGTAGGAACAAGATGTGCGTAGAGCATTAATATCTTTAATATGTGTCATATAATCTTCAATTAGATTTAATTTAATTTTCTAATTTTCGATCATAATAAATACAATGCAAAATTTTGTTTTTCTATTTCAAATAAATTTGGATCTAGTACATATCTATAATTAGAATCAATGGTGGGAATAAAATTATTGCAAGTGTAAGAATTTAATATACAACAGAAATCTGAATGAATACAGTTTTCGCAGGTCGTAACATAAATTAAATCTTTTTTCATCTTGATCCTCCTTTGTTAAATCCTACAATTTAAAAGCTAAAAAGGGAAAATTTTCTAAACGTTATATCTTGTGAAAATAAAACACAGTTTTTAGAAAGAGGAAAATATGACAGAAGACGATGATATTTATAAAATTCTATTTAACGATGATGACATCAATGACAATGATGACGAATTCGAGGGAACAGATAGCATTTTGGATGAAGAAGAATTATTTGCTGATGATGAAATTAATTTTGAACAATGAAACACTTGTTTGGATTTCTTTATAATATTATTAAGCAAATTTAGATAAGATGGAGTTTTTATGTCTAGAAAAATTTGGGGAGAGTTTGGGATTACACTGCCCAAGACAACAAAAACATCAGCTAATGCAATGCAAAAAGCAAAGTTGAATTGGACAGTAGAATCAAAAAGAATTCAAGTTGTTGATGGACAGAAAATTGATGGAAAAGTTGCAATTGTACGAACAGATACGAATGATGTTCTAGGAATTGTCAATTCGTCTTATAAGAGCATTCAGAATATAAATGTTTTTTCTTTTTTAGATAAATCAATACAGAATGGTTCTGCTTCATTTCATGCAGCTGGTTTTATAGGAAAAGGTGAAAAAATTTGGTTGCTTATAAAATTAAATGATGAAATAACATTACCATCAAAAGATGTAATAGAGAAATTTATTCTTTTTTCAAATGCTCATGATGGTAGAGGAGCGATTCGAGCTTATTTTTTGCCTATAAGAAAATCTACTCAAACTTTATTGAATATTTCTTTTGGGAAAAGAGTTGAACAAGGAATAGCATTACGTCATGTAGGCAAAGTCTATCAACGAATAGACGATTCAAAAAAAATATTCGATTTAGCTGACAGATTTTATCAAAAATTTGAGGAGTCGATTTTAAAATTATATAAATCTGTTTTCGATACAAAAAAAATTGAAATGTTTATTGAAAGCGTTTTTTCGACGTATAGCCTTGAATCAACGAGAACAAAAAACAATTTAGAAAAAATCAGACAACAACACAATTTTGAAAGCAAAAAATTTTCTAACTCTACTTCTGCTTGGTCATGGTTTTGTTCTGTCGTAAATTACATCGATTATGAAAGATTGTCAAAAGGTTCAAGTCATTCAGAAAAAATTTCAAATCATTTAGAATCCCTATTTTGGGGAAATGGTTTGCTTTTAAAACAAAAAGCTTGGGAGTCGGTTTCGACATTAATCAAATTATGAAAGAATTTTTTTACACAGATGATTCAGGAAGACTTAAAAAATATTTATATTGTTCAAGAGGATGTCCTGAACCGTATAAACAGCATGATGTGGGTTTTAAGATTTTAAAGGTCACACCAAGTATTTTGGTTTGTAGAAAATGCGTTTCGCTTCTTTCAATAAAATGTGATATTTCAAAATTTGATTTTCCTATTGTAGAGCCTGTAGTCGAGCCAGTTGAATTAAAGACTGAAAAAGCTGAATTGCCAAAAATAAGTGAAGAAGTTATTGAAATAAAAAAACAACCTGAGCAATCTAAACAACAATCTAATTTTGAAACTCCTATTCAAATCGAGCAACAAGAACCACAATATACTGCTTATGTCCTACAATGCAAGGATCTGACATTTTATTGTGGTGTAACAATAAATTTAGAAAATGCAATAAAATACCATAATGGTGGTAGCGGTTCGCCTTATACAAAATCAAAAGAAAGAAGACCTGTAAAACTTGTCGATTCTAAAATCGGTTCTCAAGAAGAAGCAAGACAATTTAAGATTGAATTTCAAAAAAAATATATGGTGAAATAATGAGATGTAATACTTGTAAAACTTTACTTTCTATTAATGATGTCGATAGAAACACTTGGAACAATATAAAAGAAGAATTTGTCGTAATCTGTCCTCGTTGCAAGACAGAACAAAAAATAGTTTCTTATCTTTTTGAGTTTGGTCATATAACAAATCCTTTTTTAGAGATGCTCGTAGAAGATTCGGATAACGAGTCTAAAGAAAAGAATTTGTCTTATGTACCAGAAGAACAACGAACAATGTTGCTCGAGCATTTACGTGATTGCAAAATTTGTTCTGATAGAATGGAACAAATACGTCTTATAAATTTATCACATTCTCTGCTTTTTAATAAAGATACTTATGATTTTTTTGTTTCAAGAGCAAAGGATGTATATTCGGATGTCGAATACAAAATGAATTGTGTAGGATTAAAATCGTTTGTTTTTGAGGGTACAACTTATACGCTTTCAAGAAAAGATTTATTTTATGAATCTATGACAGGCGAAACTAAGTTGTGGTGTTACTTTTTAGAAAAGGACACTCATAGTGTAGGAATGGCTTCTTTTTTAAAATATTCTAAAGGAATAATTTTAGAAAGAATCTGGTTAAAATCAGAAAAACGTATTATAAAAGAGCGACAATTTCTTGAAGAATTAAAAATAGGAAATGTAAGAAATTTGTTGAGCACAGTTAGCAAAAGTATTTGATTTTCTATAGTTTTTATCTGTGTCTTCTTTAAAAGTTTTTGCCAAAACCTTTAAGGAGGATAAAATGGGTATTCGTCAAAAAGTTACATATGATGCCGGTGTTGCATCGCCTAAAGAACTTTTCGAAATCAACGATCTCAATCCAGTAACTGGTGCTAAAACAGGTCCTTTGTCACAAGTTCCCCATAGTATTTATAAAATTGTAGAAACTACAAATCTTGTGTTCACTTATAATATGGGTATTCTTGGTGGATTGAGAGACAACAAGAATTTGAATATTGCTGATGGCGAAAGACGTCCTGGTAGTTTGAGATAATGGATGTCATTCTAACTGATCCTATCTCTATAACTGTAAGTTCTGCAAAACTAGTTATTGAAGATAGTAGCAGAGGAACAATAGAATTTACAGTTCTAGATCAGCCTGTGCGTTTAAATATTGAGTCAACAAGTTATGTTTATGATATAGAAATTGTAATTGGAGACAGAGTTAGACTCACGGAACCTTTTAGTGCTTTTGCTGAAAATTCTAATGGTATTGTCAAAGAGATAATACCCGATAGAACTGAAGATAAAGCTAAAGTTTGGTTTGACAGGATTTATCCAAATCAGTCTGTTGAAAATGTCGAGGCGCATATTGATACAACAGTGGTTTCAATTATGGCTGAAGTTCCCATCAGGATTCTTGAAAAAATGGTGATATGAAAAAGTCTGTAAAAACAATTGCCGATGAGGTTTTAAATAAAACACAAGGATTTGAAAGTTTTATTGCAGAACAAATTGTGCAATCAAAATCAGAACATGATGAAGAGCCTTGCTTTACTATAAGTGGAAGCAATGTAACTTTAGATGTCTGGAAAAAGAAGAAAAATGATTATGAACTAATAAAATCTGTCGTGCCTGGTTCACATAAGGCGGGCAAAGATTTTAGAAAAATAATGAAGAAAAAAGAACTCATTGAAGAAATTTTAAAATTAGTTGATGGTTTTCTAGATTAGATGAATTTAAAATTAAATCACATTATTGAAAAAAGTCATGTACAAGGGCCGGGAGATCGCTTCACAATTTGGGTCCAAGGTTGCAGTATCCATTGCAAAGATTGTATCAACACAGATACATGGGATTTCAATGCAGGAACTTCTATAGAAATAGAAGAACTTGCATCTTCTATTTTAAAATCTTCGTCCTTAGGTTTGACTATTACGGGTGGAGAACCTTTAGACCAATATGATTCGATATTTGCATTGTCAGAAATGATTTTCGGAAAAAAAAGCATTTTTTTGTGCTCAGGTTATACTTTTCCAAAAATCAAAGAAAAATTTAGTAAAATTTTAACCACCATAGATATGCTTTGCTCGGGGCCCTTTGATTCAGAAAAAAAATGTGAGTCGCAGTGGAAAGGCTCTTCAAATCAAGAAGTCATCTTTCTTACTCCTTTAGGTGAACAACAACTCAACCTTCCTGTTTATCGTCGGGAATATCGTATTAATAAAAAGACAGGTGAAGTACTTATTACTGGTTTTAGTATTTGATCTTGCTCTAGCAAGCGCAAGATCAAAACAGTTTTCTAAAGTATTTATCTCGCCATACGTGTCATGGAAATAACAGAAGTACGTGTCACTATTTCCGATGATAAAAAAGTAAGAGCTTATGTGAGCATCACTTTAGATGACATACTTGTGGTACATGGAATAAAAATTCTTGATGGGAAAAAAGGTATTTTTATAGCAATGCCATCAAAAAGAGTGGGTGATAAATTTAAAGATCTTGTACATCCACTCAATACAGATTTTAGAAAAAACATTCAACACAGAATTTTATCTGAATTTGAAAAAATTAAGGAGGATACATGCAAAACCAATTATTAAATTATGCAAATGTAATAAAAACTGCTGCTTTAGAACTTGAAGCTGAAACAAAAAAACCTGAAACTGATCTTGCAGCGGAAAAGAAAATTTCAAAAGAATTTCAGGTTTATTCTACTTTTTTAAGAAAATTTCTTGCAAGTAAAGGTAATGATGAAATTCTTTCAAAAATTACACCTTTGATCGACAATCCCAGAATTAGAAAACCAAGAAATACAATTTTAATGTCTTTAGAAAAAGGTGCCGAAAAAAGAACAGTAGGTGATGTTGCACAATTTCTTATGGAACTTAGAAGAATTATGATGCGATATAGTTCTATGGTTGACAGATATCCTGCTGTTCGGTTGTTAAAAGAAATTTTGAATTTTGGTGTTGTAAATGGAGTTCCAGCTTTTAAACGTTTATTGAGTGTCGACAGACGTCTTTACAACACATTCAATGCTCAGCAAGAAAAAAAAGAAGTTCAAGAAAAACAAAAAGCAGAACCTGAGGCTAAAGAATGAAAAATGTAGAAAGAGTTGCATCAGAAATTCTTAAAATATGTAATTTTGATCTTCGTAGTTTAGAACAAGAGTATAATAAGATTAAGAAAAAACTTGGAAATAAGAATGTTGGAACTCTTTCTTTAAAAGAACTTCGTACAATTCTAGCATTTGAGTATTTAAAAGATGGTGCTGAAATTGATTTTGCACAAGAAATTTTGTCAAGTGAACAAACAAAACCTGAATTATTGAAAGAACTTGCTAGATTCGATTATTAAAAAGTTGGATTTTAAAAGGCCCTTGGAAGAATAACTTCCAGGGGCTTTTTGTTTTTGGCATACTTTATAAATTATTTAGATATAAATAGTACTTAGGAGAGAATAATGACTTCAACATCAGTTATGATATTAAAAGAGAATTTCGAAGATTTTCTTAGAAGTTATGGGATTTATTCTGAAGCAGATGAACTAGCTTCTAATGAAATTATTTATGATTTAAAAACACAAAATCCAACAATTTTTGTTCGTATCTATTCCTCGATAGATAAATTTGCAGGCACTTCACGGTCTCTTGGTGAAGATGCAATTCGATGTGTTCTGCTGGATAAAAAAAGTTCAAAACCCATAGATAAAGCTAAAAGAACACATCGGATGTCGAATTGGAAAGAACGTCTTAAAGAAAAACTTGATGAGTTCAAACAAGAAATTACAAATTTAAAGTTTTGTAAGTCTTGCGGAAGCGTAATGGTTCTTAGAGAAGGGATCAGGGGCCAATTTTATGGCTGTTTGTCATATCCCAATTGCAAAACTTCAATGTCCTTGACAGGACACATAAACATACCCAAAACAATTACAGACCCTCAAGAAAATGAGCCTGCTGTTCATTGTCCTGAATGTGATGCTCCCATGAAAAAACGTAATGGAAGAAAAGGCGAATTTTATGGGTGTACTCAATTTTTTGTAACAGGTTGCACAGGGACAAGACAGGTAAGAAATGTCGAAATTTATGCTCAAGGCGTTGAAGAAACTGATGAATCTGAACAAATGAAGATAGAATTTCCAAAACAAAATTTTATACAAAAGCAAGAACAATCTTCAATACAACTCAAAACAAAGAAAAACATTGAACTTGTACCGACATCAAATTTTCCATATTTGAATTTCAAATTTGAATTTTTTAATCCAGTTCAATCTGAAGTTTTTGCATATTATAATCAGGATGTCAATTGTGTAGTTGCTGCTGCTACTTCTGCTGGAAAAACTACTGTTGCTGAAATGTTCATGAGCGATTCTATTGCTAAGGGCAGGAAAGCAATTTTTCTTTCTCCTTTGAAAGCAGTTTCACAAGAGAAATATGAAGACTGGACAAATCCAAATCATGGATGGTCAAAATTAAATGTGAGTATTGTTACAGGAGATTATCAGCTTACAGAAAAACGCGTTGAAGAACTCAACAATGCACATATAATTATAATGACAACCGAAATGCTTGACAGTCGTACTCGAAGAATTGCAATAGAAAAAAACAATTGGTTATTAGAGGCAGGAACTATTGTTCAAGATGAATCTCATCTTTTATGCGTAAAAGGGAGAGGAGATAAAGCTGAGAGCGCAATAATGCGTTTTACAAAACAGAATCCTTCCTGTCGCGTTATTTTTCTTTCTGCTACAATGCCGAATGTTGATGAACTTGCGCGTTGGCTTTCTAGTCTGAATGGCAAAAAATCAGAATTGATAAATTCGGATTACAGGCCTTGTCAACTTGATATCCATTATGAACCGTATGATGATTATGGGAAATATCAATCTGTTGAAAAAAACAAAATGAATAAAGCAATTGCTGTTACACAACAATTTAAAGAAGATAAATTCATTGTTTTTGTTCATTCAAAAAATATGGGTAGATCAATTTTTACCATGTTAAAAGATATGGGTGAAAAAGTAGAACTCCATAATTCGGAACTTACTCTCGAAGATAGAGTACGAATTCCTAATGAGTTTAAAGATAAAAATGGGATACGAATTATAGTTGCAACATCTACCCTTGCTTGGGGAATTAATTTACCTTGCAGAAGATGTGTTGTCGTAGGTGTTCATAGAGGAATACAAGAAGTCGAACCTTTGGATATAAAACAAATGGTAGGACGGTCAGGTCGTGTCGGGCTTGATCCTAAAGGTGATGCTCATGTACTTCTTCCTCAAAATAAATTCATGAGATATAAAAGTTGGTGTGAAAACATTCCTCCAATTCTATCGACAATGAACGACCAAGATGTTCTTGCATTTCATATAATTTCTGAAATTTCTGAGAATAACGTTTATGATATATCAACTTTGATGGATTGGTATAATAGAAGTCTTGCAGCTTTTCAAAGCAATTTTCTTGATAGGTGTGATGCTGAAAATTTGCTCTCAAAATTAGAAAGAATAAAAGTTATTGAAAAAGTTGGAAACAACTATAAGGTAACAAAACTAGGACGTGTTGCTGCTTACTTATATTATAGCCCATATTCTATCTCAAGTTGGTATTTTAATTTCAATCGGCTTTTTGTTGAGAATAAACTTGACGATTATGCTATAAGTTGGGCTCTAGCAAATATACCTGACAACACTGATGTTTTTGCTGGGAAAGAAATGCAGGATCTTGTAAAAGAATTTGTAGCATCATGTAGAAATAGAAACTTAATTATTTCAGAAAGTTGTGGTACAATTGGAGTAGCTTTCTATGCTTGTTTGACTTTTTCAGAAGAACTGGGAGAACATCAAAAACGTCAGGTCAAGTTTGATGCTGAGCGCATGTGTACTGCTTTAGATATGATAGACAAAATGCATGCACATTGGAACAGATCTGATTTTTGGAGAAAACTTCAATTAAGAATAGAATACGAAATTACGGATAAACAAACCGAACTTTGTTCTCTGAGGGGTATTGGCGGAGTAAGAGTAAGAAAGTTATTTGAAGAAGGTATTTGTACTATACTAGATTTCAAACAAAAGCAACTTCTTGCTCGAGACATTTTAGGTGAAAAATTATATGAGAAAGTCTTAATAGAAAATAGAGAACTCCTACAATGATTTTCTTTACTTCCGACACGCATCTTGGTCATTCAAAAATTATACATTATTGCGATCGTCCTTTGAAACAATAATAAATAATTGGAACAATGTAGTTGGTGAGCGCGACACAGTCTATCATCTTGGGGATTTCTCCTTTAAGAACCCTTATCATTATAGAAAGAGATTGAAGGGCCGGATCGAGCTGATTGTAGGGAATCATGATTATAGATATGATTGTAGTGTTTTTGATAAAGTTTATGACTTACATATAATTAAAATTGAAAAGAAAACTATTGTTCTATCTCATTTTGCAATGCGTGTTTGGCATAAATCGCATTTCAATTCGTGGCATTTATACGGACACTCGCACGGTATGCTCGAGCCCTTTGGAAAATCTTTTGATGTAGGTGTTGACAGTAACAATTTTACTCCAGTAAGTTTTGAAACTGTAGCACATGTTATGGATTGTCTCCCCGACAATCCTAATTGGACTGCAAGGCTTAAAGGGTTTGATCAACATGAATTTGCAGAAGTTAAAAAATTAGTTGATCAGGATATTGAAGTAGACTGACAAATTATTTTTCTCACCAGACATCACGTAGTTCTCTTTTCTCATTCTTATTAATAAACAAAAGACTTGTTTTTTTAGTGTTTTTATTGCTCCTTTTTATAGAAATAAATTAAAGGAGATTAATAAAAATGAACGCTTGCAAAAAATGCGGCTCGATAGATTTTGATGTTGAAAGTAAGAATTTTGGTGAAGACTTGCATAAGATAATGCAGGTCTTTATTTGTAAGAAGTGTGGCGATAAAGAAACAAAACTAGTTGATATGCAAGAAGGGTGACATGAGCGAAAAGTTATCTGAGAAAAAACAAGATTTTGAGACAGCCTTACAAAATATAGAAAATATTATCGAAGGCGATAAAATAGAACGATTTAAATTCACACCTAAAGAAAAGCAAACTTTAGCTTTTGTAGCTGAACTCCTCTCATTACATATACAAGAATTTAAATAATCGGAGAACCATATTAGTCTTACACTAGACGGGAAATCATCATGTTTAAAACTGAACTTGCTAGAGAAATATGGGCTTCAAAATATAAATTTGGTAATGAGACTCCATACGAGACTTTCCAAAGAGTTGCTAGAGCCCTTGCATCTGTAGAAAAAAATCCTGATGAGTGGTATGAGCCTTTTTTACATACACTTGTAAAAATCGTCGAAGGGGAACCAGTAGGATTGAAATGTACTACTGGCGGGAGAATAACAGCAAATGTAGGGACTACTTACAAGAAAGCAACTTTACTTAATTGTTTTGTTGCTGCTCCTGTTTCTAATGCAAAAGTTTCATATGAACGTGAAACAGAAAACAAACTCATACAATTTCCTATTGAATATGAAACTGATGATTCTCCTGATGATTTGTTAAATATCTTTTTAACCATAACAGAACAAGCAAAAACTCTTGCTTCTGAAGGTGGTTATGGTGTAAGCTTTGATTTTATTAGACCTCGTGGTTCTATAATTAAAGGTACTGGAATCAAGCATCCTGGTGTTGTAGCTTATATGAAAATCTGGGACGCTGTTTCTCAATGTATTGTTCAAGGTGATGCTGATGGTTATGTTGATAGAATCAAGAACTATCTTGGAGCAGAAAAATTCGAGAAAGTAAAGGAAATTATAAAAGATTCAATAAGAAAAGGTGCAATGCTTGGTGCCTTGAGCGTTACACACCCTGATTGTGAAGAGTTCGTAAGAGCAAAACAGACCTCTGGTGTATTGACAAAATTCAATATCTCTGTTGTTCTAACTGATGATTTTTTGAGAGCTGTAGAAAACGATGAGTTCTTTGAACAGAGTTTTAATGGAGTTGTGTTCAAAAAAATTAAAGCAAGAGAACTTTATAACTTGATAATGCAATCTTGTTATGATAGAGCAGAGCCTGGTGTCCTTTTTGCTGATAATATGATGCACAACAATCCTGTTGCATATCTTGGTCGAGTAACAGCGACCAACCCTTGTGGGGAAATAGGAGGTCTAGCATCTATTGGCACTGTCTGTCTTCTTGGCTCTTTAAACCTCACTCAATATGTCCATATAAAAATTGATAGAACTACTTATTTTGACTTTGACGAATACATCAAAGATGTAAAGATTTTTACAAGAATGCTTGACAACGTAAATGATCTTACTTATGCACCTCTGCCAAGTTATCAATGGGTTATAGATAATCTTCGTCAAATAGGTATGGGGATTAATGGTTTGGGTTCTACTTTAATGATGCTCAAAATTCCTTATAATAGTCAAGAAGCTGTTGAATTCACTAAGAAAATTTGCCAATTAAAAGAAAATCTTACATGGCAAACATCAGCATTACTTGCTAAAGAAAAAGGAGTTTTTGGAGCATATAGAAAAGCTGAATTTGAGAGCACAGAATTTTTCAATTCTGTAAGAATTACAGACGACACAAGAGCAATGTTGAGAAAATATGGTGCAAGAAATGCAAAAACTACAACTGTTCCGCCGCTTGGTAACTCATCTTTGCTTTCAGATATCACTTCAAACGGAATTGAGCCTGTTTTTCTTATTGAGTATGAGAGAAAAGTTATTTGTCAACAGTGGCCCGAAGGACTTGACGCTGACAACGTCAAAAAACTCTTAAAACATCATAAAGAGAAAGATTATGAATACTGGAGGGGCGAGTATAGTGATTTTGAATATTATTATGAGCCTCATAACAGGGGTTTATGCAAGATAAATAAAGTAAGAGATTACGGGTATCAATGGTTACTTGATAATTTCCCTGATGAAGATCATTCAAAGTATCTTGTTACAACAAAAGATTTGAAAATTGATGATCATTTGAGAATTCAAGAAGTCGTTCAATTCTATAATAATCAAAGTACTAGCAAAACAGCGAATCTTCCTAATGACTATCCTTTTGATGATTTTAAAGAACTTTACTTGAAGGCATGGAAACTTGGACTTAATGGTTTTACGACATATCGTGAAGGTTCAATGGAATCTGTACTTTCTGATATAAGTAAAGCTGCAAGACGAGAAATTATTGCAAAAGACATAAAACTTCCCGACATTTTCATAAACGGTGAAACTCATATTATAAAAAGAGAAGGTAAAAAATTCTATTTACATTTTTCATATCTTCCTGAAGATTCAAGAAAAGAATTCCCTATTTGTATTTGGATCTATACTAATTCACAATATGGTGGTGAAGAATTAAAAGTTTGTAATAAAGCAGCTCGAAATCTCTCTAAACTTGCATTATCTTGCGGAATAGATAGAGAGATTGTAAAAGAGACTGTCGATAAAGCAAATGAAGATTATCCTCATAATAGACTTGGACGTATGATTTCTTTGTGTTTGAGACACAATATCCCTAGAGAAGACATACTTGTTTCTTTGATGGGAATTGATGGGGATAATGTTTCAACGCTTCTTACTGCCGTTAGAAAGTTTTTGTCTAAAACATTAAATGATGGTATAGAGCTTAAGGGAATTAAATGCCCAGTTTGTGGTGGTAGAGTTGTAATGGAGGGTGGTTGTCAACGTTGTATTGATTGTCCAGATTATGTTGGTTGTGGTTAATATAAAAAACTTTAACTAGGGGGCAGGTATGTCTCATTCTAATTGTTCAAATCCTGAATGCAATAAAAGCTATCATGTTGATAATGTTGAAACTGATGATGGATTTTGTTCGTTTGAATGTTGGGAAAAAGTTCATTGTTTGAAACCTGCACATGTACATTTTGAAGAAATTCAGATTGGAGCATAATGAACTTAAAAATCAAAAAGTTATATGCTGATGCTAGATTGCCAGAACGTGCTAATTCAACAGATTCTGGTGCTGATGTTTTCATACATCATTTTGTTAAGAAATTTGAAGTTTCAGGTTTGAAGGAAATGTCAGAAGGTGCTCAAAACGTGATACTTTCAACAAATGATAGGGTTTTAATTGACACAGGGCTTGCAGGTACTGCAGGTATAGGTTGGGAAATTCAAGCAAGACCAAGAAGTGGCAATGCTTTGAACAAAGGTCTTATAGTTGTAAATAGTCCGGGTACAATTGACCAGCAATATAGAGGACATATTGGAATTATTATTGCAAATATAGGACATGAGCGACAAGAACTAAAAGTTGGTGATAAGATTGCTCAACTTGTTGTTTGTCCTGTAGGTTTATTCCCTGTTATAGAAGTAGAAGATCTTGATGCTACTTCACGTGGTTTGGGAGGTTTTGGTTCAACTGGACAGTAGATTTTCTAAAGCTTTTATTCTCTTAATATTTTGTTAGGAGAATAGAATGAAATGTGCTGAATATAATAGATTGTTAGATGATATAGTAAAAGAAGCAATGCCTCAGGTACCTGTTAAGGGGAAAGGGCATGCCGATCTACATTTTGAGTTTTTATCGCCTGAAGATCGAAAAAAATTTTGGGAAGATTTTACTAGCCAAAGTGAACCTGAAATTGCTCTTGCAGATTTTGGATATCTTGATAAAAAGTTTTTCTTAGGAAACCCTGATGTCAAGACATTATCGATAGATGAACTTCTTCGAGGTGGTAAAGAGTTTATCGAGCTTTTCATAAAAGATAAGCGTGAATCTCCACATCCTTTCCTTGAATACGACAAACAACAGCATAAGATGAAATTGAAACCCAAGTATGATTTGCAAAAAATACTTGAGGAAGTAGATGCCGAAGCTGTAACTGTTTAAAACGTTTGTCTAAACATCTAGTTCTTTTCTATAGTTTTTATTTGCTGTTATTTGACATGAAGTCCCATATTGACAAGTCTAATAGCTTAACAAAACAAGTACAATCCTGGAAAGAGCATCAAGGTATGGTCTCCTTAAGCTTTGATGAGCTCAAAAAAGAAGTTGGAGACCAAGAGATTTTCGCGTCAGAAAAAATTGATGGCGAATTAGGTGGCATGGAATATACTCCAGGAGATGTAAAGTTCAGTTCAAAAGATGGTAGAATTCGTCAAGATATGCCTGTGTCGAACGAAATAGAAACTATTTTGAAAAAAGAAAAAGTTCGACAGGCTATTATTTTTGGAGAACTTGCAAAGACTTCATCTCATGGAAAACCAGTACATTTTAACGATACTGAATCAACGTTAAGAAAACCAGAACTTGGTGAAGAAGAACATATAGAATTTTTTCCTTTTGAAGTTCATGAACTTGATAATAAAGAAGTTTCAAGTTCTTATGAAGATTATAAAACAAATTTTGAAAAACTCGAAAAATGGTTTGGGAAATCGAAGCATATTTATCCAGTAGATCATAAAATCGGAAAAGTTTCTGACTTGAAATCAGTTTGGAACAAGTGGGTCGAAAAAGAAAAAAATGAAGGTATAGTTGTTCGAACGGCAGATGGAAAAATCTATAAGTCTAAACCTGTTTTTACTTTAGATCTTGGCGTATTAGCTGTTCAAGAAGGTCGTGGGAAGAATAAAGGCCGTATGGGGGCTTTGATATTAGGTTTTTATGATGGGAAACAGTTTTATAAAGTCATAAATTTAGGAGTTGGTTTTACAGATACTGATCGGGATGAATGGTGGAAACTTGCTAAAAAATATGAGATAAAGAAAGAAAATGGAACTATTTGGGTCGATCCTTTTAAAATGAATAAAGTTATAGAAACAAGTTACGAGAGATTGAATTATAGACCTGTCAATACATTTGAATTTAAAGATAAATCTTGGGAAAAAATTGAAGATCAATTTGCTGCTACTATTTCAAAACCTGGATTCGTTAGAGAAAGAACCGATAAAGATATAAATGCACAGGATTTGCGTTTGAGTCAATTACCAGATTATGCTAAAATGAAAAAAAATTTTTTAAAAAGTTCTAAACTTTTTATTATATCTGAGTCTATTATAAGATCAGTTGTTGGAGGAAACTTATGATTTTGAAAGAATTGAATTCTATAGTTAAAAAACTTGCTTTCAATTTAGAAACATCGGCAAAATATCCAAAGGATCTTGGGTCATGGGGTCTTGATGAAACAAAAATTGAAGAATTGAAAAGGCATTTAAGCAGATTAACAGTAGAGCTTAAAGTTTTTGATATAGATGACGAAGAGTTCCCAGATTTTACTGGCAAAAATCTTGTAGAAGTAGAGATAAATTCTGATGTAAAAAGCAAACAAAAAGTACTTGATGTTTTGAAAAGACTTAAAGCTTTCCCATTAGAACAATACCACATTGTTAATAAAAAACATCTAAAAGAGAGTAATTAAAAAGGAGATTAAATATGATACTCGGTCTCACTCCAGTTTCTCGTTCTTATGATGGTTTACTTGTCCCAATTGCAAAATATACAATCACAAATCTGTTGAAGGAACAAACACCAAAAATTGCAACAGCAAATGATTTTGGGAAAAAACCAGTTTTAGATGATTTACAAATCGATGTCTATAACACAATGCCTGCAATTGAAAATTTATCTGCAGTTTATGATAACAAAATAATTACAGCATATATGCAGTATGGTAGTTTTCATGTGAACTGTTATGCTCAAACAAGAGAAGAAGCAAAACAATGGATTGACAGATTTGAAAACGATATGATTAAGAAAAATCAATATCGTGGAAAATGCCTATATGCTGAAAAAGAAACAATGTTTTTCAGGGATGTTCCGAAAGTTTCTTGGGATGATGTTATCCTTACCGAAAAAGCTAAGAAAGATATACGGCTTAACACATCAGAATTTCTTGGAAATCAAAAATTTGCAACAGCAGGAGTGAACAAACGGGGTCTTGTTATGTATGGGCCTCCAGGGACTGGGAAGACTTCTGTTGTAAAAGCTGTTTTTAATGATCTTGACAAGAAAAATGTAAGTAGAATTTATGTGACAGCTGAATCTTTTAGATATATGGCTGTTAGTAAGCTGTTTGAGTTCTTGGCATATCTTGGCCCAACAGTTCTTGCATTCGAAGATATAGATTTTATGAGTGGAAATAGAGATAACTTTACAGCTTCAAATCAACTTGGCGATCTGCTTACAAATCTTGATGGTATGAGAAAATTTGGTGAACCACTTGTTGTTATAGCATCTACAAATAAAATTGAAATGCTGGACACAGCTCTTTCTTCTCGCCCTTGTCGTTTTGATAGAAGAATAGAGATTGGTTTACCTGGACCTGAGAATCTTAAAATGATGTATTTCAAACATCTTGGAAAAGCTGTCGATGATGAAATTATCACGCTTTCAAAAGATTTTACAGGGTCTCATGTTGTTGAAACTGTAAATACTGCAAAAATTCTTGCAACCAATGAAGACAAAGAAATAATTTCTTGTCTTAGAGAAGCTTGCGAAATTATACGTGAGAACTTCTTTCCTGGACAAACAATGGTAGAAATTAAAGCTGCAATACACAAGCATTTCACTAAAAAAGCGCAAATCAAAACCGCTTCAGTTCTGAATAACAATATTGACAAAATTGCTGGTGAAATTCTTGCTGCTTTTGGCAGAAAACCTATGAAACACCCTAAGAATCGTGAAAACATTAAAGAATTTATCATCGTAAGGAACTCTACTGATTATGATAAACTTGCTGAAGAACTTAAAACATTAATTGATCATGAGGGAATATATTGGGAAGATGCTATGATTGCTCTAGAAGAACTTAACCCTAAAGCTAATGGCGAAAAAATAAAGAAGAAATTTAAACAAAATGAAGGTGTATGGCCAGAATCTTATCAGGAAGAATAGATTATGGCTTCAAGAAAAATTGAAGATTTAACACCACAAATGCAGCTAATATATGCTAAATTCAAAGAAAAAATGGATGCTGCAAAAATCGCTTTTATAGTGACATGTACAGCTAGAACAGTAAAAGAACAACAGGCACTATATGCTCAAGGCAGACAACCTGTAAGAGAAGTCAATATCCTTAGAAGAATGGCTAATTTACCTTCAATTACAGAAAAAGAAAATAAGAATAAAGTAACATGGACACTTGCATCCCGACATCTCGTAGATCTTGATGATGGTTATAAAGAAAACGATAAATCACGAGCTTTTGATATTGCTATTACAAAAAATGGAAAAGTTATTTGGGATGTAAAAGTTAATGTCAATCAAAATGAACAGCCTGATTATTTAGAAGCTGGATTACTTGGAGAAAGTGTAGGATTGAAATGGGGAGGAAGATTTAAAAACCCTGATTATCCACATTTTGAATTTCTAGCATAGGTGAAATTATGAATGTTTCAAAAATAGCCGATGAGATTTTGAAGAAAAACAAGAAAAAAGGTTTTGTCATCAATATAGAAGAAGAAACAATAAGAAACAAAAATTTCAGGAAAGTTATTTATACAGCAGAAAACTTACAATTAGTTTTGATGACATTAAAACCTAAAGAAGATATTGGAAAAGAAACACATAAAGATGTCGATCAGTTTTTTAGATTAGATGCTGGCTCTGGTGAAGTTGTTATTAGTGGAGAGACCCATCAAATTAAAGATGGTTTTTCTATATTGATTCCTGCAGGTACAGAACACAATATAATTAACACAGGAAAAGAAGATCTTAAACTTTACACACTTTATGCACCACCGCAACACAAAGATAAAATAATTCATAAGACAAAAGCTGATGCATTGAACGATAAAACGGATGAATTTGATGGAAAAACTACTGAATAAAACAGCAGATTATCCAGAACATCCTGACCAACTTGTAGTCAAAAAGAATGAATATTTTTCTAACGGTGTGAAAGAAATTGATGTCTGGAATTATTATGATGGTGTAAAAAATAAACTTGTACCAGAATTAAAAGGACATGATTTATTTGTTGTCATGGCAATTCGTCCGGGTTCAAGACTTTACATAAGACGTCCTTATGATAAAAAAACTCAATATATTAGGATCAATTCAGTTGATGATTTTGAACAATATCACACAGGGAAGACAGGTGAATACCATATTACATCTCCAACTACAACGGATGAAGCTATTTTCGATATTGATCCAGGGTCCAGTGCAACATTTGAATCTTTGAAAGATATTGTTTCGCAATGTGTTGATTTTATAAAAGAACAAAAAGATTTCAAATCAAATCCAGAGATAAATTTTACAGGAAAACGAGGTTTTCATGTAAAAGGAAAATTAAAATCAAAACGTGATATAAGTGCTATCAGAAAAGATGTTGAAAAACGTCTGGAAGAATATTTTAAAGACGATGACAAGATTGTAATTGCAACAAATAAGCCTTCTGGTTCAAAAATTAATATAGATCTTTCACCGATGAAATCTGATGGTGGTCATATTGCACCATATAGCATGAGAATAGAAACTGGATTATGTTGTGTACCAGTTTCTTCTCTAAAAAGTTTTAAAAAAGAAGATGCAAAGTTTGATAAAATTTATCAAAAAGTTATTGGAAAGAAATTCAAATGGGATAATAAAAAGAAAGAATCCTCTTATCTACGCATACTCTATGAAATCAATAAAACTGGAGGTGCATTATGCTAGTTAAATTATGGCGGCTCATTAATGGAAGAAAAAGAACAATTGCATTGATCTATTGGTCTGTTTTAATTCCGAGTATAGCTGTGATATGGCCCAATGGTTGCCCTGATGGTTTTCCTCTAGTTTTTTCAAAGAGTGTGACTATATTTGGTTTCTTATTGTCAGCTTTGGGCTTAGGCCATGCTGCTGTAAAATCAAAATCAAGAAAATCTATTAAAGAAGAAACTAATGAAGAAACAAGTCCAGAAAATAGCAAATGAAATTTTAAAAGAAGCTGCTGACAGAACAAGAAAAATACGAATTAATGTTGTTTTAGACAGGCCAAGTTCACTTCTTTTTCAAAAAACAATTCGGGCTGCTCCAGGTTTTTCTAATTTTGTGGGAAGGCCTAACATATCAATAGTTCTTGATATTCTTATGAATATGGAAGTAACTAATGAAAGAACTCTTAAAAATGAATTGAAAAGAAGATTGTCAAGATTAAGAAATATGAGGTTTGAAGTTTTATGAGTTACGATAAAGAAAAACTTCAAATTGGATATAAAGGAAAATTCGTAATACAACATCATGTCGCTACTAATGAACACTGGGATCTACGACTTGAATTCCCTGTTGATTCATTGAAAGATGCCCTTACTTCATATTACAAAAAGCGTGTTTGGGATAATGATAGCACAACGGAACCAGAAACAAAATTCCCAGACAAATCAGGTACAGTGCTTAGAAGTTGGGCAATTCCAAAGCATAAACTCCCAAGCGATAAACCTTTGCTTGCATCAGAAACTGAAGATCATGATATAGCTTATCGTGATTTTGAGGGCACTATACCAGAAGGGCATTATGGTGCAGGAACAGTCGATATTTATGACAAAGGAACTTTTGAACTTGTAGATGTCGATTATGATAAGAAATACGTGGTAAAATTTAATGGTAAAAAAGTTGATGGTTATTATGCTCTTATAAAAACAAGTGCTAAAAAATTTCTTTGGATAAAAGTTAAAGATACATCAGAATACAAAAAAGCAAATACTGAGAGAATTATTGCTCAGATAATGCAACCTTTAATCGAAAGAAGAGATTATGTCCCAGGCGGGAAAGATATGTTGGAGCAGAATGCAGAAGTTTTAAAAAAGAAAAAACTCTTACCCAAAGAACTTGAAATTTTTTTTGAAAGACGTTTGCCCAAGCATGCTTCGATAATTGATTATCCTCAAGAAACTTTTTGTCCTATGATTTGGGATTTGAAAGTCGAACCAATAAGATTAAAATCTGAAATTAGAAAGATAATTCTTGATAGGCTCTCTAGTGTTCTTTCTAAATTTAACAATTATAAAAATTGGGTAACTGATATTTCAATGACAGGATCAATGGTTACTAATCAATATGTTCCGGAAACTGATGTCGATATAAATGTTTCTATAGATTTTGACAAGTTTAGACAAGACAATCTACAATCGGTTAGACATTGCTCGAATGATCTCGAGATAAGGCAATTTATCCGCCAATATGTCTATAGGTTAAATGACAAGAAGTTGGTTGGTGACCATCCCGTGAAATTCTTTGTTATAGGGAAAAATAGACGTTTAGAATCTGATTCTGTTTATGATATTCTTAAGGATTCGTGGTTGAGTTCTCCAAAATTTGTCGATACTACTTTTGTACCTGATGAAGAATTTGCAAAAGAACGACAGCAAGCTTTGTCTATTGTTAGATTTGTTCTACCCTTTATTTTTAGAACAAAAGTTCATGTGAATGACTTAGTCTATCAAGAAAAAGCAAATAAGGACACGACTGATATAAAAGCAAAATTAACACGAGATTTTCAAGATTTGAAAACTTTGAAAGAAGAAATTAAAGAATTTCGTTTAATTAGATTCAAAACAAATGAATTTGAATTATTAGGTTGCAAATTTAGTAAAAATTGGGAAGCTTTCAATATTATTTTCAAATATATTGAGCGTTATGGTTTTAAAGATCCAATAAAATACTTGAGTAACCTTTTGACAAATGAAGAGAAAAAGATTCTTAGTAAACATGAACTTATCAAGATAGCAATAATCAAAAAATGCCCTAAAAAAGATCAAGATAATAGACCCAAATCAGAACAACGATGGTGTTTATACACAAAGGATCAAGATAGACTTTTAGGAAGGCATCCTTCAAAAGAAAAAGCTTTACAGCAAGAGCGCGTAGTTCAGATTCATAAACATAAAAATTAATTTTTTATTAATAAGAGCCGGCAGGTTCAAAGGTGTCGGCTCTTTTTGTTTTTGGTATATAAATAGATATGCTTGAATTCAATGTATTATTAACTTCATTTTTTGAAGCAAAGAAACATGAATTAGAAAACAAATACAGTGTTGCTTGTTGGAAACCTGAGTGGTGTAAGTATCATGACTTAGAATTTTTGTTCCCAAAAGATGTCAATGGTTTTCGATTAAGACTTAGAAATTGTGGCAATTCTATTGATAGCTATATAAATGAGTTACGAGGAGGTTATGTAGATAGATGGGAACAAATAGAAAACTGGCTTGAAAGTCTTGACAAAAAACAACAATATATTTTATGTTGTTGGTGCCCGAGTAGTTCTTCTTCAAAAGAGCAAATAAAAAATACAGGAATGTTTTTTTGTCATACTACTTTGATTGGAAAGATGATCAGATTACATAGACCGGATTTGATCACAAAGCTCGATTTTTCAAGAGAAACACAAAGTATTCCTACGACAGTTGATTGGTATAATATTCAAGTTGAAAAAATTATTTCAGGTGGTCAAACAGGGGCTGATGAAGCTGGTATAATTACAGCAAAATTGATAGGGTTTAAATCTGGTGGATGGATGCCTGCAGGTTTTAGAACATTAGATGGAGACAAACCAGAATATAAAGAATTATACAATATGCAAGAACATGAATCAAGTTATTATCCTCCAAGAACTTATCTAAATGTTAAAGAATCTGATGGGACAGTAAGATTTGCAACAAATTTTAATTCATCAGGTGAAAAATGTACATTTGAAGCAATAGTTCAATACGATAAACCTTATTTTGATGTTGACTTAAATGTAGATTTAAAAGAACAACAAATAAAATTCAAAAGTTGGTTGAAATGTAATGCAATAAAAGTTTTAAATGTTGCAGGAAATAGTGAAAAAACTTCTCCTGGAATAAAATTAAAAGTCATTGATTTTTTAAAAATGTGTTTGAGTAATGATAAATAGAAAAAATATTTTAGAGTTACCTGAAAGTTGGAAAACAATCCTTCAAGAAGAACAGGATAAGTCTTATTTTATTGAATTAAAAAAACGAATTTTTGCAGAGTACAAAGAAAAAGAAATAAGACCAGAAATACATAATATCTTTAAAGCATTTGAATGGTGTTCTTTTGATGACACCAAAGTGGTTCTATTAGGCCAAGACCCTTATCATAATGTTGGACAAGCTCAGGGCCTCTCTTTTTCTGTTCCTGCAGGAATCGATAAGCCACCAAGTCTTATAAATATTTTTAAGGAACTTGCAAATGATTTAGAAATTGAAATACCAAAATCTGGTTGTTTAGAGTCCTGGGCTCGTCAAGGCGTATTGCTTTTGAATTCTTTTCTTACAGTCGAGCTCCATAAACCATTGTCGCATTCAAAAATAGGTTGGGAGATTTTCACTGATTGTGTAATTGAAAAAATATCTGATTTAAAAAGCAATATTGTTTTTTTGTTGTGGGGTTCTTTTGCTAAAAATAAGAGATTTTTAATAGATCAGAAAAAACATCAAATTTTAATGTCTGCTCATCCGTCACCTTTATCCTCATACAAATTTTTTGGATGCAAACACTTTTCTAAAACAAATGATTTTTTGGCATCTAAAAATATTCAACCAATAAACTGGTTTTTGAACTAGTTCATTTCCCATTTCTATAGTTTTTATAAGACTATTGTTTAATAGACAGAATTGTGTTGTGTTTTCAATTTAAAGATCATTGTCATTGAAATTCAAGATATAATTAGTAGTACAAATTAAATAAAATTAATTTTTAAGAGGAGATTAAAATGCCCACATATGAGTATCAGTGTAAGGAATGTGGAAATGTTCAAGAACAAATGCACGGTATTACAGCTACTCCAAAAGTGTCATGCGAGATTTGTTCTGGTGATTGTGAAAGGCTTTTTTCTTTAAACAAGAATTTTGTTCTCAAAGGAAATGATTGGCCAAGTCAGGGCTTTAGAATTAAAGACCAAATGAAAAAAAAGAACGACAAGATGAAATCAAAAATGATTGAAAGGGAGAGATCAGGTGAGGGAGCAACAAAACTTGCCGATATAAAATAATTAACGGAGATGAAAATGCATTGCTCGAATTGCAATCTAGAGAAAGACAATTATGCACGTATCAAAGTTGAAATCGTAGATAAGAAAACAAGAGAAGTAATAGAAGTAATGTATGGAGAGATTATTTGTGTTGAGTGCCTCAGAAAACGTTACAAACAACGAAATCAAATACGTGTATATGTTTAAAAAATTAAATGAAATTAAAGGTGCTGTATGCCCATTTATGAATTTTCTTGTCTTAGTTGCGGATATGAATTTGAAGAATTTTTGCATATAGATTCGCCAGATGCAAAATGTCCAGAATGTGGAAGTGAAACAAGAAGATTGATTTCCCGATTTTCAGGAGTAGTAAAGGGAAGTGAACATAGATTACTAGATTGTATTATAGGAGAGGATGCTGACAAAAGAAGAAGCATTCTTGAAAAGAGAAAAGAAAAACGAAAAGCAATGTCACAAACAAAAGGAGAGTGAAATGTTTTGGCTTAAATCTAAAAAATTGGAGGGTGATGATCTTGTAAACGCTGTTAAAACCTTGCAAGATTCAGCAACATCAAGAAAAGATAAAACAAGAGTCTTTGATGATTTACGCGAGACATTTGGCGGATTGATAGGGAAAAAGATGAAACAAGTTTCTGAACTTGCTAGTAATGCAAAAGAAAGGGAAGAAATTCGTCATCACATTGAGAGTAGTTTTCTTGAAGTTCTTATGGAACTTACTCCCAAATCTGCTGGTGAAATTGTAGGTTACATTGCAAAAGCTTTTGGAACGAAAATCAATAGACACTCGATTGCCGAAATGCTAGGTAAAGGTGAAGTTATACCTGATGTAGGAAAATATAAAATCAGATTCAAGAATGCTCTAAGGACATTTTTTCAAAAAAATAAAAGAATGCCAGATTTTAACAAAATCGATTTATCTCAACTTGATGATGAAAATGCTGATTATGAATCAAAAGATCTTAAAGAATTTTCTGAAATTCTTAAGACAGATGTAGATAAAACTCTTGAGATTTTAAAACTTTTTGGTCAGGGAACTATCAAAAGTATGTACGAAGAAGTTTCTGGTGATGAAGGTGAGAGCGCACTTCTTCTTATGGACACACTCAAGAGTAACGAACCTCTCCCGGACGAAGTTCTAAGAAACAAAGAGATTATGAGACTTTTCATGGAAGAAATCAAGAAATTACCTGACAATGAAAAGAAAGTTCTTTTAAAATATTATCATCCGGATGATCCAGGAGCTGATGATCTGACAAGTAATGAGGTCGCAAAAGAACTTGGTAAAGAAGATCCTGCTTTTACTGAAAGAATGGTTCGTCATTGGATTGCAATTGGAAGAGAGAAACTTAGAGAAAGTCCAAAATTGAAAGAACTCTACACAGCAAGTATGATCAACAAACTTGTCAAAATTGCAATGCTTAGATACAGAACAACAGAAGACATTATTTTCGAAGTTGTGGCGTCATACAATAATGGCTAATGATATTTTAGATACTTCCTTCTCATTTGAGTCCCTTTTTGCAGAAGCAACAAAGGGACTCATTGATGATTCAGAAAAAGAAGTTGACATAATCACCTTCTGTGAACACCCTTTTTATCTTGATCAACCCTTACATGCTGTTGAAAAACTTGTTCTTAAAGTTTATTAT
Source organism: Candidatus Nanoarchaeia archaeon (assembly GCA_028717785.1). The sequence goes on along the minus strand of JAQUND010000011.1, from coordinate 19,781 downwards.
GGTATTTCACTTGATGATAAAGAAAAAACTATAAAAGTAAGATCATTCCCGTTTGATGAGGAAGGGAAGTATTTAACTGAAGTAGAATATGTCAATTTTTTAATTCAACAAGGTAGAACAAATTTAAGAAACCTTGATCCTAAAGATTTTATTGAACTTGTTCTAGTTTGTGGACGTAGATCTGGTAAGACATTTATTGCATCGGTCATTTCTTCATATGAAGCATATAGACTAATTTTAAAAGTAGATCCTCAAAAATACTATAAATTACCCCAAGGCGAAGAAATTCGCATTGTCAATATTGCCAGTACAACAGATCAGGCATTAATTCTTGCAAAAGCTACTCAAAATAGAATTCTTAATTCAAAATGGTTTACGCCTTATGTCGAAGGCAAAAATCAATCTGAGATTCGTTTAAGAACAAAAAGAGATTTAGAACTCTATACGCAAGAAACAAGATTACACGGGAAACCTTTAGATCCTCATGTTTCTATAAAAATATTGGCTCTGCCTTGTACAGCACGTGGTATACGTGGTGGTAGCATTATAGTTGGAATTCTTGACGAGATTGCTCACTTTATTGATAACGAGGGAAACCGTTCAGGAGATCAAATTTATGAGGCATTGACTCCTTCTGTAGCGACATTTGGACTTGATGGAAAAATCATAAGCATTTCGTCGCCGTACATCAAAGCAGGTATTTTTTACGATCTATATCTTGATTGTATAGGTCGAGAAGGTGATGAACCTGATCTCAACAAGATCATGTTTAGAATACCTACTTGGGAGATGAATGAAACAATTACTTTCGAGTATCTTGAAAGCGAAAAAAAGAGAAACCCAGAATCATTTGACTCAGAATTTGGTGCAGAATTCTCTTCTATAATTTCAGGATTCTTTAGATACCCTGAAAAAATTGATGCTTGTATCACAAGAGATAGTGAAACAACAGTCCCAGTTTCAAATTATGCCCATTATATAGCTGTAGATCCTTCATCATCTCAAAATGGATATGCTCTTGCTATGGTTCATGTAGAACAAAAAGAAAAAACTAATGTAATCGAAGGAAAAGAAAAAAGACAAAAAAGAACAATTGTCATTTTAGACAGATGGAAAGTTTGGTCATTAAGAGATCCTGAATTTGAAGGATTGCCTTATATCGATGAAGAAGTCATACACGAATATATAACAAGTTTATGTCAAAAATTCAGAATAGTGAAAATAGTATTTGACCAATTTGACAGTACATCTTCTGTTCTTAAGTTCAAAAAATTAGGATTGAATGCTCTCAAAACTCCTTTTAGTAGACATTACAACACTAAAATTTACAAAAATTTGAGAGATCTTATTTATGATGAAAGACTCGACATGTTTTATCATGAACGGGGAATAAAAGAACTTAAAAATTTACAGGAAAAAAGAGTTGGGAAAAAACAATTTTTAATTGAGGCACCTACTCTTGGAGAAATAACAACGGATGACTTGTGCGATGTTTTAGCCAATGCTTCATATATAGCCACTAACAATGAAATCGGGATGTCTGCTTTGAGTATTGTTGGAACAAATGGAGTGCAAACTTTTACGTCAACAGGTGATAAAGTAGCAAGTCATCAAGCTTATCAAAGACGTTTGAAATTGCATAAAACGGTAACTAATTTGCAAAGAGCTATTCATCCAGTGAGATCATTTAGATGAGTATAGAACATGTTAGAGAAATAATTAATAAACTGAAGTTTCATTCTCAAGAATTAAATAAAGAAATTTCGATGTTGAAAGAGAATGATATTTCAGCTAAATTTTATCTTATTGGTATGCAAAAAATGGCTTTACAAGCTTTAGACTTATCTAATGCAATTGAGAAACAGACAAGTTTCTTTACAAATCAAAAAAGAGCAGCAATAACAAGACAATTATTCAAACAAAAACAGGAACAGATAGAAAAAGCAAGACAAGAGAGAAAACAAAGGAGAGAGCATGGAACATCCATGGTTTGATAGATTTATTAGACAAAGTGCACCAGCAGAAGATACCCCGCCCGATGAAACAACGGGTACTAATGAACCTGTAGATGTTCCTGCTGATGATCCTTCTGTTAGCCCTGATGAACAACCAAATCCTGATCTAGCACAAGATATAGCTGATATGCCTGCTACTGATACAGGGGCAGAGGCTCCTTCTGATGCTGGTACCGATGCACTTCAATCTCAAATAGATGAGCTTAAAAAACAACTTGAAGATTTGCAAACTGATTATGATACTCAAGGAGAGATTGATGAACTTAAAAAAAGAATAGATAATTTGCGAGTGCCAGATGACATTGATATGAATGATAGCCTTTTTCAATCTGCTGCTATTGAAATTAATTACTTGAAAAGAGCATGTCGCCGTTTGAATAGGAAATGTGGTCTTACAGGTTCTCAAAGAACTCTTATAAATATGAGACTTGAGCAACACCCGACAATGTCAAATCAAGAAATTGCAGCTGAATTAGCCTCAATTGTTGGTGCAAAACAACAAGACATTTTTGAATACATTATGAATTCAGAATTTAGATTTAGACATAGACACGGGCCACATGCATCAATTATTGATTGGGATGCAGTTTAATTTTTCTAAAGAATTAATCAGATTAATAATTTTAAAGGTATAAATAATGATTCAAAGAAAAAAACGCTCTGAACTTGATTCAAGTGGCATGAAAAAGAATGGCGCTACGATCAAATTCGGGAATGACACAACTATTATAGATTCTGAGTTTTATCAAGGAAAGCCCAGAAAATATAACAAACGTTTGTTACGTGTAGTAGATCGAATGTCTAGATCAATGTCTAAGACTGCTAATACTTGTGGGGGTGGAGCAAATGTTAAGAATTCTATGCCAAGCTTTTACCACCCAGAATTTGAGCCAAGTTCTATCTTACTTCCTCGTGATTATAGAGAAATAAATGCATGGTGTCGTTATTTTTACAAATATGATCCTTTAGTTAGTACTGCTATAGATTCTCATGCTGAACTTCCTTTGTCAAGTATAAGATTGACATTACCCCCAAGCAAAGATAAGATAAAAACAAGGAAGATCCAAGAAGAATACGAAGAAATGTGTTCCACTGAAGGTATTGATTTGTTCAATAAACTCCTTCAAATGGGTGTTGAATACTACAAACTTGGTAACGTCTTTCCTTTTGCTCGATGGAGCGAACAGAAAAACCGTTGGACAAAACTGACTCTGTTAGATCCTGATTATATAGAACTTGAAAAACTTCAATTTACTGATATAATGAGAGTCGATTTAATTCCAAATGAGCAAATGAAGAAAATTATTAACAATGGACCTGATAACCCAAAAACAGGTGTTCTTTTTAAAGCAATACCTGAAGATGTTATTGAACTTGTACAAACAGGAAAGAAAATACCTTTAAATACAGATCCAAATCATGGTAGCCATGTGGCTCATGTCACCTACAAAATGGCTGATTATGACCTTGTGGGTACTGGTATTGTAGAGAGAAATTTCAAAACTCTTATTTATAAAGACAGATTAAGACAATCACAGGATGCTGTAGCTTCTCGACATCTTACGCCGAAACATTTGATTTGGGCAGATTCTACAGGTATGGCTGATCTGAATATAATTAGAGAACAGGTCGACAGTGCTTTTGCAGATCCTGATTACGCCATCATTACTAACTATGAATTGCATTGGGACCTTGTTGGAACAAGTCAAGGGTTGATGCAATTAGAGTCAGAATGGAATTGGATAAACGAGGAACTGTTGATAGGGTTAATGATAAATAAAAGTTTCTTGTTAGGTGAAGGTTCTTATGCTAATGGACAAACCGTATTAGAAGTAATGAATCAAAAATATTCAATTTATAGAGAAAGAATTGAAAGTTATGTGATTCAATCATTATTTCTTCCTATGGCCAAAAGAAATGATTGGGCAGAATATGAAGAAGGTACTTCTAAGAAAGAAAAGAAAATCAAATGGTTGTATCCTCGTATCAAATGGAACAGATTGAATTTTGTTGATGATACAGCCCATAAACAGATGCTTGCTCAAATGGTTACTCAGGGTCAAATCGATATGCAAACTTGGCTCGAGTGTTTTGGGCTTGACGCTGAAACTGTTAAAGAAAGGCTCAAGAGATTTGAAGGTACTCCACTCGATATTAATTATTTCACCATGATGAATGGTGCTGCTACCGAAGCTGGAAGAACTCTTGCACCTGCAATTGCGGAATTAAGGGCACAAGAACTTGGTTTAAAATATGAACCTGAAGCATCAACAGAAATGTTTGCGACACAAAATGAAAAAATTACAAAAACAGCAGAAACAAGAGAACAACGTAGATATGATAGACAAGAAAATAAAAAAGATAAGAAAAGAGACGATGAAATAGAAGAACTGGAAGTTCCTTTAGAAAAAAGACTCAAACCCGAAAGAACAGATCAAAAAAAAGTAAAATTATTTGCTGAATCTGAAAATAAAGTTGAAATCCCTGATATTCCATTTGTGGACACGGATAAAGCTGAGCAACTTGGTGCTGCTATTATTGTTGAAGAAAACTCAAAGAAGGCTTGGGTTGATTCAATGATAAAAGATTTAAAATTGAGTCAGAATGCTAGACGTGCTGTTTTGAACTTAGAAAATGAAATTCTTGCTTTAAATGGATCTTCGACAACTAAAATAAGAATTCATACGCTTAAAAAATATTTACCTCAAGTTTTTGCATCTAGAATTAAAGATGAATTGCCAATTACAGAAAAAGTAAATGCTGCAAAAGATTTATATGCTGATAATATTTCAAAACTTACTTTTTTACTTGAATCAAAATTAAATGAAACACACGAGATTGAAAAAATCAAAAGTGCAATTAGAGAAACAATTCGAGAAGAATTTAAAGTATGAATATAGAACTTATTACAAATGAAATTTTGAAAGCAAGTGAAAGAACAGTTTCGAAACAGAAATTTGTCGATAAGATTGATTTCGAAAAAAAAGTAAAACAATTTATTAGTTCTATTAAATCTAAACATGTACATCTTGAACTTAAAGATTCAAGTTTTAGAGAAGATGAGACAGAGCAATCTTATCAACATTGGAAAATAGTTTTTGAGATTATCTTTGATCTAAACGATAAATACGTTGACAACGAGACATATGCAAAAGGTTCTGTATATATCTTCCCATCAAAGCAATTATATGATGACGTGACAAAAGCAAGTAATGCTAGACTGGGCGCAATACCTGAATGGAATGATTCGCGTACTATAGGAACAATAATAGGGAAAGCAAGAGATTATTGATGAATAAAGAAGCCATTCAATCTATAGCAAATGAGTTATTGTCAAGAAAAATTATTCCGCTTGGAGTATTGTTTTCTGATCCTTTTGCAAAACTTGCTATGTCTGCAGGAGAATTATTATTTAAGACAAATCAAAAATCTATCAAATATGCTAAAGGGTGTGTAGCAACAACAAAACGTAATGATCCTAAAAATGGTAGATGGATGTTTTCTGTAAAATGTCATCAAACAAAAAGCAAAGGGCCCTATGATGTCCGTTTTAAGTTATTAGGTACAGGGCCTAAAACACAGGGTATGCTTGGGAGAGAAGTCGAAATATCTTGTAATTGTAATGCTTGGAAATATAATGGTGCTGATTTTAATGCTCTTGATAAAGATTATTCTGAGCGTCAATACTCGGATGGTACCGCTCCCAATATAAGAGATCCACAAAGAAGGTATCTGATTTGTAAACATGTTGCTGCGTCAATACCTTTGTTTAAAAGATTTATAGTTCCTGATCAGTTCAAAGGCCCACAAAAAGGTCCTGTCAAACCAACTCTTAAGGTACCTGTTAAACCAGTTCCTACAAAACCACAACAAAAGGCTCCAGTGACACCAACAAAACCTGAACAAGAAAAACCATTGACAGAAAAAAGACCAAGAGAATTAAAGCCTATAATACAACGACCCACAAGAATAAAACCAAGGCCAGGAAGAATATGATTAAGATCCACTATAAATACTGGGGAATTAATGTTAAAATTGGACCTAATCTTCTAAGAACAGGTTGGTATGGTGGTCAAATAGTAAGATTTGTAGACAAAATGACTGTAGAAAAAGCATTGCCAAATGAAACAGTTGGTTTGCTTATCAACGGTTACAAACTTGAAGATTATGATGGAAAACAGTATGATTTTAAAGATATGGATGGATTGGCAACAGCAAGACGACCATATAAATATGAAAACAGTCCTGTCGATTCAAGCAATCATTCAGCATCAATGATATCAGATGATGTTTTGCTAGATTTTAATAGAAATGCTTATGACACGACAAGAATTTATACTTATAATCAAAAACTATATGTTAATTCAAATGGAATTTTGACAAACGAAAATATAGGTGGTAATGCTGATGTCATAGGTATTGTAGGTGCAATACCTGGTGATCTAAATGGATGGTTACGAGCAAAAATCAAATGGTAAATTGACTTTTTCTAAAGTTTTTATAAATCAAGACTTTTATCAAAAAATTGTGTAAAGATTGACAATTTTTCGGAGGCCTCATGTCTTTCAATAAAGTTGGCATGCTCAAAACAGCAAAAATCGAAATTTTGGGTGGTGACATTAGTAGTTGGAGTGCTCTAAAGAAACAAGCAAACATCAAAAACACTATTGAAGAACCCAAAAAAGAAGCTGTTGACAAAGAAGCTGTCGATAAAGAGGCTGATTTTCAGGTTGTAAGCACAATTGATCCAACGAAATTTATCTACATTCATACTACGATTATGGCTGGGGTAAAAACTGAAGACAATGGCTACTGGATTACTACTGCTACTGAAAAATTTATCAATGACAATCATGATGCTTGGACATGTAATGATCTTTTAAAAGATTACAAGTCCTTTAAAAGAGCAACAACCTTTGTAGAACATGATCAAAGATTAGAAAATGCAAAAGGAAAATGCATTGATGTCATTGCAAGAGACATGGGTGACACACTTCTTATTGATGTCCTTTTTTCTGTAGATAGAAGACACAAAGATCTTGTAGCAAATATTGAAAATGGTATTATAAATGCAGTTTCTATGGGTTGTACTACAGCTCAAACAAGATGCAGTATTTGTGGAAACATTGCAAATGATCCTACATCATATTGTGAACATCTTAGACGTGGTAATAAAGGTTCTACTTATAGACTACCTGATGGGACATCAAGAAGAGCTGCAGAAATATGTATAAATAACACATTTTTTGATGTTTCTCTTGTAGCTAATCCTGCTTTTGCTGGCGCTGTTTTTAGAAAAATTCTTTCCACTTCTGAAGTTAGTAATTATCTGCTTGCAAATATCCTCAATTCGAAAATTGAAACAATGGTAAAAGAGGATGGAGTTCTTTTAAAAGCTGCATCAAAGGATACTGATGTTGCAAATATTGCAATCAAACAAGACGGTTCTATAGAAATCAAAACAGCAAATCAAATACTCACAGCAAAAGAAACTCTTTCAAGTGAAGAGTTAGAAAATCTTTGTCAAGTCTTACCAAAACAAAAAACAGGTTTTGTCGATAGAATCCTTGAAAAAGTTTTTGGTAAAAAAGAAGCAACTCATCCAATTGAAAATGAATCAGGTAATAAAGATTTCTCAATTTCCACCCATGATTATTCTGATATTCCTTATGATAATCCTCATGACATAAAAGATGATGCGGGATTAAAGCCAGGTTTTGAATTACGCAAACAAGTTCCTATTGTTGTTCTAGAAATTGCTCCTGCAAATAAAACAGTTTCAAGAGTTGATACATTTGAATGTTTAAAATGTGGTTTTAAAACAGATCTTTGGAAAATAAAGGCCACTTCCGTTGATGCAGGGCAACAAGATATTATAGAATGTCCCCGTTGTTTTTTTGCTTCAGAAGAATCTCTCTATAAAACTGCTAAAACAAAAATCAAATCTGGTGATAGGGTTAAAATAAAAACTGGTAAAGAAAAGGGAAAAATTGGAGAAGTTGTTTCACAACGTGGTCCCATGTTCATCATTAGACTCGATGACAAAAAGACTATAATGAAAAATATTAATGACTTAGAACAGGTAAAAAAATCGAATATATTTGTTGTTTCTCAAGACATTCCAGTTGATCATGATGAAGGTACATATTGGTTCGATGAGCAAGGGAATTCTGTTATCACAAAGGGAGAGAAAGTATCTTTTGTGACTACAATCGATAGTGGCGAATACGGACAATTCATTACAGAAACTGGTGAAGATTTTTATATGCCTATGTCCTATATTAATAAAAAGAAAAATTAAATATGCAGTTTTTTTCTAATTTTTTTTGTTTTAATGTTGTCAAGAAACTAGAACAACAAGCAATATCATCTATAGACCTTCAAAGAAATTTGAAGGCGTTTCGTTTAGAGAAAGATATTGTCATTGTTGATGTTTCAAAAAACAAAATCATTCAACGCGTTAAAGATACATTCCCTTCAAATCCTGTAAGAGCAAGTTTTGAAATCATAAAACAATTGAAACTTGCAACACAGACTGAAGAAATTAAAAAAAATTTGATTAATAAGAGATCTGATGTATGGACATGTGGATTCAGATATGATGAAGCACGATGGGTATGGTATTGCAACAGTCAACCTAAAATGACTGTAGGTTATGAAGAAGCATATAAGAACGGTGCTATTGAAGATAAAGTCTATTTTTTCTCGGCAAGATATGGCACATCTATAATTTCTAAAATAAAAGAGACAAGTTTAGAAAAAACGGCCAAAGAAATTAATGCATTTGTTTTAGAAAATTCTTATGTGAAAGTTTCTTGTACTCATTGTGAGAATGAAGAACATTATACTATTGATGATCTTGTAGATCAAAATAGAAAACCAAGTTATACTTCAAATTATGTTGTCTGTCAACATTGTAATGAGTTAGTAAAATTAATGTAATAGGATAGTATAATGAGTTTTTTGCAGAAAGGCAAACCCAAATCTGAAGAGACAAAAAGAAAAATAAGCCAGTCTCTAAAAGGCAAAAAAGCTATTGGCCTGATATTTTAGTTGTTTATGCAGATGGCTCAAGAGATTTAATTGAAGTTAAGCCCAAATTCTCTACAACATTACAACGAAATGTTTTAAAGTTTGAAGCTGCTAGAAAATATGTAAATGACAATAATATGAAGTTTGTTGTAATAACTGAGAATGAGATTAAAGCAAAACAAATTTCACTTTAACTGAGGAGAGATACTATGAATTTGTGTTGGAGTGCAAAAGTGCATAAAAGTGGAACAAAAGTCGCAGTATTCAAGGGATCAGAGCTGGTGAAAGTCGTTGAGTCTTCAAAAGAGACTTTTGAACCAGCTGAAGCTCAAAAATTTGCTGAGGACTTGATTGCTACACTTCAAAGCAGAACCAGTGCGCAGATGGCGGCACCAGCTGATCAACCAGCTGTTACTGATACAAACGAACTTCATTCAGAAGTAGTTCAGGCAGTGAATACTCAGGCTGAAGGCAAAGGTGCAGGTGCAGATGCACCAGTTGCAAGCCCGATGACACCTGCAGCACCTTTAAATCCTTCTGTTGAAGAAAAAGATGGAGGTACAGGTGAAGATGAAGGCGAAGGCGAACCTGCTGAAGATGTAAATGAAGATGAGGATAAATTTGCAAGTGAAGCTGCAGGTTTTAAAGCAGTTATTTCAAATTTGAAAAAGAAACTTGCTCAAGAACGTAGTGATCGTGCTATCGAACGTAAAGCTCGTAGAGGACTTGCAATTGCAAAACAACTTGTTGTTGAGGGCAAACTTGAAGATTCATATGAAACTATTAAAGCGAAAATCGCTCAAATCGTAAAACTCGATGATAGTGAAATTGAAAGACTTGAAAGAAAAGTTGCCGGAGAAAACGAGTTTGCTTCAATTGAAGATGCTCAAAAAGAACTTCGTCGTCAGGCACGGGTCGAAAGAATCAATCGTCAAGCTGCTGCCGAAGCACAAGAAGATGATGATGAAGAGCAGGCTGAATTCCTTGATCAGAAAGCTGATGATGCTGCAGCAAAAGTTGCTCATATCGAAGAAGTTATTTCCCTTATGAAGACAGCAGATGATGAAGCTAAGAAAGAACCTGAAGAAGCTGCACCAGTAGAAGCTGCACCAGTAGAAGCAGAAGAAGCAAAAAAAGAAGAAAAAGCTGATCTAGTTGCACAACCAGAAACCGCAGTACCAGCAGAAAAAGATGCAGCATCAGCTCTTCCTCCAAATGCAACACCAGACTCGACACCAGCAGGTAAAGTTGAAGAAGAAAAGGCCGATGCAGCAGTTCCACTAGCTGAAGAAAAACCTGAAGGAGCTGCAACAGATGACAAAAAGGCAAAACTTGCTGAATTGGCACGTACATATCGAACGGTAGCTGCAAATCATCGTAAACTTGCTGAGTCAGCCGAAGCTGAAGGTGATATTGAAACAGCTGACAAAGAAGATGCTCTTGGTGATTCTGCTGAAGAGAAAGCTGAAGATATTGAAAAGAAACTTGCTGAATGCAAAGAAGAGAAAGCTGTACCTGAAGTTGCAAAAGATGAAGAGAAAGCTGACAAGCCCGAAACCCCTGCTGAAAAAGTTTCTGAGACTCCTAAAGATGAAGTTGCAGAAGAAGCAAAAAAAGAAGCTGCAAAAAAAGATCCGGGAAAAACAGTAAGTTCGTCAGATCATTCAACTTTAAAACGTGAAGATGGTGAAGTTGTCGATGAATTTGGTATCGACAAAAATGCTTCTCTTGTTGAACAAAATGATTATACAAGTGATCCTGAAGTTGAAGTTCTTTCTAAGATGTGGAGAGGCGCACCACAAGACTAATAAGTTTTATAAAAAGACAGGGGTGAAATCCTCTGTCTTTTATAAACCTTTTATAAGTTCAGATTAACTGTTCAGTAGTGCTGCTAGTTTTCAAAAGTAAAACTTAACGTAAGGAGTTGTTCCATGGCACTTCGTATCCTGTTCGCAGGTGACAGAAATTCTCTGTCAACATTGGCTCCTGGCGCCTTCACTCGTCAGAACTATGGCGCTGCTGGTGCTACGTCATCCCGGATTACGGCTGACACACCGGACGGAGTCCTGGCAGGTATGGTTGCGATGTATTCCGACAATTACGAGGTCGATATCAGTAACGACCATACGGCTGTCGGGATCTTTCTCAACGATGCTGCAGGCTCACCGTTCGAAAATACTCCAGCTGTTGCTTCGGGTAAAGTTACTGTTATGCGTTCGATGGGATCGTTTGAAACTGACATTTATGAGACTCGCAATGAAGCTGATTCAGGCGATGTCGCCTATGTAGCTGGCGCTCTTCTCTATGTTAGTGATTTCGGTCTTCTCACAACAGAAAACACAACAAGCAATATCGTTGGTCGTGTCTCTAAGGCACCGACACCGACGGATCCTTGGCTTGGTTTTGATCTGATGATCTAACTGAAAGACGCAAAAAGTAACAAGTTCTAAGTATTCACAAACAAGCAACAGTAAGTTAAAGGAGATTTCCATGAAAATCACGACAGCAGCTGACAAAGAAAGAGCCATTGAGAAGCTCTTGCTTTCCCCAGAAGGAAAGATGAAGCTTGCTGCATCGATGCAGAATCCCCTCCGTGAACGTCTGGACTATGAGGGTGTGTTCCGTCGGGCAGCAGTTGTAGATCCTCTGCCTCAGGGTGCTCTTCCGTACTATGACAGAGACGTTGATGTTCCGGCCATCGTCATCGGTGAAGAAGGCCAGACACCAGAAACTATCGTCAAAGGTAAAAGAATTCTCGTTCCGTTGTTCGAACTTGCTTCGAACCCGAAAATTCCGTTTACCCAGATTAAAGAACGTCGGTACAATCTGATTGACCGTGCTCAGGACAAGGCAAAACAGGACATCCAGGCAAGTGAAGATGATCTTGGTTTCAATGCCCTCCAAGTTGCGGCTGCTCAGATCAACCCAAACACTGGTCTTCCTTTCAACGCAGTTACACCAGCAACACCGTCTCTTGACAGGGATGCGCTTGCTGATGCTTTTGCTGAAGTTGAGAAACATGACCTTCGTGTTGCACGTCTGTTCATGAATGCCAGAGATTATTCTGACATCCGTAAGTTTGGTCGCGACCAGTTGGACCCCGTAACTCAGAAGAGTTTGTTGAACACAGGTTTGATGGCTCAGATCTGGGGTGCCGATATCATTGTTAGCAGGGTAGTTCCGATTGGTACAGTCTTTGTATGCACCGAAGAGAAGTTCCTTGCAGTTATGCCGCAGAGAATTGACATTACAGTTCTTCCCGCTGATGATCCGGATAACCGCCTCATTGGTTGGTCAATTTTCGAACAAATCGGAATTGGTGTATGGAATCCGCGCGGTGTAAGCTTGATTGAAGTTACACGTCCATAACTAATTGAAATATTATTAGTTTTGAGCCCTGCCCTGGAAACAAGGCGGGGCTTTTTGTTTGAAATAATTGCATCATATTTTATTTGCATTCTAATGTTGAATATTCTACTGTTTTTATTAGTAGTGCTCTAATAACTTGTAAGAGGTTTTATAATGTTAAGAGAAGACATAATATTTTTTCTAAAACTTAATCCTAACCCTAAAGATGCTGATCTGCATGCATGGGCAGAAGCTCAGGATTATGATGTGCATGAAGTTGAAGCTGAAATTTATAAACTTGCAACAAAGTTTGTAACATTTCTTACAAGCGGGAGAGCAAATGAAAAAGGGATTAGTGAAGAAGATGTCGATCAAAATGAATTGAAAATGGGGATTGAAGTAGAGAAAGAGCATACACCTGATGAAGATGTAACAAAGCGAATTGCCTTGGACCATCTTGCAGAATCAGATGGGGAACTTTATTATACTTTATTAAAACAAATGGAAGAAAAGATCAAGAAGAGCAAAAATGAGAGTTCTAAAAAATAAAATTCGCAAAGTTTGCTCTAAATGTTCTAATGAATTCCAAGCAAATTCAAATCGGACAAAATTTTGTGATAATTGTAGAAAGACTTTAGAATCAACTTTTTGTTATTGTCTTTGCGGATGCGGGAAAATTATTTCTTGGGAGAAAATGAGACTTGGAATAAAGTTTATAAAAGGGCATGCAAGAAGACACAAATCTAATACGACTCAACATAATCAAGCTATTTCTAGAAGTAACAAGGGCAGAAAACACGAAGGTCATGTATCATGGTCTAAGGGTTTAACAAAAGAAACTGATACAAGACTTTTAAAATTCTCAAAGAAAATGTCTAAAATAGCAAAAGATAGAAAATTTGGGAGTTGGATGTTTGGGAAAAAACCAACTCTAGATGCAATTGAAAAAAATAAAAAAACAAGAAAGAAAACTGCCGAACAAAATGGTTATTATCATTCTTATGATACAAAGCAAAAAATAAGTAAAGCTAATTCTGGAAAAAATAATGGTTTTTTTGGCAAACATCATACTTTAGAAGCAAGATCAAAGATTTCAATTGCTTCAGCAAAAATGTTAGAAAAAATAGATAAACGTTCAAAATACAAAACTGGGTTTTTCAAATCACATAAGAACAATTTAAAATTTTATTATAGATCAAGTCTGGAATTACAAGTATTCGAATCTTTAGAAAAATTTGATGATGTTATTGGTTATTATGTCGAACCTATTCGTATACCTTATCTAAAAGATTATATAAGAAATTATGTTCCTGATGTTTTAATTTGTCTTAAAAATAATTGCATTTTAATCGAAATAAAACCAAGTGTTTTTATAGATACTGAAAATAATCATTTAAAATTCGATGCCGCAAGAAAGTTTTGTCAACAAAACAAATTAGATTTTGCTATTGTAGATGAATTATGTGTCTATAAAATGAAATTTGCTTGTACTTGTAATGAGATTTTGTCTTGTTTTAATTTTTTATATAGATATGATTCGGAGGCGACTGATGTTCTCTATTCTAGCAAAATTGCATGATTATGCTGACGAATTAGAAGACAAATATAATCGCGCAGATCTAGCTGACATACTTGATAAAGTTGCAATGGAAGTGGCAGCTCGTTATCGATTTAGAATTAAAAGGCCAAGAAAAAGTAGAGGAACTACAAGAACAAAGAGAAAACTCTACTATAAAACACATAGACAAAAATTAAGAACAAGAATGAAAAGATATCGTTCAATACATAGAACACAATTAAAACGTCGTAGAGGATTAAGACATTATCATCGTTTTGGATGATTTTCACATAAAACAAATTAAGACATTTCCTAAGGAGGATAATGATGGAAAAGAAACAGGCTTCATATCTCGATGAGATTGGCGCATGCCGTGAAGCGATTGGTTATGATGGACCGCAGGTTGGATTGGATCATGAACAAGAAGTTGCTCCGGAGAATAACTGGGGTAATGACAAGAGAGATCCTGCTCATAGAGCTGCTTCCATTGCAAACAGAAAAAAGAGACTTGCCAAGAAACTTATGAGAATTTCAAGAGAACTTGAAGCTCTTGGTAAAATGGAAGAAGCATATCAGTCGGGCGTTGAAGAAATGGCTGATGATGACTACGATGAAGAAAAAGCTTGGGAAGACACTGATGATCCTATGTCTATGGAGATGGGCACCGAAGATTGGTTAGATCCTGCTGGTAAAGAGGCATCACATCCAATTGAACATGATCCGAATAAAGATGATCCTGCGGCTTTTGCTTCATCTCAATTAGGTGATGAAGAATGGATTTCTATTGGTCCTGGTACATTTGATGATAAGAGAAATGAAATCGGTAAAGCAGCAACAGCATAATCTATAAAAAATTAAAATTAAGATTTAGGGAGATTAATATGTATCGTTTCTTCAAGTGTAATCGGTTAGGTGGCTTTAGACTAACGGATTTGAACAGAAAAATACAGACTGATGAGTATTTTTATTTTGATAAATATACTTGTGATGCTTCAAAAGGGATTTCAGCTTCTCTGAAAGCAAAATGGATGACAGAAGTCACAGAGGAGGAAGCATCACAGTATATTTCAATTCCTAAATCTAAACCCATAGAAGAAAAAGAAGAGATTGTTCTTCAAAAGAAAACACCAATAAAAACTTCTGTTGATGCAAAGGAAACAAACAAAAGTCTAGAATCTCGTCAAGCTGGAAAAAGTTTTAAACCTAAAGCTCCGATGCAAAAACAGAAAGAAGAAGATAAACCTGTAATACCAAATTTTAATGCAGCTGAACGAAGAATGAGAGAACGTCAAGCTGATGTTACAACAAAAGGGCCTGATGAGCTTCTTAGGAGTCCAATTCAAACTCAAGCAAGAAGAGAAGTTGTAGTAGAGCCACCTAAGAAAGATGTTATAGCAAATCTTGCAAAAGAAATAGGAGCTGATGATATCCAATTGGCAACTCCAAATTTTGATGAAAAAAAGCATGAAGCTAAAGAACAAATAAGTCAGGAAATTGAAAAACGCATAAGAAGACGTAGAAAATTAGAAACAACAAGCCAGGAAGCATAAATGGCAATACAAGGTGTACAGATAATTTATAGGTTGAGACAATTGATTCGTCTTTTTGTCGATTATAGAGCGGGTGTAGATTCTTTTAATTTCTATTATTCAGATGCTCCGAGTGGTGTCTACACTTTGTTTGGCTCTGCTGTTAATCAGCCATCAAATGCACCTGCTACTAGAGGCAAAATTGTTTTCGAATTCAGTACTGAAACTCTTGTTAATTGGGACGACAATGCAAGGAATTATATAGAACTCGCTCCTGTTACTGGAGGAACTGAAGGTGCAATGGAAGGACCTTTGACAATTCCAACGAGAGTAGAGACAATTATCCCTAAAGAGTTTTCAGTCGTATATGGTTTTAATAAAGATACACAAAGATTTATACCTGTTTCTGTTGATGCTGACGGGAATGTTGTGACAACAACAGTTGGCACATAATTTTGATTTGAAAGTTCTTTGAATATTAAGGGTTAGAGGAATCTAACCCTTTTTTAAGAACTTCGGACTAACAAGAAATAGACGAACACACGTCTTTGCCAACCGAAGGAGAAGTAAAATGGCGGCACCTAGATTACAAGTTTTGTACCGTCGAAATGGGGATATATTTTTTGGCTGGATCCCTTTAACTAAGTCTGAAGCAAAAAGCTATAATCTTTATAGTTCTGCTACTCCTGCAGGTATTTACACATTAGTAAAAACTGGTATTCCTAATCTAGTTGACAAAAATTACAAAAATAAAGTTTGTACTCTTGTAAAAGATTCTGATGTACCTGTACCACCAAATGTTCGATATTATTTCAAACTTACAGCTATAGATCCTTCTTATGTAGAGAGTGATATCAATCTTTCTCCTTATGCTACAATATATCCTGCAACGGTAGATTTTCATCTTGAAGGTGAACAACAGGAAGCTAATTCCCATGTATTTGCCTGGGATGAAACTTCACAACATTGGCAAAAACTTCTAATAACCGATGATGGTAAGTTAAAAGTTGATGCTAGTGTAACTATTGGCGATATTACACTTGAAAATGTAAAAGTCGCTGCTCTATCTGATGGCACTACATTAGAGTATTTACTTGTCGACAATAATAGACGATTGATAGTTTCTGAAGATCCTTCAACTGTATCTAGAATTCGTAGTTTTGTTGAAACACCAGTTGTTGTCCCGAACACAGAGACAACAATACTTTCTTATGTTAATGCTGCAGCTTATTATCTTGAAAGAATTTTTTGTACAGGTACTGCTGATGCTCTTTTTAGAGTGAAATTAAATGGAATAACTATTTGTGCTTTGCGCAATAGTTGGAATAATCGTAATGTTTTGTTTGACTTCTCAGACAAATCAGTTCAATGTCCTGCAGGAACAACAGTTACTGTTACAGCATATCACACAGAAGTTAGTAATCAGGGATATGAGTCTGGTTTGTTTGGCTATACATATTAAAAAAATTAATTAAAAAATTAAGGAAGATGAGTATGTATTCGTACAAAGTTGGTACTAGTTTTAAAATTGGGTTTTTTAAGAAATATTTGAATTTTTGTTATGACAAGCATTCAGGCATAATTTATTCAAGCGATCTGAAAACTCTTGAAGAATTGGGTTTGAGTAAACAACAAATAGCTGAAGCATATCTTAGCGGACATGAAGGACAAGAGATTTCGAATCTCAAAAAAACAGTAGAAGAACTTGTTGAGAAACAAACTGAGAATCAAAAAACAATTGAAGGACTTGTAAAGAAAAACGAAAAATTTGTTTTAATTGAAGATACTTTAAAAGAATTAGTCGAATATCATAAAGATTTAGAAGTTCAGGTTGATGAAAAAGAAACACAATCAGAAGAAGCTTTAAAAATTCTAAAAAATAGTATATCGATTTTAAATAGGAAAATTAAAGACTCAAATGAATCAATAGAGAATGTAAACATAAAAATAGAAGCAATCATAGAACTTTTATCAGAACAAGCAATGAATTCAAAACAGACAATAAATCTTTTAAATCCTGGTGTGACTGTAGAAAAAATTTGGAATTCGATGCGAAACAAAAATGATGCAGCAGTTTTAGCAATAATGCATATGATGAAAAAGTTCTTAGAAGATAAGGGAACAAGGTTTTAAGGAGAAAATATGGCAGAATATAGTCGTTCGATGCCAGTACGTCAAGACCAAACTGTAGATTCTGAAGATATGTCAAGATTGATTGGTTTGACAAGTAGTACTATTAATTTTTCCCAAGATGTTGTTGCTTTTGAAATAGCAAACAATTCTGAAACTGCTACTATTTTTTTAAATATTTCAGGGGGAGTTGCTACTTTAACATCGGGTATTCCGATTTATCCTAAACAATATTATGCTGCTGACAAGAAAATTAAACAGGCTACTGGGATTTCTTTGATAAGTACAGGAAGTTTGACAGATGTTCGAATTATTGGTCATTTTAATTTAGAGACCGAGGAATAAAAATGTCTCATTTTTCAAGATCAAGTTGGAAGAATGGGGATACTGGCCCGCAAGGTCAAACAGGAATCCAAGGAAACACGGGTCTACAAGGTCAGACTGGTATTCAAGGCAATACAGGACTACAAGGCCAGACGGGCGTTTCGGGTCAGATGGGCCCCCAGGGAGCAACAGGCTTACAAGGGAATATAGGTAACCAAGGTAGTACAGGTATACAAGGCTCGACGGGCTCGCAAGGGATACAGGGTGAAACAGGTATTCAAGGTGTAACAGGTCCTGGAGGTGGAGAACAGGGTGTCACTGGTTTACCAGGCATTCAAGGGGATACTGGCCTCTCAGGTGTTCAAGGTGAAACAGGTCTTAAAGGCGATACTGGTGTCCAAGGTGTGACAGGTCCTGGGGGTGGTGAACAAGGAGCTACTGGTTTACCAGGTGCAACAGGGTTAAATGGTCTACAAGGTGAGACAGGGTTAGGAACACAAGGTGCAACAGGTTTACAAGGACCACAAGGAGAAACAGGACTTGGCACTCAAGGAAACACTGGGTTGCAAGGTTTTACTGGACTTCAAGGTATACAAGGTTTAACTGGTTTCCAAGGTCAAACTGGTACTCAGGGATTACAAGGCGAAACAGGGTTGCAAGGTTCACAAGGCGAGACTGGTTTACAGGGTAATACGGGACTTCAAGGCAATCAAGGAAATACTGGAGTACAAGGTGTTCAAGGTCAAACTGGTATACAAGGTAATACAGGACTTGAAGGGCAGCAAGGCATTACTGGTTTAGAGGGTGCTACAGGTTTACAAGGACATACTGGATTACAAGGGTCAACGGGTTTAGAAGGACAGACGGGTCTTTCAGGAATTCAAGGAAATACAGGAGTTCAGGGCGCAACTGGACTTTCTGGTTATCAAGGTCAAACAGGACTACAAGGTGATACAGGTATAAAAGGTGATCAGGGCAATACTGGGTTGCAAGGTCTTCAGGGCGACACAGGACTTCAAGGAATTACTGGCTTACAGGGCAACCAGGGTGGCACTGGTATTCAAGGCAATACAGGACTTCAAGGCGCTCAAGGACAAACTGGTGTTAATGGTATACAGGGCGAAACAGGTCTTCAGGGTCAAACTGGTTTAGCAGGTGTCAATGGCAACCAAGGCGAGACAGGTTTGACTGGAAGTCAAGGAAACACAGGGCTTACAGGAGCACAAGGTAATACAGGGTTGAATGGACTTCAGGGTGTTACTGGTTTGCAGGGTGAAGATGGTCTTGAAGGACCTCAAGGGGTACAAGGTGAGACTGGTTTGCAGGGTGATACGGGGCTTCAAGGCAATCAAGGAAATACAGGACTTGAGGGACAGCAAGGTGTTACTGGTTTAGAGGGTACTACAGGTTTACAGGGACAGACTGGTATACAAGGAGCAACCGGACTGCAAGGTGTTCAGGGCGCAACCGGACTGCAAGGTGTTCAGGGCGCAACTGGCTTACAAGGGCAAACGGGTTCACAAGGTATACAGGGTAGTACTGGTCTTCAAGGTACAACTGGATTATCAGGCTCTAATGGCGCTCAAGGAGAAACAGGATTACAGGGCAATACAGGGTTACAAGGGAGTCAAGGAAATACTGGATTACAAGGACAAACTGGTGTTAATGGTCTACAAGGCGAAACAGGTGTCCAAGGAAATACTGGAATTCAAGGTGAAACTGGAGTTTTTGACAGTACTATTTTAAATGACACTAAAGAACCCACTGGATTTCTAAGTCCAGAAAATATAACTGTAACTTATGATTCTACAGCAAGAACAATTACGCTTACTGGTAGTTCTATTA
>JAQUND010000010.1 GCA_028717785.1 Candidatus Nanoarchaeia archaeon | reverse complement strand
GATATCTCGGACCCAAGTCGAAATAAGAAATCATCTGACCACCTACTTGATCTGTCAAAATAAAGTGGTCAGTATGATACTTAGCCCATATTAAGCCTGCAATTCCCCCACCTACTATAACATTCATAGGCAGTCTCTTACTTTTTCCGTAAAACATAAAGTTGCGAATTCTAACATTAATTTTTCAATTTCTTCTTTATTTTTCTTGATATTATAGTTAATATCTTGAATTATGCCATTTTTATGCGCATCGATTTCAGATTTACACACACCCGACGGACCCATGTGAAACACACCACCTTTTTGACAAGGAATAAGTTTATTTATTTTATCTGAGTAATATTCATTTTGTCCAATATTCTTGAGAAAGTCCCGCAAATTTTTAACAGCATTTACACTTATATCATAATCATCTACAATGCTGTAGATAAAAGAAAATTTGTCATATAAAATTTTAAATTGAGGGGATAGTACTATTTTATTTTTGTGTTTTCTCAATAAAAAGATAATACCCGAATCATAACTATGGTTCCTATGATAATTTTGGTGACATGTTGGACATATCGGTATCAAGTTTAATTCGTCATTATTGTCTCTATTTCCATCAATGTGGTGAATATCATTTGCAGTTATATTCCCGCAACAAATAGGGCATTTATAATCAAACAATTTAAGTAACGTGTCTCTTGTTGTATCTGTGTTTTTCATAATGTGCTCCTGAGTTTTCGATTATTGTTTGCAAATTAATTTAATATCATTTGCTCTCGAAAAGGCTTTTGTCTTTTGGATCAAGTTTATCGTAATCATTTTCTGTATACTTTACCCAACCGTCTCTTGGAACTATTTCGACATATTTTGCTAACTCATTATAATCTGAACAACTTCTATTGAATTCAGAATATTCAACTTCGTCTGGCCAACGACCACAACCAGCAAACAGATTACTAAAATACTTTGTCAATCCTTCTGCACCACCATGATAAATACATTTCTTTGCTCCATCGCATGCAGGTCGTAAATAATTTGCAATCAAAGGAGTCTGTTTTTTGATTTCTTCTCTCAATTTCCAATACATAAAAACTATTGGAGATTCTTCACAAGCCATAAGCCTTCTTGCCATTTGACCTTTTAAAGAAAGCAAATCAATAGAAGTAGTAAACGAATGATTATATGACATAGGAAGAACAGCTCTTGCTGTTTGATACGAACCACAACCAAGATTCAAAATTTCACTATATAGATCCTTTGTTGCTTTCAACCAGCTTTCAAATCTTGATTTTAAATCTGGCTTATTTTGAATTTCTTCATATAGTTCTGGGTACAAAATTAAAGGAGCTTCAGTTTTCGCGTTGTCTCTACAGCCAATACTCTGGTGTGCGGCAAGTCTGACCCTCGCGTGTTGGTCAAACATGTGCCTTGGGCCACCATTGACACCGAATTGATATTTTACATTTTCCATTGCTAAAGGTAATGTTTCACCTTGCAATGAACTTAAAACCACAATGAATCTATTTATTGGAGACAATTTTTCCCATTTATGACAAGATCCTTCGTTAGCTCCTATTTTTGCTGAGCCCCACGTAGAACAAGCTGCATTCACAATATTTTTATACGGGTTGCAAGGCGAATCAAAAACTTCGACAGTCAAAGCATCATAAACGCTTAAATAATCATAGGTAACATTAGGAGTTCTATCTGGTAGAGTGTCAAGTGCTTCTCTTATGTTGTCGATTTGTTCTTTAGACATTGACATATTTGCTCCTTTAACTTTTTTAAAGTATAAATGTTGACATTCTGAACTACAAATAAATTATAATTTTTGGGAATTTTTTGTTTTCGACATTTAAAATATTCATCAAGCGTCCTGTATTCATATCTATATTTTTTACCTCTCCAAATTTCAATTCTTTTTGACAAACTTAAATTCTTGGGATTTGAATAACATTGATGATATTCGATTACGATATTGTTAATTAAAAAATCTACTTCTATACTATTAACTCTAACGTGACAATTTTCGCCTTCTTTTAAGATAAGACAAAATTCTTTTTCAAGAAAAATCGCGCATTGTTTTTCAGATTCACTCGAAAACTTTATACCGGCATGCTCAAATTTAGTTTTCGATCTAAAAGACTTTATCGAAACATGACCAGCAAAACAGCGTTGTGCTTTATAACGATTTGGGTGAGATTTATAGAATTTTAAATAACATTCTTTATTGCAAAACTTTTTCAAAGAAACTACATGTATTCTTTTGTTTTTTTCAGATAAAAGTCGTCTAATTGGTTTCTTGCAATGACCGCATTTATACGCTTTAGTTTTTTGTTCGTGCTTTCTAATAGCTTTGCAAGCACTGCAAAAATAACGTTTCTTATTTAATGTTTTAAGTATTTTTTTCTTTCTATTTACTGTAATAACTTTCTTAGTTTTGCATCTAAAACAAACAATTTCTGATAAAGGATTTCTTTTCCTATTTGTTTCAGACATCTTTTTTCTTGTCTCTTGTGCTCTTTCAACTCCTTGTATCTCTTCTAGACTTTTACCCTTGTTAAAACTAAATTCCTCACAATGTTCTTTTTTATATTGCTTAAAACACGAATTGCTACAAAAAACCCTCTGTTCGTTTTTTCTAATTTCAAGAGTTTTTTTTGCAATGTTTGCATATCTTTAAACTTCTTTTCATTTAACAAAATTAAGCGTTTCTTGCGTCTTTCTTTAAGTTGTTCTTTAGAGAACTTTTTATTCCAGATTTGTTGAACATATGAAGGTCCAACATTATATTTTGCACCAACTTCTACAGAGCTATGCGCAAATTTTTCAAAATCATGTCCTATTAAACTTTTTAATTCTTCTAAATACTTTTTGTGCTCTAGACAATTTATTGCTGACATTTTGATATGATGACTGACAGCAAGTTTGTTTTTTAATAATTTGTCACAAGAAGAAACATAACATTTAATCATTTTCTGTTATACATTGCTGTGTTAGAAAGGAAACTGTTTTTCCAGTCCCATTCGTCAAGGAAAAACTTGTCAAAGTCATGACTTGAGATTTCTACTTCATCTCTGACTTCGTACTCTACCATTTTTATAGCTTTTTGATACTCTTTTGCGTAAGAAACTGGTTTAGGTAACCTGACATCAATTACAGTTTCACGTGCTTTGTCAGAATTAAGCTCATCAAGAATATTATGGAGAGCTACTTTGCATTTTTCAATCCAGCCAAGTAAAGCTTCTTCATAATCTTTTTCATGTTGGGCGAGATTTTTGTTAAGGACTTCAAGAACAGTTACTTTTTTAACTTTAATCATTTCCATAGTTTCCTCCTTTGATGTTCTAAATTATATCAAGTGAGGAAAATAAATTCACAAGTTTGTATTGGATTTATTTTTAAATATAAAAAACTTAAAAGAGGAGAAAAAATGCTTAAAATCGACAATATTGATGTATTAACTCGTTGGACAATGGTAATTGATGCTGCAAAAACTACTATTGGCAAGATAGCATCTAAGAAAGAACCTACATCGCATTGGAAGAAAATGATACTTCTTGCAGAGCATTCACCCATAAGAATTCTTTTAGTGA
Source organism: Candidatus Nanoarchaeia archaeon (assembly GCA_028717785.1). Next base: position 46,410 of record JAQUND010000010.1, on the reverse strand, counting down.
AGTGGAAATGGGTTGAAATAAAATATTGGGTGAGCGTCCATTTTGTAAGACATAAAATTGGGATAGAACATTTTGTCAAATCGCAAAGATCAGACCGTACAGGCAATAATCGAGAAAATTCTCCCCAGAATTCTCTAGTCGATCATGAGTGTGTTGCGAATGCTCAATCTATTATTAATATTTCAAGAAAAAGGCTTTGCAACAAAGCATCTAAAGAAACACGCGAAGCTTGGCAAATATTCTTGGATAATCTAAAATTAACAGAACCAGAACTTGTAAGCGTGTGTGTGAAAGAATGTTTATATAGAGGGCACTGTTACGAATTTGATTCGTGTGGTTATGTGAACACAGAAGATTATGCAATAGAACTTAATAATTATAGGTCGTTATAGAAATAAATTTTATGAGTATATACAAAATAACAAATTTATTAAACAACAAGATTTACGTTGGAAAATTAAAAGACACTTCTGTTTTTGAAACTTATTGGGGTTCGGGAATTCTTATACAACGAACTATTACAAGATATGGTATAGAAAATTTTAAAAAAGAAATATTAGAAGAAGTTGCCGATGCAAACATAAATGACAGAGAAAGATATTGGATCAAACTATTTAACGCTTATGATATTAAAATCGGATACAACTTAACTGAGGGTGGAGAAGGTGGTGATGTTTTTTCTAAAAAACCAGATTATTTAAAAAATATCACTAGAAAGAACATGTCAAAAGCACGTAAAGGTATGAAACAAACTCCAGAATGGATAAAAAATAGAATAGGTATGATTACAGGACCAAGAAATGGAATGTTTGGGAAAAAACTATCTGAAGTCACTAGAAAAAAGATAAGTTTGAAATTAAAAGGCAGAAAATTTACAGAAACACATAAGAAGAACATGTCCAACAGTAAAATTGGTAATAAAAACCCAATATACAAGATTTTAGCAGATCCCAAAAAATATAGAAATTTTGTGAACAAAATGTCAGCAGTGACATCTGGTAGTAACAACCCAAGAGCATTGAAAATAATTAGATCGGACATGCATGGAAATGAAACAATATATGCAACATTAAAAGAAGCTACTTTATCAATTGCATCGACAGATAAAAATATTTATTATCAATCAAGAAAAATAAAAGAAGCAATTGCTAATAATATGCTCCATAAAGAACACAAGTGGAAATTTGCGGAATAGTAGGGACCTTTCGGTCCTTACCAATTCCGCTGCAACTCCTGGGTAGGAAAGATCAGTTGAAGAAGGAGTTATTCGCTCCGCCGACGGTTGTCTGACTGGTTCTTATGACGGATTTGCTCACCAGATCGACAGTCCTGCGTATTTCGCTCTCGGTAGCGTCAACTGTCATTTTGTTGATGAACCCGACGGAATCAGCAATTGCACCAAGATCATCATTGGGATCCTGCTTATAACCGATATAAACAGGGTAGAATCCCTCTTTTTTCAGTGATGCATCGACGACTGTTTTGCAATCGTCAGCTGAATGCTTGCGCGAATCATTATCGTCACCATCTGAAAAAACTGCAATGATGATTTTTGACCGTACACCACTACTCTTCAGATCCTTGGCGTAAGCTTGCGCTCCGGTCAATGCATCCATAAGAGCATCATACAGCGCCGTTGAACCACCTTTTGCAGCATACTGTTTTTCGATGGGACCGATATCTGTGGATTTTTTGAACCCATGGAGGATGGTTGCCCGTGTCGAAAAAACAACCGTACTCACGAGAATCGAGCCACCCTGTTTTGAGCCTTTGAAGGAATTGATGAATTTGTCGTAGCATTCCCTGACGGTATTCTCATGCATGTTCATCGACAATGAACCGTCAAGGAGCACCTTAACCAGGGTGACATCGTCCGTTTCGATATCATCTACCGAAGCGCCCAAGCACCCGGTGAGATTTGTTCCGTTCAAACTGTTGATCATCAATGCTGATGCGGCCGGATCCATTGTCTGATCGTTCTGAAACAAGGATTGAATATCACCAACAGTTGGTTGACTTCCTGCCATATTAAACCGCCTTCCTATTTTAAAAGATTTTGTCTGTGCTATTGACGATGTGTACGCCTTCTTTGATGAAGCCGTCGAACTGTGCTTCAGCAATAGCATCGAAATCGACATCCGGATTCTTGACCGAGCTCATGCAGTTTCTCAGGATCCATATCTTCTCGAGAATTGCAGTCTGTCCCTTGAAGAAAGCGATCAGCTGCCTGAGGGATTCAAGCACGCAGTGCGACTTTGCTTCGCCGACGACTATGATTTTGTCGTATTTCCCGAGTACATTGCAGAATCCCGTATTGATACCGGATGCCCTGGGGTTTTTGGGTACCAGGACTTCGGGCCGGAAAATACCATACATTTCGGTTTCCGGTACGTCGCCTTTGATTTGGAAACTGATTTGCGACCGGCGAATCAATGCGTGGTAGTAAAGGATTTCATAGAGCGCCGGTACGAGAGCATGTCCCGGTGTACCGAGCATGGTGTGTTCCGGCCAGATAATCAGGGGCTGTTTGGTTTGTGCTTCGAGTGTTTTGATGTAATCAAGCGACCATACAGGGTCGATGACCGGTTTGAATTTGCCTTTTTCCACGTCTGCGGCCGTGATGAACGTGAACGGCGCCGGATGCTGACCTTTTTCATCGAGCCACCAGTTCCCGTAGAAAATTTGGAAAACCAGGTGGGTATCGAGAGTTGGATAGATTGTTGTGATTCTATCCATGTGCTCGAGAATGAAATCGATAATGTTGAACATATCCATTTCAGCATTATCAACGTACAGTTGACCGGTAGGCCGTGGACAACAGAAATCCACCTGACAGTCAATTGCGAGTAATGCCGTTCTCTGTCCAGGTTTATCCATTACCGATGGTATTGGAGTAAGGCGAGCGGCCTCTTCCTTTACCCTGGTGATGTCTGGGACATATAGAGCCCCAATCTTCGACTGATCAAAGAAACTTGGTTTGGACGCCATATCTGAACTCCTTCTATTTAATAAGTCTTAAAAATTTGGCATCATGTTCCGAAACAGCTAATATTCCATCTTTATATATTGACAAAGAACAACCTGAGTCAACAAATTGTTCAGTTTCTTTCTTGAGAGTAAATTGTCCTTTTCGCTCGATTACTATCCCGGCATCCGTAGGATGTACTATAGAAGAACCGAGTAGAATTTTCCCTTCGATAGTTTTCAAGAATGGAGAACTTATTGATTCTTCTTTTTTAGAATCGAGAATTTTTCCTTCATCATCAATCAAATAATAATAGGAATAAGTTCGACCTTTGTCCAAAGTTTTAAATAAAAACAAGACAGTACCTCTTGAAATTTCAGCACAATACTCAATAAGTTGTCCTTGAATCGAAGGAATTGCAGTTTCGTATCTACCTTTACCTGAAAAAACTACAAAATAGTATTGTTGGAATATCCTGTAAAACAAGATACCAAGACCGGATGGACCTACTGCAAACCATGTTTGATTTTGAAGCGTTTGCATTACGACAGTATCAGTCAGATTGCCTTGTACGACTTCTGTCGCAATCAAAGCTTGATCCGTCAAACGGTATAATTTTGAACCGCTACAACCAATCATAGTCTTATGGTCAAATTGTAATGTTGTTGTCTTTGCTACAGGTTTGAGTTGATTACCAGCAAGTTCGACGACCATGAGGTAGTTTGTTCCCACGACAAGGTAATTTTTGAAGAAATCAAAAACCGTATCACGTTTATGGCCATCCCAAATTTTGTGGGTGTATCGAGCTTTTTCTGTTATTTCATGCACTTTGGTTTGACTACCAGCATATTCAACGATAATTACTCTATTGTCCTCAAGAACTTTAGAATAGAGTATTGAACCCTCGGTTTTAAATATTGTTTCAGACAAACATTTACCTGCATCTACGGTATGAGTAACCACTATATGGGTTATGAGTGGTGCTGGTTGAACTGTTGTAACAAAGCACACAGGACATTTCGCTCTTCCTTTATAATACCAACCGTTACATTGATTGCATTTTTCAAATTGGTTTTTATGTGCTGTCAAAAGAGCAGCCGGTATATCAACCCTTTCGCCAAGCCTGAATATTTTGTCAAAGATGTCAAGCAATTCTGGGCTTATAGTTTCAGGTTTATTCGAAATCCTTGGATATGTTACTGAAGAATCCATGATATAGATTTTTCTTCTTGCTCTTTCGACAATAGAATCGTAGGTTGCATGAGTGCCGCCATAAGGGTGTGCTAAAAGTAGACATTTGAAAAGCATGACGGCAAAACTATACCAATCTGTTTCTTTTGTGAAATACGGTTTATCAGCAAGATTGAGCCCGTAAAGATTTGGATCAAGATAAGTATCTGTTCCTACAGCACATGGCCAATCACCAACCTGGAACGAATCGACATCTATGTAAATAGAACCAAATTTCGGGGTAAACATTACATTCAAATCGTTATTGTCTCCGATAAATAATCTTGGTGCAACATGTATTGCATCCATTGTCAGTTTTGAGTCTACAAAAAAATCAATAATATCATTAGGAGTGATTTGTTCTGTTTTCCTGAATTGTTTATTGGAAAGATTGATTACTTCTTTACCTTTTGCTAAAGGCATGGAAAATCCCACGATGTCATTACCTCTTGCGTCCAAGATGACATCAATGGGATAAGCTATATTTGTTGGGAGTTTAAGACTTGAACCCACTTTTATAAATGCTAAAAGTTTCTCAGCCCTCGTTTTTGATGGTTGATGATAAACTTTTAGAGCTACTCCTTTATGAAGGACTACAGTAGCTTCACCACCGACACCTAATGCACTGGTATCATCTACTAAGATCTTGTCATTCTTGTAGATTACTGTTTTGGTCGCCATTTTGTTTCTCGATTACTATGCAAGTTGCGTCATCCCCAAAGAGTTTTTGATCATGCCACAAATTGAACTTTCTTTGAAGTTGACGTTTGTGCGTTCCATATAATTGCGAATCTAATCCATTATCAATAAGAGGCTGAATTCCATCTGTCCCTATGATAATGGAATCAATTTCGTTTTGATCAAAAACTTTTATTGTAAAAAAACTAAGTTCAGTTGGCCGTTTTTCAAGGGCTTCTTTGGGTATGGCCTTGTATGCAATATATTCAGGTGTTCCTGCTTGATGAATTTCGTGTATTTGTTTATTTAAAATGATGATTCCATCACCACAATTTCCGACAATTACTTTGTCGTTTACCAAGATAGTAAACAGACATGTACTCAAAAGCATTTCCTTGACAAAGGAAATGCGTTCTGGTACCCAAACGTCATCAAAGAACAGAACCCCGAGAAGACGTTTTACAAAAAGATCTAATTCATATTCGATTAAATCTTTTAAACGTTCGGAGTCAATGACTTTGAATTTAGCATCTTGTAAAGTTCGCACAAAATTTACAATATATGTGCCTATGAGAGTAGCACCCACTTCCGAATATTTACTTTCCCCACACCCATCGCACACTGTCGCTACTAAAAGCTCTGGTGTTTGATGGGAATGAGCAAAGTCCTGCCTATTCTTAAATGAGAGCTGATGGTCTCGACCGACAATAGAAGCAGTGTTAATAAACCAATTCAATGCTTTTCTCCTTTAATAATTGAGAAGCAGTTTGGCGCCCTTGGAATTTGACAGATCAATGACCAACGGTCCCAAAAGAGTTTTGAGAGCTGTCTGGTCAGAAACCGTTTTCCACCTGCGATTGATATGCGTATGTGCTGCCTGAATAGAAATCAGATCGCTTGCACGCCTGCCGTAACAACGCCGGATGAAACCGACATCATCATTCTTTGTCGCAAATTCAGCAAGGACATAACCCTTTTTGGTAGGCAAAACGCCGATACCGTTGAGGCGCATGTTCCTGATGATTCGGAATATCGAGCACGGTCTCAAATGACACCGTTCTGCTAACTGTTTTGCTGTCTGGTACTCATTTTCGATAAGTGCCTGATGCACCTTCTCTACCATTTCAATTGACCTGGGTTTCATAGTCCTCCTTGCATCGTTAAAGATTCACGGAAAATTGCGGCTGCTTCGCTTGCTTCGATTAAAGCGGTCGCGCTTTTTTGATAGAAAAGAGATTTCTTGAGCATATCAGCGAGATTTGCAACATCTTCAGAAGATAAATTTTTGATTTTCTTTGAAAAACCTTGAGGTAACGAAAACCCTGCAGGAAAGGCCGGAGGTTCATGCTGATCGACAACAGCAAGAAGATTCGATTTCCTCGTTCCTATAATCTTATACTTAAAATCGATACTTTTGATTTTTTGCCCAGTTTTCTTTTCGTTGAAAGCAAAAACTGCACTATATAAAGACTGCTTTGTTATATTGAGAGCAGTTAAAATTTCAGGTGCTGTCATACCGTCCGGATTTGCTTCTAACAATCGGGCTATTTTAATTTGAACTGTTTCTTTCATTTTTCACTGTTCCTTTTTTGAAGGCCAAGTTTTAATAGATATCTTATTTCATTTTGAATAGTACGGTCGTCTTCTGCAGCAGCTTCAATGATTTCTCGATATGTTTGTTCTGTTACACGTAAGCTCGTCATGCCCAGTGTAGCTATCAATCTCTCTCCACTACTTTTCTCAACAGTTTGTTTTTTCATATTAGCATTACGTATATTTCTATGTCGCATTTGCATGCGTGGATTGAAACATATGAACTATAATCTATAACATTTGCACAAACAAGGGTTAACAAAAATTCACATTTTTTTACCTTGTTCGAACAAACAAAATAGTCTAAAGTTTTCGGTGAGCTTCGTCAATGTCAGTTTTGTACATCTCAGACATTTGATTCAAAAACTTAAGAGTTTCTTGATCATTCATCTGAGGCATGAAAGAAAGGTTTGTAGGTCCTAATTTGACAAGTGGCTTTGCAGTGCCAAACGGTTCGCCAGTATCCCAATGAAATTCTTTTGTAAGATATGTTGGTCCATCTAGAACCCAGCAACCATTTTTTATAACATAGGTAGGTCTTGAATTTTCTCTACTAATTTTAAAAGAGTTGTCTTCTCTGCAAAAAATACCCAATTTGGCATTTCTTGCAGAGATGATATACAGAAAACCATCCTGACATTGTTCTAATGGAATATATTCCATCAATAACCTGTAGCCTGACGCTCGAAATTGATTTCTTGCTTTTTACGAACTTCTTCTAAAAGTTCTGCAGCAGTCATGTTATGTGTAAGAGCCATATCCATTACGAAAATAAACATATCAACAATTTCCACTTTGATTTCTTTTTCATCTTTGCCATCTTCTTGAGTTTTATGCGATTTGTAATTACCAACAGCTCCCATAAACTCAGCTACTTCTAAGAACAACAAAAAAGCAAGTTCCTTTGAAAACTTTGTTTTTTGTTTTTTATCAAATTCATGCAATAATCTGTTTGACCAATCACCTTTTGAAATCAACAAGTTCTCAAACTCTTCTTGTCTCTTATAAAGTCGCTCAAATATGCTGTCCACAATCTCCTCCATCTTTTTTTATAAGAACTGCTGTTATGTGTCTTTCATCATTTTTCATATCATGTATTCTACATCTAAAACATTCAGAATTAATTTTTTCTTTTTGCTCATCATTCAAATATACGCTTTCGATTTTTCCCGTATTCTGCAAACTTTGTAATGCTTTTAAAGAACTATTACTGAAATCAGGTAAACATTTTCCACCAGCCCATTCGTGGGGATTGTGCGGCAAACTCGTATGCAAATCTTCTACAATATAAATTCCTCCAGGCGCAAGTGTCGGCCATAATAAAGCCAACGAAAGTTGTTGACCCATCATCGTATGGCTACCATCATCAATAATCAAATCGAATTTTACTTCATGCCCTCCCATAAAATCTATTGCTTGAACGATAGAAATTCTATCTTCTTGATTCACATGAAAAGTATTTATCTTAAGCCCAAAAGCATCAAGTGCATAATTTTTTATATCCCACCCAAACACCTTTGCATTTGGAAAATATTCACTCCACATTTTTAAACTATCACCTTCATAAACGCCAATTTCAAGCATTGTCTTCACATTTTTTTGCGCCAAATAAATATCATAAATATCTATGAACCCGTGATCTAATTTATCCGTCTTATATTTTCTTGCTAACTGTTCTAAGAAAATCATGTATTTCCTTCCATATCATTGAACACACCTGCTTCACCGTGATTATTGTCGAAGTCGTAAAGATCTATTCCTTTGACTTTTGGAAAAGAACAAAGTGAATAGAACTTGCTATTTCGATTTGTCCCTATCCAACCTTCAGCTTCATTTCGTGTTCCAGCTGGTGTCCTCAATGTCTTTATATGACTCGATTTAGACCACCAAAAATTACCTGCAAAATAATGTTGACCTTCAACATAAAGAGCCCCGACAGCATCATATTCCTTTAGAAGTTCTACACACCCTTTGTGTCTTTCCATTATGTGATATGACATAACGCCACGCCAAGAACGGATGTTATGTTGAATTCGATCGGGAACATCTGGTCTACAATTGCTTACACCCTTTGTATGCACATACCAGACATTATGATTTGAAATTTGAGCATCTTTATAAATACACTCAAAAGTTGGCCACTCAAAAAGAGCAATATTAGGATCTATTAGACGAACAACATATTTTTTATGTCTTGAAAAAATATAATCATTTAAGACTTGAGCATGTTGAGCATCACCAAGAATTACGACGTTGATTGTATCAGTTGCATTGTAGAGACCCGATTGTAAAATCCTACCATGCATTTCTGATGCAACAATGATACCGCTTAAACCATGCATTAAAGCAACATGAAAATAACCGATAGTTGGTGTTTTTGGTTCCACAAGCTTATTTATAACTTGTGGCAAATAGAAAAGAAAAAATTAGAGAGGTTTATTCATTTTTTCGAAAGCTCGACCAAGAGCTTCGCTAAAAGAACACGAGCCATTATAATACTTGATAGTGAAATCAATCATGCCATTTTCTGCTTTTTGTGCATCGAATATATCATCATCTTCTAAATCTTTCATTTCAAGGATTTCATAGATAATATCATTTACAAATGCACCTACCTCTTTATAGAAGACATCATAAAACATTAAATCAGCTTCATCTTCAGCACATCCTGCATAATAAGAAGGAACTTCGCGCCCTTTTGATTCTATGAATCGTGTTACATATTGTACTAATGTTTCGCCTGGTTCTCGTGGAAATTCTTTAAGTTTGCCCTTAAAGGCTTCTGTTTCACTCATTACAACTCCATATAGTTATTTATGACATAAATCCAATTATACTCTACAAGGTCGAGCACCATTAGAATTTTGAAAGTTTCCATGACTGAGCAATTGGTATTCTTCGTCCAAAACCAAATGCTTTCCTATGTAATTTAATACCTAAAGGAGCCTGCCTGCGTTTGAATTCGGCGTTCTTGATTAGCTGACAGACTCTTTTTACTGCTTCAGGATGTTGATCAGCAATAATTTTGTATTTTTCGTATTCTGCAGGATCTAACCAGTCGCCTTCAATAAAGAGCTCGAGCAAAGCATCAAGAACAGGATATGGTGGCAAACTGTCGACGTCCTTTTGTCCGGGAGCCAATTCAGCGGAAGGCGCCTTATCAATGATCGCTTGTGATATTGCTCCCGGGTATAATGTGTTATAATAAGCAGCCAGTTCATAAACTTTCATTTTGGGTAGATCGGAAATTGGAGAGAGACCGCCGCACATATCCCCATACATAGTACAATATCCGACAGACAATTCGCTCTTATTTCCTGTCGAAAGGACTAAGTATCCAAAACGATTCGAGTAAGTCATAAGGATCATGCCACGAATACGAGCTTGCAAATTTTCTTCAGCAATTCCCGTTTTTTCAGGTGTTCCAAAGCATTTGTTAAATTCTTTGAGAATTGTTTCATAGATTCCCTTAATGGGAAGAGTATGAAAATCTATGCCAAGATTTTTGCAAAGAGCCTCTGAATCTTCATAACTTCCGGTCGATGAATATTCCGAGGGCATTGTACAACCCATGACTCTTTTAGAGCCAAGAGCTTCTTTTGCAACAGCAGAAACAACAGCGCTGTCTATACCACCAGATTCTCCTATAGCCACTCCTTTGAAACCACACTTTGTAACATAAGAACGAACACCGCATACTATTTGCTTGAAATAAAATTCGGCATTCGAAGCATACGGTATATGTTCAATACCACCAGGTGACATGCCATGAGTGTGATAAGCAAGCATTAAAGAATCAATTTCAGATCGTTCCTGAACAAAATCCCCCGACTTGAGGATTATAGCACCACGTTTGTTTGTGACAAAGCTGTTACCGTCAAAAACAATGTCATCATTACCACCAACCTGATTGACGTAAACAATGGGCATTGCATATTGCTTGCTGATCCGCTTTATCATTTCGACTCTTTCTTGATGTTTTCCGACAACAGAAGGAGAGCCGTTGATTGAGATAATGAATTCGACATTTGCATTGAAAAGATCTTCAACAGGATTTATTGTATAAATTGAATTGTTGTACCACAGATCCTCACAGATAACAATTCCAATACGTATGCCGCGAAATTGAAAAATGCCCGGTTTTTCTCCCGGTTGAAAATAACGAGACTCATCGAAAATATCATAGGTAGGTAGTAACCTTTTCCTGTAGTTGTATATGACTTCACCTTTATAGCAAACTGCAGCCGAATTATAGAGCTTTTTCCCATGGCCTGTATTTTTTTCTACATAGCCGATTATAATTGGAGAATTGATTTCTTTTGTTTGTTCGAGAAACCATTTTAATGCTTCGTCTTGATCTGCAAGAAAAGCTGAATAATCGACTAAATCAAGAAGAGGATAGCCAGGGATAGTGAGTTCTGGGAAAACATACATGAAAACGCCATTGTCAGTTTTTTGCTTTATAAAGTCGATAACTTTTTGAGCATTCCCCATAAAATCACCAACAATCGTGTCGATCTGACATAAGACAATATTCATAACTCTCCTTATTCTATGACTTCAAACAAACCGTAGAGAAAGTGCTTGTGATCTTTATATCGGAATGCAACAAATCCATCATATCGAACTACTCTTGCGCAGGAATCATAGACTTGAACAACAGAACCATCGCAAGCATACCGAAGTATCTGATATGTTCTTGGTTTTTCTTCAGTTTTACTACAACTTATAATCAAAGTGACTATAAAGAGCAAATTACAACTTATAATCAAGGTGACTATAAAGAATAATTTAACGGATGATTTGCATTTTGTTTGCTGTAACAAAATCTCCCCCAATAGAAAATTGATAGACATAAGAACCAGAAGTTAGGTTTATGTTTGAACTATAAGTTCCGGCATTGGTCGTATGATTAAATTTATATACTGTGCTTCCATTCATTGAAAAAATTATCAGTTTGACATTGTTTTGTTTTGCAACCGAGTATTTGACCATTCCATTAGAAATAGAAAAAGAATTAGTTAATTTTTGAGTTGCTGTTATTATAGATGTCGGAATTTCCGCAAGGACGATAACATGATAAACAACCTGGGATTTGCCATCAGAAATTATGAAAGTCAACGTGTCCGAAATTGCTTTTTTCAAAGACACCTTATAAGTTGAATCTTCGATTTCTACGACAAGGCTAGACACATTGAAGGTGGAGGTATCAATGGAATATATTAACTCATCTCCATCAGGGTCTATGACCTTCGCGTTAATTGCTATAGGCGTGTTCAACTTTTTAAAAGTTATTGTAGTGTCATTTGGCACAACAGGTATTCTATTCTTATCTGAGACCGTTAGAGTAACAGTCCTTTCTACAGCAAGTTCGCCATCAGAAACAACAACCTTAAAAGTCTGTGTCCCAGCTGACGTATAATTGGTAGTAATTTTATAAGTATTTGCCTGTGCCAGTAATGTAGTTCCGGAATACCATTTTACTATAGGTGTTGTTCCTTCAGGGTCGCTTGCTGTAACTGAAAGAGTTATGCTATCGGTTTCATTTATAGACGTGTCATTGGTAATTGCAACAATTACTGGTGCTCCGTTTATATGTTTGACTATTAGATTATAAGTTTGCTTTGTAAAAGCGCCATACGTATCTGTTGCAGTTATTGAAATAACAAGATTACTCCCAGTATCCTGCAACGTGGGCAGCCAAGAGATTAACCCGGAAGATGTCATTGTCATTGTTGCAGGATGAACAATTAATGTATAGGTAATAGGTTGATCGTCAACAGCTTGAACTTGATAACTATATTGTTGTCCTTCATTTACTGTAGTAATAGGAGTTGACGTAAATACTGGAGGGACATTGGTTGTTGAAACTGCAATGTTGTAAGTCAGCGTGTCAAATGTTGGTGTTACATTCTGTTTTTGAATTACATCATAGTGATTCGAACTGTCGGTCAAGATTATTTTGACTGTCGTGTCAACTGATGTATGAAGTGGTTCGCCTGAGATTGCAAATTGGTTTTTTGATATTCTTGTCATTGACAACCAAGAAGGAAGTTTCGAATACGAAAGATATGATGAATCATCATCAGGATCTGAAGTTATAATTGCCTGTGTATATTGTGTTCCTTCGGAGGCTGTAGTAAGTACCGATTTTGACATTGAAATATTTCTTGAATAGATTTTCAAATTCCAGGTTATTGTATCATAAATAGGAATAGAGAAATTATCTCTTACCTGAAACTTGATTGTGTATGTTCCTGTCGATAAACTTGTGTCTATTGAAAAAATCGTATCGACGAGATTTATTCCTATCGGATTTTGAATTATGGAATAGGTTAGTTGCGAATTTGAAGAATGATCAAAAGCATGCAACGTATCGACGTAATTTATTTGTTTTGCTTCATTAAGCAACCCAAGAGAATCTGTAAAATGAGTGTTGTAGAAAAACGGAGCATAATTTAAATCGTATTTTACTAAACCATTTGTCCCTGCATCTGCAACCTGATATGTAATTTGTTGTGTTGCATAATCTACTATCAAGTCTCTTATTGTGCCCGATATAGATCTTGGGAGATAACAAAGAAAATCGCCTTTTGTAGAAAGGATTTTTGTATTGTCGGTTATGAACCCGGATTGAAAGGATGTTGTCAGAGACGCTATTGGGCAATAGTCAACATCGACACCCGTACTTGAAATTTTACGTGAATCGTAGAAAAATGTCGTGTCGACTGGATTGACCGCAAAAATCTTATGTACGTAACCTGAAGTTTTTACAGTAATACGTATTCCATTATAATATGAAAGTTGTCCTGAAGGATTTGTCAACCAGATACCATTGTTATCAACAAAATATCCAAGTACGTTTGGAATGATTGTGGTAGTATTGCAATTATCCGTTAATTCATAAAGTGTATCATTTGAAACAAAACGGATTGTATTGTCTTTGCAAGTAAGAGTAAGCAACGTAGCATCGGATGATGTCGTTATCGTCGAATTCAATCTCCAGATTCCAAGATGATTTTTATAGATTTTTATTGTTCTCGATTTGGGTATTGCAATTGCAGTATAAATAGCATCAAGTTTGAAAATTTGAATATATGTATTGATTGTATCTCTCCGCGAGTCGGCAGCTCCGACCATAAACAAACCATCAGAAGCAGACCCTCGTATATCAGGATGTGCTTTCCATTCTGTGTTGAGATATCTTTTAACTGAATCAATGTCAACTTGAAAATTCGGATCGCCTGCCTTTGCTATACCGAAAAAAGGGCTTTGTTGGTAGACACCAATTCCTAAAGTGTCGATTGTGTCGGCAGGTGTACCAACTGTTATTCTACCTTTCTTTGCATAAAGACCCCAGTATGTGTCATCGATTTCAGCAGCCAAATACCAACTCTTACTCAGATTTGAAAACTCTGTTATGGGAGAAGACGTGTAAGTTGCATTCTGTTGTTTCGGCATTGCCGCCATAACTTCCAGCATTAAAACAACGATCATGATGATAGATTTGTGAAGCATATAGAACCTCCTGCTTTGGGTGTAGTGTTTATATCGTGAGATATATTTTAACACAGCCAATGAGGGCCTATATTAAGGATATAACAAATCGGGTGGGTTTTAAACTACAAAATTATCTTTTTTTCATGGCCGACATGTAATTGAGGATCTACGAAGATTTGATAGCCTTTTTCTTTAATCAAACGACAAAAAGAAACATCTTCTGAACAAAAATCTTTTATTCCGTTAAAATCATAAAATAAAGGACGAAACCATGGATATGATAAAGATTCAAATACACCTTTTTTAATAAGCATAAAACCCATACCAGTATATGCTACATCAAGTAACCCTTTGTCTTTTATATCATTATGGGTTAAGAAATCAAAACACCCTTGTTTTTTAAATTTTTCTTCATCCCATTCTTTAACCGTGGCAAAATGCATTTGATCCGACATAAGATATATGCCAGAAACAATATTTTTGTCGTAATCAAGTAGTTTTTGAAATTGAGCAGGTTTAAAAATTATGTCGTTGTCTATCCACATCAAATGTGTATAATCAATTTTCCCATCAAAAGGTTTTTGGTTTTCTCCCCGCAGAACATCACCACCCAAGCACATATTTCTAGCATAATAAACTACTGGAGATTCGCCTCGGGTAAAAACAAATCTTATTTTTTGCCTGACGCAATACACTACTAGTTCTAAGAAACAATCAAAAAATCTACCAGAAAACGAGGTCCCAGTCAAACAGAAGACGATTTTACTTTCCATGACCTATTTCGTCTCTAAAAAATTCACATTGGGCATAGACGTTTTGTGAATCTTTTTTGCAGGTCTTGCATGTGGTATCTTTTTCTTCTAATCTTCCGAATGTTTCGCATGTCCTTGCCGATTCAATTAACTGTTTAATTTCATCAGCAAGCCAGATCCCTTTGCTTAATCTTTCAACTTTATCTACATTTTTAATTGTTTCACAAATATTTTCAAGTTGAAATTGATAATGTTTTATTTCTTCTTTTAGTTCTTCAATAACCATTGATTCCGAGTCAAGTTTCTCAGTTTCATCGAGCATTGTTTTTATGCTCATCTTTCTGTCAGGTATATCGCCTTCAACTTCTCTCTTCAATTCTCTATATTTTAAAATACATGATTTTCGTGTTTTTTCTTTTAAAAGTCGTGGGTATTCTTCAACAGCTTGGAGCCCTTCTAATAAACTCCAAATTTTCTGTTTGCTTACTTTTTGTTGTTTTTCAAGAAATTCAAAATCAACTTCATGCCCTAAAGATTGCAAACGTTTAAGCGCTTTCAATTCTTCTTGCCAAGTAAGTTGTTTTCGTCCAAGATTCTCATTGAACATCAATTGAGTTCTTTGCAGATCAGTTAAATTGTCATAAATAATGACAAGAGCATTAGGGATACCTGTTGATTTTAATCCTAAAAGACGTCTTTCACCTGAAACTAGATCGTATCGATCGCCTTTTCTACAAACAATGATTGGTTGAATGTTGCCATTTGTAGACTTTAAACTTTCTTCAAGATCTCGAGTTTCTTCAGTTCCGAATTCTTCTCTTATATTAAATGCTGGTATAATATCGATTGAATCAACAGGGATTTCGTCTAGTGTCATGTTTTTCATAATTGCTCTTCTGTATAATAGATAATGTAATTTTCATCGCAAAGAGAACACTTAAAGCTTTTATCAGGTATTTCAGAGCTATTTTTAAATGCTATATAATTGCCACAGGGGCAAGAAAGAGCTAAATAAACTGGGCCCAGAATCTCATTGGATTCTGAGCTCAGTAAGAAATCACCTTTTACTATCTCAATGCTTTTATGTCCTGTTTGATTCTTCATATGAATCAAACCATCTATGAAACCAATAAGATAATCTCTATTTTTTGCTTTTATAATCGCTGTTATTTCATTGCTCTGCACCATGTTCTTCTTTCGTTTCTACATGCTCAAGATGTTCTTCATGTTCTTCATCTATTACAACCTTTTTAGGCGTTAAAATTTGAATTCTATCAGCAAGAATTTCTACAACAGACATCTCACTACCGCTTATTTGTCTTGTTTGTAAAGATCCTTCGATATAGACTTTATCACCTTTTTCAAGGTTTTGTTCGCAGAGTTCGGCAAGTTGGAGCCAAGCTGTAACACTTACATAACATGAATCTTCTTTCAATTCACCAGCTTTTGTTCTAAATTTTCTTGAACATGCAATTCTAAAATTAGCGACTTTCTTTTTATTTCCGTGCGTGAGATTCACCCTTGGTTCGCAAACAACATTCCCTGCAATCATGACTTTATTGATCATAGGAGCACTGAAATAATTAGCCATTATAAACTCCAAGTTATTCAGCAGCTTTTGGTTCTTTTTCTGTTTTTGAAATTGTCGGGATAATTTCTTGAATATCTTTTCTGATAAAACGAGTCAGTTTTGCTATTGAAAGCAAAGCTTTCCTAGCTCTATGGCCAGACACCTTTTTCTGTTTCTCAGTCAAAAGACTGTATTCAAGCTTAAATTCAGCAAAAAGTTTGTCAAAATCAGAAATTCTTTCTGCTGGTGTTGCCGGTACCTTGTAACTTGCCATAGTTCCTCCTAAAAGATAAAAGTGTTTTCAAGCCAATTTCTAAATTGACAAGTGGCTCCCATTTATAAAATTTGAAATTATCACAATTGAAAGCAATCTCAAGTTTTTTTCTTCTCCATTGAATATTGATATTATTAAATTGTCTTGTCTTTTTTATTAGTTCTACTAATTTTCTTAATTCAATTGACTGTCCACTCGCAATATCAAATACACCAGAAACTTCTTTTCTCAATGCAATTTCGATTGCGCTTATTACATCGCCATCATAAATAAAATCTCGAATAGAATTTTCAAATTCTCCAGAATTGACAAACAACAATTGCTCTATAAGACTCCCTGGCATAGACAAACCATAAACTTCAGAAACTCTAAAAATCACATATTGTTTTCTAGAATCTATGATTTTTTTCTCAATTGCAAGATATTTTTCGCATATTTCGTTCTTGGGGATAACTTTAGAATAAACACTAAATGGAAGAGCATTTTTGCTATTCAAATAAAGATCTAATGCGTTTTCTATCAAAATGATTTTTCTTGTCCTGCTTTCTAAAACATCGTTAATTATTGTTTCTGTTTGTTCATCAAATTCATAAAGATCGACTATGACAATTGTAGGCTCATGTTTTGTAGGCAGAACAGAACCATATTCAGAATCAAGTGAGTCTTCTACAAGACATGAATTTATATGCCTTGTCAGATAGCTGTTCTTGTTAGATGCAATAAAAATCTTATTTTCACTTGGTAGCATTTTTTTGCTCAAAATATTCTAATATTGCTTTGCACACATTTATCACTTTATCTTTATCATAACCCAATATATAATCAATCAATTTCATGCCATTGTGAATAGCAAGAATTTCTAGAAATACGTAATCTGTTTTTGGATCAAAACGAAAATTGATTGCATTTCTTGTATGCAAATCATTAGACTCAAAAGTCGACAACAAAGAAATGATCAAATCTAACTTCGAAGGATCTAATTCAGGTATTTCTCCCTTAGACGATTTGAAAATCATTCTTTCACCCTCACATCTTTCAAATCTTTCACTTTAGCTTCAAAAGACTTATTGATTTCTTCTTCAATCCCGACCAGTTCTCTTTGAAACTCTTTATAGAATTGTGCTTTTTCATGTTGATCTACAGATAACGAAGTATCGACAGAAGATTTAATCCTCTTGATCAAGCATTCGATAACCGTTCTTAAATAAAGTCGTTCTGCTTCTTTATACAAAGCAGGATTGATTGATTCAGCTTTTAAACCAAGAAAATCTGCTGTTTTAGGATCAAGGAATTGAAGTTGTCTATCAAGGTACTCAGCTTGCTTGCTTTGAAGCATAGCTTTTGACCACATTTTTAATTTTGATATGACATTCATTTGGAGGTTGTTCATGATAGTCTCTTGCTTCATGATCAAATTTTCCAAGTTAAATGTCCTACCCTCTTTTATCCTGTCATTTTTTATCGTGTCTAATTCTTGGAGACGCTTGATCTGTTCTTTCATAGAGAGTTCTAATAGTTCTAAGTCATTGACTCTTCTACTAGCGAGAACAGAAAACACGTCTTTCATTTCTTTTTGTTCAATGGCAGGGAGATTACCAAATCCCATTTTCCTGTTGAATTCAGCAATTGCTGCACCTGTACACTCGAAATGTTTCGAAAAATGCTCTGAAACTGTTGCAAGTTCTAAATTTTTACCTGTAGCGAGTAGAACTTCTTCTGAAAATTCTTCAACAATAGATTTGTATGTTGAACCTGCAAGATAAGCTCTATTTATTCTGATAGCAATGGAAGGTAGATTACAACAGGGACAATGAGGATCTGGTTGAATATATTTCGAGACAATAGAATCTTTATCTTCTTCAATCAACGTATCAATCGGACGTATTTCAAGTTGTCTTTCATCTGGCATTTTCTATACCTTAGCTTCTAGAGCTTCTATAAACCGACTGATTTCATTTAATTCTCTAGCATTAATTTGTACATATCTTATAGGAGAAAATAAAGTAGATCCACCTTCTCTTATAGACATCATGCAACCAATAAGTGCGTGCTTTTTTCTTGAATGTTAAAGTTTTTGTTTTATGTACAATTACTTCATTCATAAATTTTTAAACCATGTACGGCTAAATGATGTGTTGTCTTTTTCCGACCAACCGTTTGTATATTTAAGCAAGTCAAGATGATTCAATGTTGAACTTATTTCATCAGCTCTATGAAGAATATAGGATTCTTTTGTCTTGCAAACTATAGGACTACCACAGTTTAATTCTCCATGGTGACTAAGAATAAGGTGATAAAGAAGCATGATTTTTGTCTGATCTACATCATTGGGTGCAATTTTTGATACAAACAAAGCTGAAATAGAAAGATGTCCCAACAATGCTTCCCAATTTGTTTTTGAAATTTTACCTTCATCATCAAGATCATAAGCTTTTAATTTTCCAATATCATGCAACAATCCTGCTATTATCAACAATTCTCTATCGACGTCGCTAAAATATTGTCCAATCAATAAACTTATATCGACAACTTCAATGCTATGCTGGACTAAACCATGTATGTAATTGTGATGATTGCCTTGAGCGGCTGGGTATTCAAAATATAACTCTTTGACATCTTCATTAAAACAATTATCAAGTACTTTTTTATAATCTACATCTGTGACACTTGCAATAAGCTCGTAAAATCTGTCTATATACTTTTGAACATCAAATTTTTTATCTATCTGTGTATCTAGCATATGTTTTGACAAATAAATAATATCAAGACAAAAATATTTCCTTCTTTTTCTAACACGTCCCTTACAAATAATTTTTTCACCAACACTATACGTTTTAGAAAACAGATCTATATTGTCTTTCAAAAGCCCAATTATTTTAGTTGTTCCATCATTAAGCTCTATCTCGACAACATGATCTCTAAACGTAATTCTTTCAATTGTGAAAGAACCTGTAATTATTTTGCCCGATTCAAATTCCATAATATTCTAACTCTTGATATGTGAAAAGTAAACTAGTTTTTAAGTTGCTTCAAAGCTTCAAGCCTTGCTAATGATTTATCGATCACTTTTTCGTTCACTAACCAACGTCTTCTCATTCTTGAAAGAGCAGCCTGACTTGCAGCATTAGCAGCAGGAAGATTATTTTTTTCAACCATTTTGAAAACTTTTTTCAATCTTTCATACCCGTCTTTACGAAGATCCTCACGTTTTCTACTCATAACTTCAAGAACGCTAAGTAACTCCGTCTTGAAATTAGCAGCTTTCTCGATAGTAAGTTCCTCGACAGTCATTCTTGACATTGAAACAACTGTCTCATGAAATACACTCATCAACTTGCCAATTTCTTCATTTTCCTTTTGCTCGTCCTTTTGTTGATCAATAATATGTTGTTGCTGACGTATACCTGCATCAAGATCGGGTACGTGAGCCATATTATCGCCAAAAAAACAAACATCTAACGAACCATCATCATTTACTTGAATTCCACGACGTTTGCAAGCTTCAACTACCCATTCATTGTAAGCCATTTTGAACCTCATGTTGTCTTGATTTTGTATAGCAATTTTGACATAGACCTTTTGCAAATACCGGTTTGCTACAACCTAAATTTTTACAAAATTTATCTATGTATAGCTCCTTTTTTTCTACCACTTTGCCATGAAACTTGATCTGTTGATAATGCTTAGAACAATATCCTTTGCAAAAAGCATTGTTCTTACATCCAGTTATTGAACAAGTTTTCCCTTTATTCCTAATCACATTCTTCAAGATATATTATGATTGAGTCACAATAAATATTTACTATTTTTGTCATTATCATTTTAAATTCAACTTCACGAACAACATACCTAACAGTCCTTGCTATCTTATTATTCAAAAGTTCTATTTTTGTTCCCTTAGAAGGTATAGGACAGTCACTAGACGTTGACGAAACCTGTTCGTCTAATCCTGGGATATCAAAAAGTACATTCATCTTTTCTTCAACACACTTGGTTTTGATAAAATTTCATTGAACAGAGCATCAATATCGTCTTCTCTATCACTAGCGTAATTTGCTCTTATCCCATCCTTTTTCTCGTCATCCCATCCAACCCACTGTACAAGATAATCGAGATCTTCTTGCATAGTTTTCTGCACAGAAATTTTTGATTGAAGAGCCTTAAGTATATGATCCTGTCGTAATGGAACATCTTTGTGAGTCGTATTTCTTTCATGCCACATTTCGACAAGTGAAGCTTTAACAACCTGATCGATTTCACGTCCTGTAAGCAACGGGCTATTCAAACCAAGATGTTGAACATCAATATTCAATTTTTTAGGATCACGTCCAGTCTTCCTGAGATGAATATCAAAAATCGAAGCTCTATCAGATGCTGAGGGCAGCGGCACAAAGAACTTATCATCAAACCTTGAAATAAGTTCTGGTGGCAAATATTGAATACTGTTGCATGTTGCAACTATAAAAATTGGTGCAGTACAATCTTGGTACCATGTTAAAAATGAACCAATGACTCTGGCTGTTGTTCCTGCATCACTGAATGTCGAACTTTGAGAACCAGCAAATTGTTTTTCAATTTCATCAATCAGAACTGCACATGGTGCTACACTCTCAATTATTTTGAGAGCTTTCATGAGCCGCATTTCGCTTTCACCAACTCTTGATGAAAATATTTTGCTTGGCGTAAAAGCAATCAAAGGTAGCCCCCAATAATTACCAATTGCCTTTGCAAGCAATGATTTCCCGCAACCTGTAACGCCGAGCATTAAAACACCCTTTGCTGGTGGAATCTTTAACCGAACAGCTTCCTCTGACCATACTCCTTTTCGTTTTTCAAACCAATGCTTGATTCTACCAAGACCACCGATCTCGTCAAATGTAACATTGGTTTCTAAGACATCCAACAGATCAGTCTTTCTCAAGATAGTCTTTTTGTAAGCATTGATTTCTTCAATGTCAAGTTTTTTCTTTTTCTTGAGAGAAGCCATTACGATCTGCTCTACTTCAAAAAGAGTCAAACCACGAAATCCCATCTTCACGGTTTCATCGATTTCAGTAGAAAGGCGCTGATTCCCGGGGGAAACTGAATTGAATTCTCCCAACAAGTATTGCACTTTTTTAGTGATTGCTTCATCATCAGGAAGATCATAAAAAACAACTTCGAAATAACGTTGCAACTTTGTGGGAATTGAAAGCGTCGATGAAACAATAATCAGAGACTTGAGATGAGTATAATCATGGTATATATTGAGCACCATGTCTTTGAGTTTGCGAATATTTTGAAAATTTGCAGGTTGTGTTTCATACAAATGATGATCAATATCCAAAAGAATATAGATCAAACGCTTGTCTGTTGACTGATTTTGTTGAATTGCTGTCAGAGCTGCATGAATAGGCATTGTTTTAGAGTCAATAATATCTTCTTTCTTGTCAGCTTCTTTTGCATATTCATTGTAGGGAACAATACCTGTCGTTGTTCTATAAACAAAAATTTGAGAATTGTTTTTTGTCTGTTCATAAATATCTTGAATCAGACAATCTTCTTCCTCAGTAACGACGTGTATTAGAGGGCGCAGAATATCTAGATTAGATTTTAAATCCATAATACAACCTGTCTATAAAGTCTTCAGTTATTGAACGACTATGACAATCTCGTCCTTGGTTTCTGTCACTTCATATGTTTCGCCGCGAATTGCTCTTTCATGCAGCTGATAGTCTCTCTGATACTCAGCTTTGATATTTTCGATCAAAGAACGATCAACTGAATCCCCTGAAATTTCATTCTGAGAGATAAGCAACGGCATATAGTTTCTGCTGATCGAAAGACCATTCTTAGTCTTCTTGTAAGAAAGACCAAGTTTTTTGAGCGTGTCTTCCATGATCAACATATTTGTAACCTGAAATGAGCAAGCAATTTTTCCTGACATGTTTTTCTCCTTATTCTACAATGTGAACTTGATCGTGGACTGGGACATCATCGCCATGGTTGACTGGCACGGAGCTTATGATTTTGAGGTGCTGAGTGACGTCATGCACTGCTGCACAACTGGTTGAATCCAATGTTTCAACCGTAACTTCACCTGCATGTGCTCCCCTTCTGGGAATTGTAATTTTGTAAGCCATGAAATTTCCTCCTCATAAATGTGAACGTATTATCTTTTCTACAAGGTCTTTATTTCTAAATCCCTCTACTCTATCTATTTCAGCACAATTTCTGAAAAGAACAAATGTTGGGAGTTTAGTTACGTGATATATTTCTATCAAGTGCACTTCTTCAAGTATATTTATTTTAACAATATTACATCGTCCTTGATAAGCTTTTTGCAAAATTTCTAAATACGGTTCTGCTTGAATGCAAGGCGCACATGATGTGTCCCAAAACTCTACAAGAGTTAATGATGCAATAATAGTTCTAAATTCTTGAAAACTAGAACTTTTCATGAAAAATAAATTTGTAAAATTCTTTTGAGTTCGTCATCGCTTGCATATTTGACAGAGCACTTGATTTTTCCCATATGACGCTTTTTTATTTCCTCGAGCGTGTAGACCTTAACGCTCATACCAGTAAATTCATTGGCTTTGGATGCATCTTCTAACTGCACACGTTTTTTCATGATCAAAGCTTTTTTCAAACTCGGATCATATACCATTGTATAATTCTTGACTATCCTTACTTCACCAAATTTCGAAAGTTCAGACTTCTCCACTTGAGCCTCCTCAGTTATAATTCAATCCCTATAAAATAGGGAAATCCTTCTCCTTAGCTATAGATACTATTCTATATCTTAACAAGGGAACTATGCACTAATAAATAAAATCATAATCTTTTGTACCAGAACGCTGACCCCAAACTAAAGCATCATACACAGCCACACTAACTCCCTGGCTTATTGCTCGAGCCCGTACCTCATCTTCTATCGAAAAATAATCAAATTTCTTGCCCGTGACACAAAGGTGTTGCAAAATATGCGTATCCACAATTGCCAAATCCTCTATCCCTAAATTCCTTAGAAAATGACTAGCCGCTTTTAAACCTATACCTTTTATTTCCCCTACAACAAAACTGCGTATTGCTCGTGTGTCACGCTCTGATTCAAGCAATGGGCTTAATTTCTTATAAAACTCCTCAAATTTATATTTTGCAGCCAACAAATAATCGACCTTGCGGTTTTTAAATCTTATTGTCGAAATAATCTTGAGTAAAGCTTCTCTATGTATCGGCCGTGCATAAAACTTTTCGTCTTTGAGCATATTTATAACACTCAAAACTGTTTTAAATTTTGTCTGAGGAACTAGAACACAAAAACAAAGATTATAAAAAACATCTAATTTTGTTTTGGGTTTTTTAAAGCGTTGTACTATTTCTTTTGCTTGCGCAATTTGGTCTTTTGTAAAATAAATCATAATACTCCCTTGCTACTTTTTATATAATAAAACTACATAGAGGGAGCAACATGATGGAAGAAAAAACAATTTTCAGTATTACATTAAACAATAAAAATGAAATTCATTCAAATATAGATTTGTCGAGCATCGAAGGAGAAGAAGATGCTCTGCGCTTCATTCATTCTTTATTAGACGAATACAAACAAGAAGTGCTGGAAAAAATCAGAGAAGCAAAAACACCTGTAGAAGACGATGAATTTGATTTTTAAAGATAAAACCCGGACATTTAAAACCAGTTAAATTCTTTAGGATTTTACCACATTTATTGCATACAAAACTCATATTTTTACTCGTTAAAAAACTGGGGTAGAAGGATTTGCACCTCCGACACCCGGCTCCAAGGGCCAGCGTTCTTCTACTGAACTATACCCCAATAAATTTCAAACTAGCCACAAAGAGACTTGAACTCTTAACCTACAGTTTAGGAAACTGTGACTCTATCCAATTGAGCTATGTGGCTAAAAATGGTCGGAACGAGCAGAGTTGAACTGCTGACCCCCTGCACCCCATGCAGGTGCGCTACCAGGCTGCGCCACGTTCCGTTGTTCAAAGAACTTAAATCGGAGTGAGTGGATTTGAACCACCGGCCTTGTGATCCCGGATCACACGTTCTAACCAGGCTGAACTACACTCCGTATTCTGGGGTGAGAAGACTTGAACTTCTAACTTCTGGTTTCAGAGACCAGCGTTCTAAACCAATTGAACTACACCCCAATAAAATGGTCGGGATGAGAGGATTTGAACCTCCGACACCTGCGTCCCAGGCGCAGTGCTCTAACCAGACTGAGCTACATCCCGTAATTCAAAGAACTCTAAACAAAACGGCCCCTCTTTTTTGGAGAGGAGCCGTTTGAAATTTCGTTTTTGTCTTTCAGTTATTTCAACAGCAGCCCTCTCCAGGTTATGTTCCTGGGTTGTTGTGGTTGCGGCTGTTGAAAAAATATTTTCATAGTTTAAATATAACATAAATTATTGCAAGTGTAAATATTTTTATGTCATAATACAAAAAATTCTGCATAATTGTTTTCATAAAGTCTCATATTGTCTAGAATATTTGGCTCTACTTCTAACATATTGTCTTTTCTAAGAGGATATAAAAAACAATTATCCTCTGGGCTCGGATCCATTACGAGAATTTTGTTGTTGTTCTTTTTTATTCGTACTGCATGATTAAACCAAGGCAAAGGACTTCCATTACTTTTATGAAAAACGATGACAATAACGTCTTGATTGGGATACTTTGAGAATATTTCAAAAGTTTTGATACCTGAATCTTTGTAAATATAGAACCCATCAAATGTTTTATTTAGAAAATCATAAGTATTAAGGAGATTAGTTGTGCCAGTTTGTTCAGCAAACTGAATATTAATATAATATTGATCCATCGAAGAACCTACTATAGTTCTTGCACATGAGCTATTAAAAAGTTGGATTTGTCCGAATTTAATATTTCTATCGAGAAATATTGATTCTAGACACGCATAAGCACATAAATTTGGCATTTGTTGTACAAATCTCATTTTCTTGAATTCATTTCCTTGCGCTCAGCAAAAATCCATTCCAAAAATCAATATTTCCATCGACTTGCCTTTTTAAGTGATCTCGATTCAATACGTGGAGCCTTTGCCCTAAAATTTTTTGACAATTAGTGTTTGCTCCTGCACCTGTTGTTACAAGCCATAAGTTCTTTTTTGCATTTATATCTAACCCAAATTTTAATACACCGTGCGTAAAAGTTCGAGCTAAATCTGAATAAGTAACATAAGTAAGAGGATTATGTCGATATTTGCATTGCACAACTATTTGTACACCATTTTTTAAACCAGTAGCATCAACACCATAGTCATCTCGTAAGGGAACAGGAGTATAATTCAATAGACCTTGGTTATTGCCCATGATATTGACTTTCATTAAGTATTCAGTCAATAATTCTAATGAGTCTCCAAGAAACCTTGCTCGTTCTTCAGGCTCCATGCCTTCCCAATACATTTCGTGTGCTGTTTTGAACACATTCTCGACCCATTTATCAATTGTTGCTGCTCGGCCTAAGGTAACTATATACTCAAGGACTTGAATATGCTCTGTGGTCACGAGCTGTAAACAAGGATGAACTAGTTTAATTTTGGGATACTTAAATTTCATTTTTCACCTTCAATCATATCGAGCATTTTATCTATATCTTCAATTATTTCTTCATCAGTTTTTGGTTCTTCATTTACTTCTTGAATTTCAAGCTCTATAGAACCACTTTCAACTAGATCCAATTGAACATCTATACAATCCATTTGTATGTCTGGTGCCATTTCGGCAAAAACCATAGATTCAAACTCATGTATAAATTCAGCATGCTTCGCTTCTCTCTCTGTTCTATAAATTGGTTCAAGTACATCGTCAGCTTCTTCGGGAGTTGAAGTCGTACTTGTTGGCGGTATGTCTCTAAACATTGGTTCTACTTCATAAGACTCACGTACAATATCGACTAAATTCTGGTTTGTTTCAAGAGCTTTGTCATTAAGTAATGGCGATTGTATTATCCAGAATACAGGTTTTGCAAGAGCTTTTGAAGCACAAACTTTGCCATCTTTATCAATAAAAGTTCTCTTTTTAATATCTTTCAAGAGAGTTTCTCTATCGCCTCGAAAAATACGAGCAGCTCTACCTGCAGTTTGCAAGAATTTTACTTTATTAAGCTCACGTAATGGTAGTATCCCAGTAATATTGGGCAAATCAATACCCTCTGTCAGAATATCATAGTGCATAATAATTGCGCTATCTTCGTCTTTAAGAGACTGAAGAACTTTGAAAGCTTCTTGTCGATCAGAATCGACTCCATTAACATAATAACCCAACCCGCTTGAAAAAGCAATTACTTGAAAACCATTTTTTAAAGCCCATTTATGAAAATAATGATTTTTGACTAAGTTGACCATGTCTTCGCAGCCTGCAGATGACACAAGGAGTTTGGGCCCTATTTTGCCGTTAGAATGTTCTAGAACCTTCTCTCTGTGTGCTTTAAATGCAGCCTGTATAACATTATGGTCAGTTGGTTTGCCGTCTTCTATCCTTATCGTATGAATTATAGGAGGGAGGATGTTTGCTGTGTCAATAGCAGCTTTAGGAGATATTTGAACTAATTTTTCTCCATAGAACTTTGTGTCGTCCATACCTCTGCCATTGCAGTCATGTATTGGAGTTGCTGTAAAGAAAAAAACTTTTTTACATTGATTGAGGATAGTTTCAACATTTTCATGTTTATCATTTTCTGTTACTTCATGTGCTTCATCGAAGCAAGCAATGTCAATTGGTATCGAAAATAGCCGATCAACACTTTGATAAGTGCTGACAACTAACAAGTGACGTTTGAGTTTTCGAGATTTCTTGACAGCGTCTTGTATTTCTTGTGTTGTAGTAGTACGAGTTACATTACAATTTTTTGCAAAATCAAAAGCATCTATATTGAGTTCAGAGACGTCATCTCTTTCAATTCCGTCAGATGCTATAGTGAGTACATCGAATTTCCCTTCGAGTCCAAATTCAAAAGTTCTTTGTAAGAGTTGTTTTATGAGTTGTTCACAAAGCAAGATGCGGTGAGCAGCCATGACTGCTAGACCAGATTCTGTGTTTAGTAGAGTTTCAAGGATTGAGTAGATTTGAACCCAAGTTTTGCCGACTCCAGTGGGCATTATTATTTGTCCACGAGTTTGTGCTGCCATAGCTTTGACAGCATTTTGTTGATGGACATTCATTATGTCGAAGTAATTTTTGAGGTTCATTTCTCTACCTTGTTGTGAAGTAGTAGAGATGTCGTAAGATAAATAGAAATATGCCAAATTAAATCATATTATGTTTCTTGACATAATAAGCTTTATTAGTTAAAGAGATTTGATCAGCAAAAAAAACACATCCACAATAACGTTCTAATTCTTCAACAAGTTCATTTATCTCAAGATATTTTAATGCAGAATTAATACGTCTTGTCGACCAATTTGTTTTTTCTTTAAATCTCTGAATAATTTCACAAGATTTTTCACTAACATCATTAGAAACTTTATCTTTTTCGATAATATGATTAATTATGAATAAACCATCTTGGCTTGGTGAAGTTTGTTGAAATAAACCATCTGTTAAGACAAAGAAAATATCAGAAGGACTAACTTCAATAAAACCATATTCATTACTTTGATCTGACAAAAGTGTTATTAACCCATTATCTTCAAGAGAAAAAATTGAAGATTTTATTTCTATAAACTCATCGGCAATTTTTAAGTTTTTACATATCTCTTGAATCTCAGATAAATTTAAAGAATAATCCCAATTTATTGCGTTTTTAGAGCCAAACGATAATCTTTCAAGAATTTCAATAGTTAATAAATCATTTTTTGGAATTATATCTTTATTTTTGTGAAAATAAGACAATAAACCATCTAAAGGTTCTAATTTTTTCATTTTATCTTCTAAACTTTCAATGTCTATTTTAGAAAGCTTAAATTCTTCTTGTAATTGTTTGAATTTATTATTATTTCTAATTGCAAGAATAATTTTGCTTATTAATTGAAAGACAAAAAAATATCCTTCCATATTCACTCAACTATTTTAATTTAAAAATTGGAAAGTAGGTATTATACAACCAATGCTGAAAGCCAATAACCAGTCATTAAAAGACAATATATCAGAAACAAGAGAAAAAGTTATAAAAGCTAGAATAGCGTAAGAAATATGAGCTGTAACACAAATCAACCAATTTTTCCAATCTCTTCTATTTATGCAAATATTTGATTCAATAGGCTTCCAGCAATGTGCAAAAAACAAAGTCTCACCCAAAACAAGACCAATTGACAAAAATATGAAAGTTTTATTGCAATCAAATATTGACATTAATAAAACACAGATAGAAAGATTCACAATTAAAGAAGAAAACAATTTTATAGATTCAAATCGCATTAATATTTCTTCCCATTCCCGTAAAGTTTATAATAATCAGGTAAAAATTTTTTCGAATATTCTCTTATTGGGTGCCCTTTTTCATACCCAAAAAAAGAAAACAGTTTATCATCGTTCCAAGATTGCATAAAATCAAGCCAGGGAACAAATAATAACTCGCCTACTTTAGTGCCTCCATTTAATAAAGCACTTGCTTTAAGAATTGAAACGCATAATCTTGCAAAATCTGTCTTTAAATAAGAAATAAAATTGTTTTGTTCTTTCTCAGAATTAAATGAAAAAACCATAGTCACGGGCGAATTACTTCTTATACCTTTGTTTTTATCAGAATCTTGTTGTAATAAAGTGTAAAAATCGTCTTCAGTCATTGTCGATATGTTTACATTACCACGTATACAAGGAAGTTGGACAAAATATTTGCTTTGAATGTTAATTGCTTTTGAAGGTAAAATCCATTTAAAAAGTAGAGTTTCTTTCCTTTCGGTATAAAGTTTTATTTTGTCCATTAAATTTTTTAACAAATACCAATTCTTACCATGCAAGGTGATTTCATTTATAGAAGAGACTTTTCTTTGAGACTCGTCTATTTCTTTTACAAGAATCATTGAATTTCTTTTTTTCAAAAAAGAAAATTCGATTATAGCACACGGAACAAATAATGTAATATTAAATACAGGGTTTCCATTAAAAAACCTTACATTTATGAGATATTCTTCAGCTAATTTTCTGAAATTTCGAAAACAAGCATTACCTGAATCTTGATATATTTGAGTTTTAACGTCAAGTAACCATGATGATGGATGGACACAAATAAGATTTTTCAGTAAACCCGATTCTTGCAAACTCATAATAATTTTTAAATCCATATTTCTTGTATACGGCGGGTTCGAAAAAGTCACGTCAGCAGCTTGATTCATTTTACAACTCACAAAAAACTCTCCTATTTGCTTTTCTTTCTTAAGTATTCTTTCCCAATTTTCTTTGTCAATCAATACCGTTTCTACTTTATATAAAAGTTTTGCAAAACGACACTTACGCTCAGTATCGCCAACATATTGAACTTTTGACATGTCTTTTTTTCTGTTCAAAAGAACTTCAAGAAACTCAAGATTAAAGAAAACACGAATTGTTCCTTCAGTATTACCATTGATCATTGAATCAGCTAGACCAAAAGGAGTATAAAAAGTCTGAAGACCTTCATGAGCTGACAACTTTTCAATTGCTTTCCGACGACCAATTGTAGTTGCCAGAAAGTTATTTGAAATTTGATAATTCTCGACTGCAACTTTGTTTTTCTTAGACATAAAGAGCCTTTCGTTTAAAGGCTATGTCGAGTGCTTTTTCCTATCTGCCAAACAACTAAATAACTAAATTTGTTTTATATAGACACTTTCAGATTTATTCAAATTAATATTCTTATTTTCTTTACAATATTTGTCGAAATCTAGAGCGTCTAGATTTCGACAAATTTCTGTTTTCTCTATAAAATAAGAACAGTTTTTGTAATCATTACCAGCTCCACAAAAAACATGATTAGAAGATTTATTGCCTTCAGTAAGTTTTTTTACTATTCTATAATCTTTTTTCATTGTTTGAGTCCTTGTTTACGAAAAAGATCAAGTATATATTCAGCATTTGCATGTGCTTCTTTTGCTTTCTTTTCTTTATCTTCTTTTCTCATAAATCCATAATAAAATCTACTTGTATATCTCTCAAAATTGTCAGCATTTTCACTAATGTTTTTATTTTTATTATTTTGCTTGAAAAGTTGCTTTATTTTATTCGTCTTATCTTGCCAGGCACCAGGTACAAGTATCTTATCTTTCTCTTTCCAATCGTCTTCAACAAACACCCATATCCCAATCTCAGCCTCATCTGGCAAACACCCTCGCTGCATTACATCGCCCATCAAAAGTCTTATACCAGTCCCAAAAATATAAAGCAACCGAAAACAACTCCCCGGCTGTATTTCACTAAACAAATGCGTCTCACTCAAGAACCTGTCAATCTCAAATCTCTCTCCCAAAACACTATACTTCTTCCTCAACATACGCACACTAAACTGCCCATACCCAGCACACAAATCTTCGGTTGTCTTATCTTGATTCTCCCATTCATCATATCGCTCGAGCATCTCGTCAACAAGCCACAATGGCGTAAAAACTTCTCCATGTTTATCAGATTTTTCTTTATTAGTAATAACTTGCTGCTCATTGCTTTTAGACAATGGATACTGAGATAAATCAAGTTTAAGACCAGAAACTTCTAAAAACCGTTGCTCAATTTGTTCAAGTTTTGTTTTTACGCTGTTCATTGGAATATTATATACTAAGCCTATCTAACAAACACAAAAACTATTATATAGTTTCCTATGATACTCACTTTTGAATGTGCTAGTTGGACTCGTAGTTATTTCTAGTTATTTTATACAATAAAGGAATATTATGAAGTTTTTATATTTGTTTATTTTGTGCATTACGTGTTCAAGTTCAGCACCATGGTTGTCATATAGCGTCAGATATGTAGGCTCAGAAAAAGAATGTAACTTGCTTTTGAAAGAATTAGAAAAGAAAAATCAAGAATGTAGAGTGATTTGTCATGATAGCGGTGTTGTTTATGAAATCAATTACAGACCAATGAAATAATCTTCTTACGACATCTCTAACTCTGCACCAAGATTTTTCGCAATCCCAGTGCAAGCTTCAAGCACATATCCTTCAACGTAGGGTTTTGAAAATTTAAACAACATGTAAGAAGGACCTACCCCGAAGAGAAAAACTGAAACCTTGAAAAAATCGCAATAATGATTTACAACATGTCGAATAGAATCTCCTGAGCCTAATTCCCCAGAAATTCTTAAGCCCAAAGAATTTTCAACTTCACAAAGAACAGTACTTATAATCATGTCTCAGAAAACTCCACTTCTTTTAAGTCTCCCAAAGTCACGATAAAAATCTCAGAACTTGAAGTTGTTACTTTCAACTTTTTTTCCGGTACATGTTTGCTACACCATTGCCACATGACAAGAAACGTCGTCTCTCTGTCTTTGTTTTTCAGACAAAAAGATTTCTGCGTTTCATCTTTATAAGTGATTCTTATCATAAACAAAATATCGAAGGCAAAAAGTAAAACTACCAATCAAATTCTAAAGCACGTGCAACTTTTCCACCAGCTTGATATGTCATATTAATTACTTCAACAAATTCGCTCGGCTTGCAACGTGTCCCAAAAATTATATTTCCACCCGTGACAATTGGTTTTGAGCAACCTTTTGCATAATCGACAATTCCACGAACATCAGCTTTTGTATTTTCAGGGAAAACAACAACAGGAAAATACCGTGTCCCAAACAGATCGTCTTGCGGCTTATCAGAAAAAAACTTCACAGCTTCTTCAGCCGTGGTAAAATTTTTGAAATTACTTGCGAACATCTATCAAACGATAAAGAAAACCAGTTCTTTTCAGCGCACCATGCTTGTTTACGCGATAAATAAGTTGAGTGGCATCAAATTTTCTAATTTCTTCATTCGGTAAAAACTTAAACATATAAATCCTCATTAAACATATCTGCTAATTGACATAGTTCTTGCGTCAACCCTTTTGATTCAATAAAATGTAACAAAAAATTTATTGTATACTCTTTATTCCATTTATAGAAAACAAATGCGCAAGTTTCAGGACATGACACTGTAAGTTGCTCAAAAATTTCTTTGAGTTTTGTTGCTGCTTGTTCGCCTTTTTTTAAAGTTTCGTTATGGGCAGCAACATTTTCAAAAATGCTTTTGTAATCCATCTTCATTTCCTATTGTATTTCCAAGGTTGAAGAGACCATTTTGACATAGATTTCGCAGTTTCATACCACCGATAATCGCATATGTCCCAAGAGTCTATGACTTTTCTAAATGCTTTTCCGTTTGCGATTTCTTCAGCTCTTCTTATTTTTTTGTTCGAATATCTCTTAAAGAACTGACGACGATTAGATCCCTTGTAACCATCTGTAACCCAAGGCTTACGATAACTTCTAGACATGTTGTACTCCTTAATTTAAAGTGTTACAACATAGTTTCCTCCTTTGTTTTTGAAATTCTTTAAGATATTCATGGTATTCTTGCAATTCTTTATCAGTTTTATTTCTAATTGAAAATCTTCCCAAGTCTATGCCATATAAAACTTTTAACTTCTTCAAATGCCATCTTATTTTCATAGCTAGACAAATTCTTTCAGCATGTTCCCTTTGATAATCTCGAGCGTAATTGTCCCATCTTTCTGGATCTTTGTCCCTGTATGTCTTCTTCGACTTCCTATATAATTCTATATTATTTTTTCTAAAAAGTTCAGCTCTTTCTTTCATGCACTCTTTACATTCACTAGTTACATGATTTCTGAGAGGATAAAACTCAGTTCTCGGTTTGAGCTTCTTACATTTACAACAAACTTTATCTTTTTTTAAGGGTCCGTTCATAATCTTCAAAACGAATCTTTGCAATTTTTGAACGTCGTTCTGTACGTATCACGACACCCTCAGGTTTTCCCAAAGCATCATTCTCAAGCAATGCATGTGTTGTACCAGGGAGATTTTTTTTTAACCAATCATAAGTGTCCTGTATACTTTGAGGCGGTAATGTTCCAGCAATAGAAGGAACAGTTGAGCATCCTATGTCTGATGCAACACTTGCAATTGTTCTTACACCTGCAAAAATTTGTCCACCATTATCTCTCCAAGCAGCTATTTTTTCTACTGGCAAATCAAGTAAATCTTCAAACTCTTTTGCTGTCATCATCATGACATCAAATAACCTGAAACCAAGCTTTCCTGTTTTTGTATAATTCTTTGCTGTACCTGCTTTTCCTCCATAAACTTCTCCGAATAACACAAAAACAGCTTGTTCGAGTTGATCCCAATAAATTCTTCTTGCATTGTCAGCCACAGTTCGAATCGTGTCTACAATATCTAATGTAGTATTATGTATCCAGTCTCCGAAACCATAAAGAAGCTCTTCTCGAGAACCGATAAGATATGCTCCTTTTGGAAACAAAATAATACGAGCATTTGTACCATCAATTTTCTCTGAAAGAAAAACTTCATCATCTGTCGAAAAAGAAACAAGAACTTCTTCTTTTAGACATCCTTTATCACCCAACGCATGATATGTAAGAATACTTGGATATTTTGTAGCTGAATTGATTTTTTTCAAATCAAAAGCTCGCATATTTACGCAAAATTTATCATAATCAGGATTATGTTTTTTCATAATATCATGTGTTGCAGGTTTTACTTTCCAACCCACATTATCGCAATTGCCACAAGCTACACTCATGCTCATAGCAGCTGCATCACATGGCATAACAACTTCATTATCGCAATTAGTACAAGTCATTACAACAAATGCTTCTGGTGGACAAATCTTACCCTCATGTTTCATGCCGCAAAAAATACAATGTTTAGCTTCACTCATTAGCATTATCTCCAGCCATAGCTTTAATTATTTCATTTAATACTGGTGCTTCGCTCTCACCCGGTTTAGTTGCAGGCAATTCAACACCTGCATTTTCAGCAAAGAATAAATCCCCCTGATTAAAACGTAAAGCACCAGACTTTTTGCAATTTTCTACCCATTCTTTAAAATCAACAACATAATCATCAGCTAAACTTGAAAGCCATTTAAAAAATTCTTCGAGTGTCGAGGGAAGAACGCCCACCCAATCAGAACTGTAATCATAAGAACCTTGTGTTCTTTCGTCCCAATAGACAATCTCTTCATTTGTTTCATGACATCCGATAAAATGTTCACCAAGATGATTAGAACCAGAATACCAATTCTCATCATCCTTTGGCTCACGTCCAAGCGTTTTTAAAACTTCACTTACTGTATCTTTATAGCCAGCACAACCAATACCAGCAAATCTGTGATACACAGTTTTTTCAGGTTCTTGTTTATAGTCAGTACAACTTGCATAAATAAAAATGCCATTCTGAGGGCCCCTGATTGATACAATATCAAAACCTGCTAATTGTATATCACCAGAGTTTATTGCTGCAATTGTAGGTTTTGTGAAATCACCACCTTCACACCACATTTCCTCGCTTGAGACATAAGCCCAGTTTTTGTAAATAGTAATAGAAGACTTTAACTTGAAATGTTTAAATGTACCAATAGAAGCTTTAGCTTCTGAATTGAATGCTAAACAATCCCAATTTGAAAGCGCCATTCTTACTCCTCAGTCACAATACTCAATTGCCCACATGCCGCCCCGACTTTGATCTCAGCTTGTGTTGCTACAGCAACAGCGTAATCATAACCAAAAGATTCTAATTGTTCTTTAATCTTCTCCACAATAACCTCCCTATAAAAGATTAACTCCTTGAACTGCTCCAGTACCCATTTTAAAGAATTCAGAGCAAGAATTAGAGTTTATCGGACTTAATTTGATAAAAAAATGTTTTGGGTCAAAAAAATATCGCAATTTTTCTATATCAAAATCTTTTTCTTCCATAAGAGACAAATTTACTGTTGTTTTGTTTGAGCTTTCTGTCCGGATTTTCCCAAGATCATCATAAGACAATTTGTTTTGAAATGGAATTAGCCAATTTCGTCTATCAACATCAAAACTATGAACACTCACTTGCAACGTAACATTGTCTTTTATCCAAGAAAAATCTGAACCATTTATTCCTATTGTGGAAACATAATGATGTGTCCCAGGAAACCGTGCTTCAATAATTTGAATCGCTTTTCGAACTTCTTCAATATTCAAAAACGGTTCACCCATACGAGTATAATTTATCTTGTGCTCTTTTGCGTTTAAAAAATCCCAATCAGCATTCATCGACAAAACAAAATCGACTTGTTCAACTATTTCGCTTGCAGAAAGATTACGCCATTTCTTTAATTTTCCTGTTGCACAAAATTTGCATCTTACAGGGCAACCACTCATACACGAAACTCCAATCATCCAGCGTTCTGAGCGGTCACTCACGTCGTTTTCAGTTAAAATATTTTGTTTTTGTCCAATTGCATCTTTTGTGTAAAACGGAAGAAACGTATCTGTAACTTCAACTGGATAATTATCTTCAGTTTGAAGCGCATACACAACGCCATTAAAAAAAACTTTATGTTTTACTTCTACCATATTAATCTACAAATTTTACGCTTGTTCTTGCACGAGCTTTATTCTCGGTGTTAACAAGCACTTTATGCCACACGTTATCAAGATTTACAGTAGCATGTTCTTCGTGCGAAATCTTGCCTTTGACATAAACTGTAGGATCAGCCATCATAGTGCGGTAACGTTTTGCAATTTCAGGTTGCTCTTTTAAGAGTTTTTGATAATCTTTTGTTTCAAGAACTTGGCTTCCAATAACATAGACTTGTCTTCCACCAACTCTGTACAAAAATTCAGCATAATGAAAATGAGACCCGCCGCCTCTCATCGGTTCGTTTCTCCAGATTTTTGTCAGGTTTCCCTTTGGAGGCTCAAAATTTGGCTCAGGGATAAACATGAACTCGCCTTGACGATGAATCTTCTTTCCTGTCTTTAAAAGTCTGTGACGCTTGTGCGCATTCTTTTTGCTGACACCTTCCTTTGTCTCAATGTCAACCAATTCTTTGGGCTTGAGCGCTTGTTTCGCTCCTATCACTGTCGTAACCCGAGATGACTCAGGGATTGCGCATGTGAACCAGTGACGTTCATCATGTCCACAAAGAAATTTCGACTTGATTTCGCTTGTCTTATCGCCTTTTCTGTTGATAACAGGTGCTTTTGTCATCAAAAGCAAATGTCTGTCAGCTTTTTGAGCATCAAGAATCAACATTTCTATTTCTTTTGTGACTTGAAGCTCAAAATACTCGCCTTCACTGTCTCTTCTGACATCAATAGAAAAACCATCTCTACGTGGCTCAATGACTTTTACTCGAGCCCCGATTGCTTCGAATTTCTTTTCGATTGTTGTTGTCATATAACCTCTAAATAAAGCGTGCTTCCAATAAATTTTTCAAGAACTTTACCATGATCAAAAGCAAGATCAGGTAAATTATTTATATCAAAAAATTCAAGTTTCCTTGCATCATCTTTAGCTTTAGGCTCACCAGTGCATCTATGTACATAATAAACATGATCTATCACATGTCCTCTTG
Source organism: Candidatus Nanoarchaeia archaeon (assembly GCA_028717785.1). The sequence goes on along the minus strand of JAQUND010000010.1, from coordinate 9,327 downwards.
GATCTCTTTTGGGATCAGAATTGACCATGAATAATTCAAGATGTCTGGGCTCCACAACTAAATTTGTTTCTTCATAAAACTCCCTTGCTCCTGCAACCTCCAAACTTTCTTGATCACAGTTCAAAAATCCACCCGGTAATGCCCACATACCAACAAAGGGTTCATGATCTCTCTGAATCAACAAAATTTTATTTGTTTTGTTTGTAGTCATGTAAATCAAACTAGCAGTCGAAGCTGCATTTTTAAAATCATGAATATCAGTTGGCATTTAATGCTCCTTGAACAATTTCCTTATAATGATTCGTATTACCTTTGACAGACAAATAGCATTCCTTAACTAATTCAAGAATACTTTTCGGAGCAAAGAAAGTTGAATTTTTCATATGCGCATGGCTCGAATAAACAAAGCCTTTTCCATTCAGATTGAGAGCTACACCACCAGACTTATCAATATTATCTATACAAAGAGAGCCACCTACATAATAAATAGGCCCCTCTCGCGTAATTATACGTTTTGCAATATGCCGCCAGCAAACAGGAAATGTATTGTAGTTTGTTTCAACCATCAATGTCTCCTTGAAAAATCAAATGGTATACGTCGTATCGCCATTATTAAACTTACTGGTGCAAAAACAAAATTCAAGGATACGGCAATCTTTTGATCCAAGAATTGTGTCCCATACATTGCAAACTCAGCTCTTACACAAAAAATAGTCCATAAAGCACACATCGTTATATAAAGAACAATAAACAATATTAAGAAAAACATTGTCATATCAAGCTCCTTCTTGTGATATTATATCAAAAAACATTTTAAAAGGAAAATTTCTATGCAAATCCCAAAAGCACCAGATGATCTTTATCGTGTTGTCATTACCTTCGACGCAAAAGAAGACGCAGATGTTGCACGACAGACATGTTTCTTCCAATTAAGAGATTTGAATAAAATTTATAAAATCAAACCAAGAGGAAAACAAAGAGTCAAATCAATAACTATAGAACCATTCAATAAAACGAAACTAGAGCCCAAAGGCCCTAGTCCCGATCGAGACAAACGTTCCAATAGATGTAATCGACCCAAGTCTCGTGTGGTATCTCAGCATCGAGTCTCCTGACGACTTGAATTGGTGCAGACTTACTAAGACGAGGAACATAAGGTTTCCTTATCAAATCCCTTTTGTAGTTCTTCACGTGCTTGCAACCTTTTTGTCCATTGCATCTTATGCAGCTCACTACAATGTTGTCCCACCACGTTTTTCCACCATCTTGCCGTGGAATTACGTGATCAAACGTAAAATTTGAAAGAGTAACCTTTTTGCCGCAATACATGCAACATCCAGCATCTCTGAGATAAACGTTCTTCCTTGTAAAAGGGAGCACGTTAGTAAAATGCTTTGGTACATAGTCAGAGTCAATGCACTTGATCACTGAAGGTATCGGCATTACAAAGTTCACCCCAGAAAACTGTTCCTCGTAGTTTTCCAACGCAATAGCTCTTTTTGTTGAGACTAATGCAATAGCCCTACGAGTTGAAACAATTGATACTGGGATCATACCGATATTGAGCATTAACGTTTGCATAATGACACCTGACTTACTATTAAAAATTCGAGTTTACTTTTTCTTAACTTTTTGCCATGTCAACTGGGCAACCTTATGTTGTATGCGTTGAACAATAGCAGCGATACATAACGGCACTTTGAAAAGCCGACGGCCATTTGGAGTAACCAATGTCCCGTCATCTGCAACACCCATAAGACCGATAAACATAGAGGCTCCTTTGATTCAAGTTATTGGCGGACCCTCTGCAATCACATTGCATAAATCAACTGTTGCTTGATCCGGTAAAGTACCATTAGCCTTTGCACAATCATAGCATAATCGTCCTGCTGGTGCAATACCTATAGGATTTTTTCTATATGCTACATTCATGCCTTTGCCACATGTTTCACACACGAAAGCTGACATGTATACCTCCATAATATAATACTTGCAGGACTGTGTAGCTCCGCGTGGTCTTATTCTGATAGCCTGCAAGTAAATTTCGGTGCAAATACGTATATTTCAAATACAGACAGCTAACCATTTGTAATTGCCCAGGACCGGATTTGAACCGGTAAGGTGTAAACACCGCCAGATTTTAAGTCTGGTGCGTAGACCGTTCCGCCACCTGGGCTTAAATAGCGGGGGAGAGAATCGAACTCCCACTCTTTGGGTTATGAGCCCAATATCTTGCCATTAGAAGACCCCGCAAATTTCAAAGTATCTGACAATTTCAATAAGCACTTATCAATGTCTTTTTTTACTTCTGAAGCAGTAAAACGTAACACTTCCCAACCATTTGATTTAGACCAGTTATCTCGCTTCTGATCTTTTTGTTTTACTACATCAAGTTCATGACTCTTTCCATCAATCTCTACATCAACTTTTATATCAACAAAAGCAATGTCATATTCATAAATTCCAATTTGATATCTTGCTGTCCATCCAGATATATTATTTTTAATTAAAGCTTGTTTAAATAATTCTTCGACATAAGAAAGTTTTGAACTGTGATATAAACGATAATATAAACGATAAGGTAATCTATCAGGGTGTTCGCTAAAAAACTTAATTGCATGTTTTGAAATTTTTTGTTTTGCTTGTTCTGACAAATGTACTTTCTTTTTACAATTTTTCAAAGCGATTCTAATAAGTTCGACACCAAATAACTTTCTAAGCTCTTCTTTTGATTCTCCAAGTTCCCATCTGTTTTTGATATTCTGTATAATATTTGGATAATTTTTGATTAAATATGCTGCACATTTTTTCTTGTGCTCTACCACAAACACACTGTACTTGCTCTCTAAATCCATAAAAACCTATTTTTGTCGATTTCTTTCTTTTGCAACTTGCATGAGAACATTTTTGACTTTCACTTATTGTTCTTTTTGGAGTGTTCCTTAGAGCATAAACTATAATTTTTTTAGAAATTAGTCCTTCTTGTCGAATTTCATTTATAGACATACCAGAATTGTATTTTTTAACAATCTCATCATAACTATCAATTGACAAATTACATCTTGAATTATGTTGAGTACAACCTGATTTTGTATTGAAACTCCTATTACATTTTTTGCAAAAATACATATTCAAAATTACTCAAAACGGTCACTGACATTCTTCCAGTCCTTACCATCCGTTCTTACTTTTCTTCTGCCCCACTTTTCAGCTTCCTTTGCTTGCAATCTAACAAGCAGCTTAGCTTCAGGCATTACTTGTATCATTCTTCGAGCCTCAGAAAATGAAACGCACAAATTTGCTTCAACCAATCTCTTAGGCTCTATTTTTTCCATTTGACACCAACCATAAGATTTTCTTTCAAAAGCTATTCCACATTTTTCACACACTCTTATTTTATCGTCCTCGGCAATTTGATCACATGTCCACCCGCACCGACATGTACAAGCATCACCTAACCAACTCATTTTTTACATTTCTGACATAAGTTATCAATATGATTTGTCATTTGCACGCATTTTTCACAAAACTCAAGTTCCATTTCTTTAATCTCGAGCACCCAACGCCATGCATATCTACATGTGCAATCAATACAATATAACCCGTTAGGGTCATTTGGCCACACAGGGCACAACTTTGCGTCATCTTTTTCCTGAGCAACATCGCATTGCGCTATTGCTTGTTCTATTTGCTCTTTTGTTTTCATTTTTTCACGCCAAAAACACTATAATTGCCAAATGTTGGACGTTTAAAATACACGGTCATATCGGGTTCTAAACCCGTTTTCCTTACATATATTTCAAATTTACTGTCAAGCAAACTATGCAGCTCTTTTTCAGTATAATGCTTGACATGATATTTTACTATTTTATGATCAGGGTATCTTTCACCATTTGGAGTAGTAAAGCACCAGATACCATTGGGCTTCAAAACTCTATAAACTTCACTGATTACATTTTCGACATTTTCAACATGTTCAAATGTTTCTACCGAAACAACTGTATCGAAAAGACTATCAATCTCAGGGATTTGCTTGATATCCCCTACATCATATTTTATATTTAAACCATTGTAATGTTCTTTTGCAAAATCAATACTTTCTTTATCAATGTCATAACCATGTACTCTTAATGCTCTACTAGCAAGCATTTTTGTGCCCATGCCGCAGCCACAAGCAATATCAAGTACTAATTTATTTTCAACTGCAACTAGAAATTCACGATACATTAAATCATGGATGTCTATATTGCCCTGAGCAGCTTTACCTGCATGTTCCGGGATTATTCGTTCGCCGGTATATTGCATTGTTCCCTCGGATCTATAACAATTCCACGTAGCGCATTTGCACAGATCGTACAAACTCCTGGAACAAGTGCAGAAGCTATACCTTGTTGATTGCATTGAGAACAGAGAATCTCCATATTATCTCTTTCAACGGAGGTACCAGGAATTGAACCTGGGGAGCTTTTCAGCTTTGCTTGTTTTCGAAACAAGGCCCTCGACCAACCGGACTACCTCCTTATATAGTTTCATTAACCTTGTTACTCAACCTTGCTAAACTAGGTCGTAGCTTACTCAAAAACAAAACCAACCGGTACATTTAGTGCATTTTACTCCACCACCTGGCACGTCTACAATTTCATGTTCGCACTTGGGATCTGCATCAAATAGTTCTGTGCCTTTCCCAAACTCTTTGAACTCATCAAATGTTTCCTGCGTCATATACATCACAGAAGGTTTTAATGGTTCACTACATATGTCTTGTAAAGTCATTTGTTTGCAACTAAACATTAGTTTGCATATATCCTGTATTAAAAGTTCTTCTTTTTCTCTAGCCTTTTCATAATGCTCATGTTTAAAACTATAAATCACTTGTGCTATTGCTATATGGAGCACTTCGTGTACAAGATAATCTTCTGGTTCTTTTTCGTCAGAATACCACGCATAAACTGTTGCTTTCTTTGTTTTTACGTTCTTGCAACAGTGACCCTTATATTGACTATCAGAATCATACACAATTTTCCAATCAGATAATATCCTGAAATTATTTGCTAATGCTGCTAATTTTTCTTCTTCCTTCATTTCGACAAATTCCAAATTTAATAGACCCAGGGCGGATTTGAACCGACCGTAATGCTAGTTTTGCAGACTAGTGCCTTACCGCTTGGCTACTGGGTCATGATATATTGTGTAATTCTTCAGCACATTCATAATAAACAGCTCGTTCGTCATCAGTAATACAGCTAGACTGTGCTTTCTCAGTCCATTTTCTTACCAACTCATGGCAAGAATTTTTCAAAATTAACAATTTATCTTTATCTGTTGAAAGCATTTTTCAATTGCTCCTTGAGCATCATCATTGCACTCCCGACAATCTTCTTTACTAGAATCAAAAACTCTATTCTCGCAATTTTTAAAACCACTACAAAAATTGTCTGTGCAACGCTCTAGTTTATTATGCATATTCTATCCTAAGCCGATGAAGGGATTCGAACCCCCGACCTGCACATTACGAATGTATTGCTCTACCAACTGAGCTACATCGGCAAATTATCCAATCATACCTTTCCCAATTCCTGTCAATGCTGCTACAGCAGAATTTCTTTGAGGAGGATACCATGTTTCTGGTGTTCCGAATTGCATACCAGTTACCCCCATCTCTATATTGACAAAACTAGAAATACCTGTAACACCTCTAGTTTCTTCTTGAGCAATCGACTTAATATTCTCAGGAATAAAAAGTTCATGAGCTGTTTTTTTGATCTCTTTCAAAGCTTCACTAAACGTATTAAAACATACTATCTTATAAATTTTTTTGCTCTCAAGCTCTTTTTTTAAAAAAGGATTTAAAAAAACTTTTTTAAATCCTTTTACAACAAAATCGTTATCGTTTGTTACTAAAATAAGTTCATCATTAGTTTGTAAACTCGACAATAATTGTTCCCAAGAAATTTGATCACCTAATGGATCGTTAGGTTTTCCAGGAGGATTACCTAACTCTTTACGTTCTCTTGCTTTTGAAATTTGCAATTCTGTTGGCGTTTGAACGTTTATAAAAGTTTCTTGTAATGTCCTGCTCACGTCATCTGTTCCGTTTTCGACTTCATTAATTAAACATTCTAAAATATTTGTTTTATAGTTCTGTAAAAAATCAATATATTCATTGTATCGACTGACTAAAGGATCTGAAGAACAAAATTTTGTTGGAATTTGCAATTCTAAAGAACTCAAAGCAACATTCAAACTGTTTCTTTTCACTTCGTTAAAAATTTGTTGCGTTACAAACAACTTATCTTTTAATAAAGGCAAATTACGTAACAAAACAAAATATTCACTCGATTTTTTATCGTAAAATCTAAGATAAATATTTGAATCTAAAAAAATTTTTATTGCCATAACACCTTCTAAAAAACGGTGGGGGTAGGATTTGAACCCACGGAACCCTTACAGGCCCTCCGGTTTTCAAGACCGGCGCAATAAACCAAACTCTGCCACCCCACCAAAATTATTTCTCATACAACTTTATATAATCAAGCCCATAAACTGAATTTACATAATTTAAAATTGGTTCCATTTTCTTTGCATCACAAATTTCTATTGTTAGATGCTTTGGAAAACATTGCATTTTTGCATAGAACTGTCCATTCTTGAAACCTTTTACTTCGACAAAATTCCCGTCTTTTTTAAAATCAGGTATATAAAAATGCTTCTCTTCATTATATTCATATTCAAATCTTTCATGATTTCTTTCAAACTCAATTCCATGATCTAAATGATAAATTACCCAAGCTAATTCCCAACTGCTATCACAAAAATATCCTTTAAACCAACCCTTTTTTCCTCTCCCAGAACCTTTTCTATAGCCACCAGTACTTTTTGTTAACTTTGCTGTTCGACTTATACTTTCTCTTCTTTGTCGCTCTAATACTGGATCACTACATTTTCCCGAACTCTTACCTTTTTTGCTTTTAACTTGACTTGCAATTATTTCTTCAGCTTTTTGCTTTCCAAAAATTTGTTCTAAAGTTTTTCCCTTGTTATATGGAACATAATTTTTTTGCATATAGACTCCTTTTTAAAGAAGTCTATATAAAAACTTTAGACAATCAAGACCGTTGACTTACCGTTAGCCTATTCCTCCAGATTTCTTAGCATATCTGTCGCTTTTTTCGCTATATGACAAACTTGAAAGCTCTACATCCAAATCGAACAAATGCCAGTTTTTACAACCAAAACATTCCTTTGACTTTGCTTTTGTGCAATCTAAACAGGTAAAAAGGCCGTTCCGTCTCTTATCTAATTCAGTCATAAGAATCTCCCGTTTACCAGTAGATTCTTATATACTTTTTAGAAAATTTGTTAGCGAATGGACTTGAACCATCAACCTTCAGGATATGAGCCTGGTGCTCTACCAATTGAGCTACGCTAACATAATTTTGCCCTTGGTGGGACTTGAACCCACATAACATTGATTAGAGCTCCTCTTAGGAAACGCGATTCCTGCCGCTGTTTACAAACCCTCCAAAGCTGTCGCCAGATCTTTGGCAGCGTATCAGTTCTGCCGCAACCATGGAACTCGCCTACGATCGGTCAATGCCCTCCGTTAAGAGTCCCGGTCCGTTTTTCCGAGTGCACTGTCCAGTTTATGCTACAAGGGCCTAAAATTTAAAAACTGGTTGCATCTGAGTTATCAATGCTGTTTTTCTTTTTGACAGTTCTTGAGACTGTTGCCTGAACCAGTTCGGCTAACCCGGCACCCAATTGACATAAGCTCAGCCACAATCAACTGAGTGCCGGGTCTTGGATTTGAACCAAGATAAAAATGTAAGCACTAATCGTTAAAAGATACAACCAATTAATTTCAAAGATCAAATTTGGCCAGAAAGGGACTTGAACCCTTACGGACCTTGCGGTCCCTCGGATTTTGAGTCCGAGTTGTCTCCCGATTCCAGCATCTGGCCTATATCTGTATGTTCACCAACTCTTCTAAGCAAAGGTGGTGATTTCATTTCGACATATCTTTCATTACCTGTCTTTTTATCTTTAAATTTTTTATAATCCTGTCGCCAATTTCTAGGAATTATAGGTTCAAGTTTAGAATTAACTTGATTTATTTTTTCGATTTCATTTTCCGTTAAATTAACTTTACCATCTCGCAAAAAAGCAAATTTATTTTTAGTAGTTTTTTTCTTGATTTCTTCTAACTCTTTAAGTTCTACCTGTGTAGGTTCATGTTTTCGTAACCTGAAAATTGCTTCTAAATCTTCAACTTCAGCCATTTTATCTCCTGGCCAAAACAGCGACTTTTAAATATTGAATTAGCAATTTCATGAATCAGACCTAATCTTTTTATTACAAAAGAATGACAATTGGAACATAAAAACCAAACATTGTCTCTTAAAAACTGAATTAGCAATTTATATGGTGCCCAGGGGGAGACTTCAACTCCCACGCCTTTCGGCGCCAGGTCCTAAGCCTGGTGCGTCTAGCGATTCCGCCACCCGGGCATTAATCTTGACATTCAATATCAATATGCTCAAAACTTTCTTCTTCACTTATAAAGAATGGACATCGCTCTTTTTCTTGTCCATAAGTTGTATCAGGCAATGTCCCTTTATGAAAAGAAATACAAAGATCTAGATTTCTCGGACATTCAAAAGGTCTATATACTAAAACATCTAAAACAGTCCAATCCATCCGAGCATTTGTTTTATGCATATCTTGTTCAATATCTCCATTTGTTCATTAATTGTGAACAACATCAAAAGTTATATGCTCATAAACTTTTATTCGAATTGGATTATCTTTAAAAATTCTATCTGCTAAAATCTGGTATCCCATCAACCTTCTGTATTTTTTTGGTTGCACCCACCAGTCTTTAGAAATAGTCGATTGTCTCCTAATTTCTTTATATACTTGTTTTATTTCCTTTTCATATCCTTTTACATCATATTTGTTCATAAAAGACTTGAAGTTACCAAAACCTGCAGCCAAGTACATCAACAAAGCTTTAAACCAATCGCCTTGTTTTATTAAAATACGGAGAGACGGGGATTCGAACCCCGAAGTCCTTTCGGACGCAAGTTTAGCAAACTTGTTGCTTACCATTAGCATATCTCTCCAAATCTCTTTTATTCTTTCCTTACGCCTTCAATCTGCAAATTCGGGAACTGAGTTCGAACATCATTCAACAAATCATTCAAATCCTTGCCGAGAGCTTTCTTTGTAAGTGTCGCTTTGGCTCTACGGAGCAGACGATCTGTCTGTTCGAGTCTTCTCTCAAGTTCGGAAATCTGTTTATTGACTTCATATTTTTGTTTTGTCAAG
>JAQUND010000009.1 GCA_028717785.1 Candidatus Nanoarchaeia archaeon | reverse complement strand
CTGTAAGAATTATTTTAAAACCAGCTGCAAGAGGTACAGGAATATTATCAGAATCTCAAGTTGGAATTGTTTTAGGATTAGCAGGAATAAAAGATTTACATACAAAAGCTACAGGACAAACAAGAACAAAATTAAATTTAATTAGAGCTTGTTTTGCAGCATTAAAAGAATTAACAATACAAAAGTATAGTGGAGATATAGTAAAAGAAAATGAGTAGGCTAGCAGTAATTCAAGTTAGAGGAGGTTTGGGTATGAAGAAACCAATAAAAGATACTCTAAACTTATTAAGAATTTATAAAAAAAATTCTTGTGCTGTTGTATCTGCAAAACCTTCATATATTGGAATGCTTGAATTGATAAAAGATTTTGTAACTTGGGGAGAAATTGATAAAGAAACTTTTAAATTATTATTATTAAAAAGAGGAAGATTACCTGGAAATCAACCACTAACTGAAGAATATATAAAAAAATCAACTAATTTAACTATAGATCAATTTGCAGAACAATTTGTTAATGATAAAAAAGAATTAAAAGATATTCCAGGATTAAAATCATTTTTTAGATTAACTCCGCCAGTAAAAGGTTTTGAAAATAAAGGTGTTAAAAGACCATTTAGTATGGGTGGTGCATTAGGTTACAGAAAAGAAAAAATAAATGAATTAATACAAAGGATGTTATAAAATGGTAGTTCATAAAAGAAAAAAAAATACTAGACAAAGAGCTTCAACCACTCATGGTTGGGGTGCTAAGAAAAGGCATAGAGGTGCAGGTAGTCATGGTGGTGTAGGTATGGCTGGTTCTGGTAAAAGAGCTCATCATAAAAAAATATTAATTTTAAAAACATTTGGACAAGAATATTATGGTAGACATGGATTCACAAGTATAAATAAAAGAACAAGACAAGTTAAAAAAGCAATTAATATCGTAGCATTACAAGATAATCTTTCTAAATTTGGAAAAAAAGAAGGAGATCATTACATTATTAATTTAAGAGATTTAGGTTATGATAAATTAATAGGAACTGGAAATATTAAATATAAATTAAAAATAACTTGTGATTTTTGTTCAGCTAATGCAAAAGAAAAAATTGAAAAAGCTGGTGGTGAAATTTTATCATGAGTATTATAGATACTCTTCTTAATAATTTACCTGAAGTTGCAGGTCCATTACAAAAAAAATTATCATTTAAAGAAAAATTAAAATGGACAATTATTAGTTTAGTTGCATTTTTTTTATTATCAGTTATTCCTCTGTATGGACTTGGTCCAAATAATTTAGCTAATTTTGAACAATTATCAATTATATTAGGAGCAAGTTTTGGTTCTATTATGTCTCTTGGTATTGGTCCAATTGTTACAGCTTCAATTGTATTACAATTACTTAATGGATCAGGAATAGTTAAATTTGATACAGCAACAAAAGAAGGAAGAATTAGATTTCAAGGAATTCAAAAGATTTTAGCGATATTTTTTATTATATTTGAATCAATTATTTATGTATTTATGGGTGGTTTAGCTCCACCTGCAGAATTACAACCTGCACAATATTTTTTTATGGAATGGATTTTAGTTGCTCAATTAATAGTGGGTGGATTAATTGTTTTATATCTTGATGAAGTTATGCAAAAATGGGGATTTGGATCAGGAGTTAGTTTATTTATTGCAGCTAATGTTTCTATGGAAGTATTTGTTAGAGCACTTTCTCCTTTAACAACAACTGGAACATGGGCATTTGGTTCTGGTCAAGCACCGGTTGGTCAATTATGGGTATTTTTATTATCTCTTGCAGGAGGAGATCCAACTGGAGCAATAATTGCTATTTCAACAATATTAGCAACTGTATTAGTATTTTTTATTGCAACTTATTTCCAATCTATGAAAATAGAAATTCCTTTATCTTTTGGAAGAGTAAGAGGACATGGAATAAGATGGCCCTTACATTTTTTATATACTAGTAATATTCCAGTTATTTTAATTGCAGCTTTAATTGCAAATATACAATTAGTTGCTAAACTTTTAGAAAATTGGGGATATCCTTTATTAGGAACTTTTTCAGGAAGTACACCTGCTAGTGGATTTATCAAATGGGTTAATGCACCAAATATTTTACAATTAATTATTACTAATTCATTTTCATTTACTACAATCTTACAATCAATAATTTATGTTTTATTTTTTATAGCTGGTGCTGTAATCTTTGGTTTATTTTGGATGCAAACTGCAGGAATGGATGCAAGTTCACAAGCACAAAAAATTATGGATTCTGGATTACAAATTCCTGGATTTAGAAGAGATCAAAGAGTTTTAGAAAGTATTCTTAAAAGATATATTTTACCTTTAACTGTTATGGGTGCTATTGCAGTTGGTTTACTTGCTTCTTTAGCAGATTTATCTGGTGCATTAGGAAGAGGAACAGGTATTTTATTAGCAGTTATGATTATTTATAGATTATATGAAGATGTTGCTAATCAACATATGATGGATATGTATCCTGCTTTAAGAAAAGTAATGGGAAAATAAAATGGCAATTACTGATACATTTAACAATATATTTGGACCTATCTTAGATCCAGTATTTGGAATTTTATTAAAATTACCTCCATTTTGGGGAATTTTTGTTATTACATTAATTGTTACATTAATTACACTTTTTATTTATAAAAAAATGACTGATCAAGTTGTTCTTAAAGGTATTAGAGAGGATATGACAAAATTAAGAAAAGATATGAAAGAAGCAACAAATAATCCTGCTAAATTAGCAGAATTACAAAAAATTTCTATGGAAAAATCAATGATTCAAATGAGAGAGACAATGAAACCAATGTTAGTTACTATGTTACCTATATTAATTATATTTGGTTGGTTTGCAGGTCATCTTGCTTATTATCCCATTCAACCAGATACACAATTTAGTATTAATTTAACTTTTAAGGATAATATTAATGGTGATGTTGAAATTGTAATTCCAACTGAAATTGAATCTATTAATGGAAAAATACAAAAAATTGAAAATAATAAAGCAGGATTTTTATTAAAAGGACAAGAAGGAGACTATAATTTAAATTTTATTTTTAATAACAATACATACTCTAAAGATTTGTTAATTTCAAAAGAACGAAAATATAAAAATCCAGATAAATTGATTAATTTAGATTTGAGAACAATAAAAGTAAGTAATGAACCAGTAAGAGTATTTGGTTTAAGTTGGTTTTGGGTATATTTAATATTAGCTATAGTTATTAACTCAGTATTGAGAAAAGTGTTAAAAATTAACTAAAGCAAACCTTTTTAAATTTAATTAGCACTAAAAAAAAATGAACTTAGGAAGATTAAAATCAAGGACTTTTAGAAGAGTATTTGTTAAATTAGCAGGTAGTAGAGTAAAAATACATTATAGAAAAAAGAAGCCAGCTAAGGCTAAATGTAGTTCTTGTGGTAAGGTTTTATCTGGAGTTTTGAATGAAAGACCATACAAAATGAGTACAACACAAAAAACAAAAAAAAGACCATCAAGACCATATGGTGGAGTTTTATGTAGTTCATGTACTAAATCATATTTAAAGAAAAAATTAAGGAGTTCCAAATGAGCTTAATGGATCTTGGTAGAGTTTGTTACAAAATAGCTGGAAGAGAAGCAGGTAAATTATGTGTAATTGTAGATCTTAAAAATAAAACTCATGTTATGGTTGATGGAAATGTTAAAAGAAGATTATGTAATGTTTCTCACCTAGAACCAACTGAAAATATTATTAAAATAAAAAAAGGAATTTCAACAGCAGAACTTCATGAATTAATGAAGCATGAAAAATTAAAAGTAGAAACAAGAAAACAAAAAACTAAAGAGAAAAAAACTAAACCAGTAAAAGTTAAAAAAGAAGTTAAGAAAGTAAAGAAAGCTAAGAAATAAAATGGATAAATGTAATCACGAGAATTGTAACCATGATCATAATCATGAATCAATGCATCAAAAATATGCTGAATTACAAACAGTTGATGCTCAAATAAAACAAATACAACAACAGTTAATGGGTATTAATCAACAAATTCTTGAACTTAAAAAAGTAGATGATGATTTAACTGAATTTGAAAAAGTTAAAACAGGTTCTAAAATGTTTTTTGCTTTAGGTCCAGGAATATTTGCTGAAGGTTCTATTGATAGTAAGGATTTATTATTAAATGTTGGTTCAAATATTACAGTTAAAAAACCAATTATGGAAACAAAACAATTAATTGATAATCAAATTAAAGAATTAGAATCTATTGTAGAAAAATTACAAGAAGATGTTCAATTAGTTGGTTTAAGAGGACAAGAATTACAGCAAGAACTAGTAGAATTAGACAATTGTTCTAAAAAATCTAAATAAATTCTATATTTTCTAGAAACGATATATATATATATTAAAAAATATTAAGTTTTCTATAATATTTTAAAGGGAGGGATAAAAATAGTACGAAATAAACATTATGATTCTGGGTTAAGTAAATTAGTAAATATAGAAAATGTGTGTGGTTCTATTGCTGTAGAAATGAAATTATCTGGATATGAACTTCAAATTCCATTAGAGATTATTGAAAAATGTGTGTCAAATATAAAAGAAGTTGAAAGATTAGTTTCTGAATCAATAACCTTATTAAAAAGTAAAGATTGGGAATCAAGAACACCTAAAGATGTAGAAAAAAGAGCAATAAATCAGTTAAATGAAATGCTTAAAAAATAAATTATTCTTTTTCTTTTATTTTCTATTTTATACCTACATAATTCATATAAACCTATTATTTATAGATAATATATGGAAATTGATCCTAAACTAGTTAGAGAGTATTATAATAGAAAGGATATCCAGAATGAATTACTAAAGATTTCTAAAAATAGAGAAGTACAAATATGGATTAATCAAATTAGAGGTAAAAGACCAGAAGTTATTAATTATACTGGAGATATTAATTCTTTAGTTAGAGATGGAATGACTTCTTTACATGTTTCTGTTGAACGTTGGAAAGATCCATTACAATTAAAATCTGGAATGACTAAAAAGGAATTAGATGAATTAAGATTAGGATTTGATTTATTATTAGATATTGATTCAAAATGTTTAGATTACTCTAAATTAACTGCTGATTTACTAGTTGAGGCTTTAAAATTTCATGAGGTTAAAGATATTTCTATAAAATATTCAGGTAATGCAGGATTTCATATTGCAGTTCCATTTGAAGCTTTTCCAGAAACTATTAGAGGAGATAATGTAAGATTATTATTTCCAGATTTAGTTAGAGTTATTGCTTCTTATTTGAAAGAAATGATAAAACCATTTTTAACAGAAAAATTATTGAAATTTTCTTTGGAAGAGTTAGCTAATAATGTTCATAAAACACAAAATGAATTATTAACCGATGGAAAATTTGATCCTTTTAATGTTGTTGATATTGATACAATTTTAATTTCAAGTAGACATATGTTTAGATCTGTTTATTCTTTAAATGAAAAAAGAGGTTTGGTAAGTATTCCAATAAAAGATATAAAAAGTTTTAAAATTGAAGATGCAGAAATAAAAAATGTTAAAACAGATATTAAATTTTTAGATTATGAAAATGTAACTCCTGAATCTGCTAAAAATTTGTTATTACAAGCTTATGATTGGAATATGAAAAAAGAAGTTGTAAAACCAGAGTATAAAACAATTTCTACTTTTCCAGAAAAAGAAATTACAGAAGAATATTTTCCTCCTTGCATTACAAGTTTAATGGCTGGATTAAAACAAGATGGAAGAAAGAGAAGTATCTTTATTTTAATGAATTTTTTAATTAATATGGGTTGGTCTATTGAAAAAATTGAAGCATTTTTGAATGAATGGAATAAGAAAAATTATGAACCCTTAAAAGAAGGGTATATTAAAGCTCAAGTTTTATGGTATAAAAGGCAAAATACAAAAATATTACCTGCAAATTGTGATAATCAATCTTACTATAAATCCATAGGAATCTGTAATCCTGATGGATTATGTGGGAAAATAAAAAATCCAGTAAATTATGCAGTTAGAAAAGTAAATATTAAAAAATTTAATAGTAAAAAGTAATTCTAAAATATATTTAAAATTATATAAAAGGTTAAATACTAAAAAAGGTTAATTAATTTATGGCAGGCTTAGAAGAAGAGCTAAAATGTCCTTGTCCTGAAGGAAAGTGTATATATTATCATCCTCGTATCTTATATATTCCTGAAGATGCTGAAATAATTTTAGATTTATGCCAATCTTCGGATCCAAGAGAATATTCTCAACTTGGAGAATTAGATGGTCAACTATATAATCTTTGTAGAAAATCTCTTAGAGATTGTTAAATTAATTTTATGATTTTTTTAAAATTTTTATTATTCTGTTTAGATTTATATTCTTTTAATATTTTAATAAATTCTTTTTCATTAATATTTATTTTTTTCTTTACTAATAATTCTTTAATAGACATTAGAAATTGACAGAATTGAGTAACATTTTTCGGATTTTCAGTGAAATAACATCTTTCAAAATCAATTAATACTGGTTTTTTATCAATTATGATATGCTTAATAGGAAAATGCATTTCTAATTTATTAATTTTTAATTTATCTAAAATAAAACATTGTTTTAAAATTTCTTTTAATATAGAAATAATTTTTTTCTTTTCATTTTTTTCAATATAATCTAAAATAAATTCTCCTTTTACATAATAATAAATAATAGAATTATTAGAAAATTTAATTAATTTTGGTCCTATTTTATGTTTATTTAATATTTTTAAAAAAGTATATTCATTTTTTATTCTTCCTTCAGCTAAACTATTAGGATTTTTAGATTTAATAACAATTTTCTTTCCATTTAATAATCCAGTATAGATAAAACCTCTTTTTCCATGCGTTAAAAACTGTTTATTTTTAATATTCATAAATAGGGTAATAGAAAGGTTTTTAAATAAATTCCTATTTAGTTACCTTAGAGGTGCATTGATGAGATTATCTTTGATTATAATTGTAGTATTTTTATTATTACCCTTTGTAATTGCTGAAGATACTAGTTCTTTTGATGTTATTACAAGTTATGATTGGTTATCAAATAATACAGTAATAAATGATAATTCAAGAGAAAATGTTTTGGCTTTGTTAGCATTAAATAATCAAGGTATAGATATTACAGAAAATTTAAACAAATTTATTAATAATAATGATTGTTGGCCTAGTGGAAATTGTGATGTTATAAATACTGCATTTGCTTTGTTATTATTAGAAAAAACAGGTCAAAATACAAATTCTACCATTACTTGGTTAAACAATAAAGAAATTGCCGCAGGTTCAACAGGTGGAAAGTGGATTATTCAAATTGCAACAACTGCAAATGGTACTTGTGACATTTCTTCAGATAATGTAGTAAAGAAAGTAAGTGTTTCTCAATCGCAAGGTTGGATTGATATTAATACCATTAATGCAATGGGAACTAGTAAATCAAAAGTTTATTCTGTTGACTGTGCAGATTTAGGAGATCCAAATATGCATATTTCTTTATTATATAATATTGATACACCTCAATATAAAGAGACTTTTTTATTACAGGATGAACAAACACAACAAAAAGATATTAGTGTAAATAATGCTTGTTTTCCAAAAATTTCTGGAAATGCTTGCGATTTAGATTCAACTTTATATGCAACGTGGGTTTTAAATGAATTAGGAGAAGAAGTGCATACAATTCCTTATTTAGAAGAAAGATTAACTGAAATATCTCAAAATCCATTAAAACTATCTTTATTATATTTAATTACAAAAAGTCCAGCTTATGCTACAATGTTAAAAGATAAACAAAAAGCATCTGGAAGTTGGGTTGATGATGTTTATACTACTTCATTTGCATCTTTAGTAATGTTAGATGGTAATCAAGATGCATATCTTAATGCAACAAATTGGTTAAGTTTAAAGAGAGATAAAAAAGATTTTAGTTGGAATCACAAAATTATAGATACTGCAATGGCTTTAATTGCAATACATGGTTCAATAGATACAAAACCAGTATATTTAGGAATGGAAGCAGGAAATGTAGAATTAATATGTAATGATTTAATTGATAATGATGGTGATGGTTTAATAGATTGTCAAGATCCTGATTGTGCAGCCGATACTAGTTGTACTTGTAAGGCTACAGATGAATGTATTTCAGATAGTGATTGTGTAACTAAAAAAGGTGTAGGTTATAGTTGTGATTTATGTGCTTGTGTAAAATCTGGTTGTTCTAAATCTACAGGTGATGCTTGTGAATCTGATTCTGATTGTTCAGAAAATCAGTATTGTGATTATAATTCTTGTAGTTGTGTAGATCAAGCTCTAGTAGTAGAAAATGAAATTTGTAATGATAAAATTGATAATGATAATAATGGTTTTATTGATTGTAAAGATCCAGCTTGTGTAGATGCACCTGAGTGTAAAAAATCTTCATTATGGATTTGGATTTTATTATTACTTCTTTCTTTAGGTGGAGGAGCATTTTATTATTTTAGTATTTATAAAGCAGGTAAAGGTTTTGGTGATTTATTTAATTTTAAGGGTTTATTTGGTGGAAAAAAACCAAAAGCTAAAGGAAAAAGTTTTGAAGAGTATGTTGCTCAAAAAGAATCTAAACCTGTTCAAAATGTTCAACAAGTGCAAAGACCACAACAACCATTTACACAAAGATCAAGAAAACAAGATGATGTTGAAGATGCTTTAGAAAAATCATTACAGGAGGCAAAAAAGTTGTTAGGAAAATGAAAAAGATAATATTATTTATATTGGTGTTGGCATTAGTGCCTTTAGTAAATTCGGCTATAGAATTAAATAAAGATTCTTATAATGTTGGAGATACTGTTTTAGCTAAATTATCTTTTGTTTACCCCCCTAATGAAATAAAATACGAACATATTAATATTTTTGATTCAGAAAATAGGAAAGTTTCAATCCCTTATTATATAGTTAAATTTACAGATTCACGTTATTATCTATATTTTACTATACCTGAATCAATGAGGGATGATAATTATACTATTTCAGTAGGACCTTATTTTTATGCTCTTAATGGTCTTTTACAAATGAAAACTGATACTACTTTATTAAAAAATAATATTAGGGATGGAGATACAATTTCTATCAATCCTGCAGCTATAAATATAGATTATTCAAATCAAAATTATTTTAATTTAGAATTAAAAAATAATGGACTTAATCCTTTAAATTTAAAATTAAAAATAATTAATGGAACATTAAATTATAATGAATATAAACTTCAATCTGGAGATTTTTTAAAGATAAATGCAAAAGTAGATAGTCCTGGAGAAAGAGTTTTACAAATTTTTTATAATGATATAGAATTTTTAGTTCCAGTATTGGTAATTGCTAAAGCAGAAGTTCCACCAACAGCTGTTCAAGAAAATATAAGACCCCAAAATGCACTTAAATTTATAGAAGATCTAAGTCAAATCAATGTTTCTGTTAAAAAAGATAAAATAGTTTATGGAACTGTTAGATTCAAGAATGTTTGGACATCAGAAATACATGATGTTAAAGTAGAACTTTCAGGAAATTTAAATCAAATAATTATATTAAATACAACTACTTTCAATTCAGTAAAAGCAGATTCCATAGAAGAGATTAATATGATAATTAATCCAAATAAAAATATTGATAAAAATTATAATGGAGAAATAAAATTAACTGCACAGGGTGTTAGTGCAGCTTATCCAGTTTATATTTATTATAAACCTTTAGTTAATGAAGAAATTCCAGAAGAATTACCTCCAAAAGAAACAGTTACAGAACAACAAGTAATTCAAAAACAATCTGAATTAAATAAGGGATATTTCTTTTCTTTAGCAATTGTTGTAATTATACTATTACTATTAATTTGGATCATATTAAAAACTAGAAAGAAATCAAAGGTTCTTACTTTTTCAAACCACCGCTAGATTCTCTTTTTAGTACTTCATTTTCTGCTTGTAAATTTTTTATATACATAGTAAAATTATGCAATCTAGCAAGTAAATCATTTAAAAAATCACTCATATCATTAGCATGATTGTTTAAATTTATTGGATCAATTATTTCTATAGATGAGGGCATATAATTAAAGCAAAAATCATTTAGTATTTTTAATTCATCAAATTTTAATTCTAATTCTGCAAAAGTACTCCACATTTTCTGTACATGTTCTACTGGTGCAACTGTTTTTGAAACTATTACAATCCCTTTTTCTTTAGTTAAGTTATCCATAACCATATCCATTGTTTTTTTTACATGGTCTTCTGGAAAACCAGCTATTTCAATAATTGCACGTACTTTCATTTCCATTTTTTTAAACTCCAATGTAACATTAATACAATTAAAATCAAACTAAAAATATAAAGTCCTGATCTTTGAGCTTTTATATCTGATGATTCATATATAACGTTACTGGTTATAACGCTGGTAGAAGAATTTAAATTACTTTCGATTTTGTTTGTTTTTAGTAAAGTTGTAATCTCTTTTTCTATTTTTTTCTCTTTGTAGACTGTTTCACAAAGATCAGTTGTTAGACCTGAAATATCAATTTCTTTAGTTATTTTTTCATTTAATCCTTCTAATGCAATATTATACCTTCCATCCTTATATTTTTGATTACAATTTGGATCTATTTGTATTGGTAATGTAAATTCATAATCTGTATATTTTCTATTTGTATGTACTGTTGTTCTTTTACTTATTTGTTCTCCATTTGTATTTTCTAAATATAAGTAATTTGCATATCTAGAAGTATTTCCCTTGTATATTTTTACAGAAACTAGTAAATTATCTCCAAATTTTGCTTTATTATCAGAACCAGTATAAATTTTAGCTATTTCTAATTTAGAATCTGATTCAGGTTCAATTATTTGATTTTTTTCATTGGGGGTAGGTTTTCTTAATGCCCAAATATCATCTTCTTTTGACCAGGATAAATCTTCTTTAGAATTAAAATAACTTATTTCATCTATTAATTTATCTTCATAATATAATTTTACTTTTTCAAAACCCTGATTATTTAAAAAACCCGAAAAACCATTCATATAAATTGCAGAATAACCATTACTCTCTATAATTAAATTTTTAGTATTTATATTGGTAATAATTATCTCATGATTTGCTTCATCTTTTAATTTTAATCTTTCTAAATTTAAATCATAACTACCTTTATTATATAATTCTACAAATTCACCTTCTTCATCATTTCCATAAGGATTAGGAAAAATTTCATTTATTTTTAAATTTCTATAATCTTGTTCACTAGAAACAGAAATAATATTTTCAGATCCAGGAGTTCCATTTATGTTAATTGATTCGTACCAATAATTATTATAATAAATAATTGTTTTTCCATTTCCGTCTCCTCCAATTTCATTAGTATAATTAACAGAATCAATTATAGTTCCATTATCATATTTTAATGCTATAAATTCATTAGTATCTGAAAGAGAAAAAGAACTATCAAATAAATTTCCATTAAAGGAAGGAAAATCTTGTAAGAATATATCATATTTATTTGCAATAATAGCATATTCATTATAATTTAAATTATCATTTCCATTTTTTAATTCTAATTTATGATTAGTATTTCCCTCGTATAATTTTAAATTACTAATATTAATGCTTTCATTTTTATCATTATAAATTTCGATCCATTCATGATCACTTCCAGTTTGAATTGGATTATACATTATTTCAGTTAATTGTAATGCATTAACATTTAGAGAAAATAGAATTAAACTAAGACCAAATACCAGGTATTTTTTCATTACATCTATTACATTTTTTATTCTTTATATTCATTTTTGTTATAGAATATCCATTTCTTTCTACAAGTAATTGTTTACATCTAGGACAATAAGTATTTTCCATATCTGTTTTTACATTACCTAAATAAACATAATTTAGTTTATTCTTTTTTGCAATTTCATAAGCTTTTTTTAAGGTTTCTAAACTAGTTGGTTCTTTATTTGTTAGTTTGTGCATAGGATAGAATTTACTAAAATGCAATGGAATTTGTTTTAAATTAGTATAAATCCATTTTGTCATTTTATCTATTTCTTTTGGATTATCATTTAATTTCGGAATAATTAAATTAGTTATTTCTAACCAGATATTTTTATTTTTTAGTATTTTTAGTGTATTTAGTACTGGTTTTAAAGAACCAAAACAAACATTTTTGTAAAATTTTTCATTAAAACTTTTTAAATCAATATTTGCTGCATCTATATATTTACATAATTCAATTAATGGTTTTTCATTAATATAGCCATTTGAAACAATAATATTTTTTAATTTATTTTTTTTAGCTATTTTTGCAATATCTAACATATATTCATAAAAAGCTGTAGGTTCTGTATAAGTATAAGAAATGGATTTACAATTATTTTTTATTGCTAATTTTACAATTTCTTTTGGTTCTATAAATTTAGTTGAAAAATCTTCAGGGTTAGCATGAGCTATATCTTGATTTTGGCAATTTAGACATTTAAATGTACATCCAGCTGTTCCTATAGAATAAGTTTTTGTTCCAGGTAAAAAGTGATATAATGGTTTTTTCTCTATCGGATCAATGTTCATTGCAACTGGTTTTCCGTAAGATAAAGAAATTAATTTCCTTTTGATATTTTTTCTTGCATAACACTTTCCTGTTTCATTTTCTTTAATAATGCAATAATTAGGACATAATTGACATTGTAAATAATTCTTATATTCTTTATAGAATTTAGCTTCTTTCATTATTGATTATATATTAATCTGGTATATAAATTTATAGAATAAAAATATTTATAAGTAATTCTATAAAAATAAATAATATGAAAGAGAGAAATTTAAGGAGCATTATTAAATCAATAAGTTGGAGATTTTTTGCTACATTTACTACAATGTTAGTAGTTTATATTTTTACAGGAGAATTAATTCTTTCTATTGGTGTTGGAATAGTAGAAGCACTATCTAAATTATTTTTGTATTATATTCATGAAAGAATTTGGAATAAAATTAAATGGGGAAAAATTACCTAATAAATCTTTGAATTACACCTTTAATTCCTTTCCAGTGTTTTCCATCTTCTTTATACTTTTTTTGTAATTCATTCTTTAACTTTTTAACTATTTCTCTAGAAACAGCAGTAATATCTCTATCTGTAGCTTCAGCAGTTATAATTTTTGAAGGTCCATCAATTTTGGCATTTATTGAATACTTTTTCTTTTCTTCGCTATCCGTTTTAACTGTAATGGATAAATCCATATCATTTCCATACATTCTTCGGATTTTTTCGTATTCCATCTCAAATACGTTTTTTAATTTTGTTTGATCCATTAAATTTAAACTTTTAAGTCCAGTATATTTTATGATATTATTTGCCATATTATTTAATTAAATTATCGAAATTTAAACCTTTCTCTTTTAATTCTGTTAATGAAATATTAAAATAACCTGATTTAGTTTTAGTTAATTTATCTGGTTGTATAAAAAACCAACCAACATTGTCAAATCTTAATCCTAACCAGGCTTCAGCATTTAAATGTTTAGAAAATTCTTTTAATTCTTTGATTTCTTGCTCTTTAAAGTATTTATTTTCTGTATTAAGTGATTTACATTCTATCGCTAGTACTCTTGAATCTTTTCCAGCCAGTAAATCTGGATTAGGAATACCTATAGAACCTGAACCAGCAGAACGCATTACCTGCCATTTGTTTTCATATAACATATGAAGTAATTCTCTTTCTGCTCTAGTCCCCTTTTGTTTTGCACCCATATAATAAAAAAGGATTCAGTCTTTATATAATTTATTAAAAAAATAAAAAAATAAGAAATAGAAAATTTATAAGTCTCTAGGTTGAATTGTTTTTCTATCGTTAGCTTTTGCTCTTTCTACAGCTCTATCAATAAGCTCTTCAACTTTTTTACTTAATTCATCTGCAAAATCACTAGCAACATTCATTCCTTTTGCTGCATCTTTTATTTTTGCTCTTACAACAAGTAATTCACTCATTTTTTTTCCTCCTTTATTCTTTTTTTAGATTATTATTGTAATTAAAGAATATTAGTATATAAAGTTTATGATACTATACAGAATTTATTAATTTTATCACTTTTTCTTTTCCAATTATTAGAATAAATGTTGCTAATTTAGGTCCTTTTTCTTTATTTATTAATAATCTATAACAAATTTTGAAAAAATCTTTTGGTTCTATTTCTGATTCTTTTGAAATATTATAAATTTCTTCTGCTAATTGATCTTCAGTATATTTATTTTTTAATTTTGTTGCTAATAATTTTAATGCTTTAGTTTCTTGTTCATTAAATTTAGTATTTACTTTATCCTGTAATTTAAATTTCATATCTTCTGGAGCGTATTTATTTATCCAGTTTAAAGCACATTTAGCTCTAGTTTCTATTCTTTTATCTTTAGTATTTAATTCAGTTAAAACTTTTTTAATATCTCCATTAAATAACTGTACTAATGAAGATAAATGCCTAAATGTATATTGTTCTGGCATTTTTTTAGGTATTTCAATACAAGATAATTCATAAATTCTTTTTTCTTTGGTTAATTTTTTACCTTCTTCTTTATCAAAATAAATTCTTTCTATTTTATCAAAGTCTTCATATACCTTTAATACATCTAAATCAAAACTAATTGCAAATTCTGATTCTGGTCTTGCTGATGCAAATAAAAATCTTATAACTTCTGGTTCGTAAATTTCTAACATTTCCTTTAATGTAATTACATTTCCACTAGAAGAACTCATTTTTCCACCAATTCCTTTTAATATTATAAAATCATATTTTTGATAAGTTGGTGGTTCTTCATTATATAATTCTTTAATAATTAATCTTGCAGTTGAATAAGATCCTCCTTCTGTACTATGTTCCTTACCCCCTGGTTCAAAATCAACACTTTCATAATGCCAACGCATTGGCCAATCAACTCTCCAAGGTAATTTAACATTTCCTTTTTTTCTAAAATCAATAGTATTTTCGTAATCACATTTACATTTGTATTTAATGGAGTATTCTCCATCATAACTTAAAACTTCAGTATCATCTGTATTACATTTTTCACAATAAATACTTACAGGGTACCAATCATCTGGTAAAGGTTCTTCTCTATATTTATCCAAGATCTTTTTAACTTTTAATTTATTATTCAAAATAAATTTAATTTCTTCTGCATATTCACATTTTCTATATTTTTGACTTTGGTATAAAAATTCAGGGTTAATTCCAACTATAGGAAGTATTTCTTCTACAACTTTTTCATTATGTTCAGCATAACTTTTATGACAACCAAATGTATCAGGTGTATCAACAATAGGTTGTCTAAGATATTTTTTTAATAATTCTTGATTAGGCATATTTACCGGAACTTTTCTAAAAACATCATAATCATCCCAGGAATAAATAAATCTTGTTTTTTTACCTAAATCTTTTAATGATTTACAAACTAAATCAACAGTCATTATTTCTCTAAAATTACCTATATGTACAGTTCCTGAAGGAGTAATACCTGCAGCACAAGTATATAATTTTTTATTACCTTTTTCTTTTATAACCCTTTTAGCTGCATCATCTGCCCAATGGAAATGGTCATCTTCGTTCATAAAAATATTAAAATTAATAGATATATAAACCTTATTAGATAAATTTATAATCTTAATTTTTATTACTAATATAAATGAAAATAGCTATGTTTACTGATACTTTCATGCCTAATATTAATGGTATTGTTACTTCAGTAAGAAATTCTTCTATAAATCTTGCAAAAAAAGGTCATAAAATTTATATTTTTACAGTAAAACCAAAAGATAAAAAATTTATTACAAAATTAGGAAAAAATATTAAAATTTTTTATTATAATCCTATTAATTTAATTAATTATCCTGATTTTCAATTAGTTTTACCCAGATTAGCAGATATGATTACAAAAATTAGACAGATAAAACCAGATGTAATTCATATTCATACTCCTTCTTTTCTAGGGTGGAGTGCTTTATTAATATCTAAAATGTTTAAAATTCCAGTTGTGAGTACATATCATACTTTATTACCTGATTTTTTAAAATATTTACCTATTCCAAATTTAGATAATTCTAAAACAGCTAAAAAACTTACTTGGGATTATACTAAAAGTTTTTACAATAGATGTAATCTGGTTACAACACCTTCTATAGCCATGAAAGAAGAATTAAGAAAAAATGGAATCAAAAAACCTATAGTATTTTTATCAAATGGAGTTGATCTTAATAAATTTAAATTTTTAAAAATGAAAAAATCTGGAAATATAATTCTTCATGTTGGTCGTATTGGTTATGAAAAAAATATTGATGTTTTAATTAAAGCATTTAATGAAGTTTTAAAAATAAATAAAGATGCACGTTTAGTTATTGCTGGAGATGGCCCTTATTTAGAAGAATTAAAAAATTTAACTAAGAAATTAAAAATTAATAAAAAAGTTAAGTTTTTAGGTCGTGTTAATTATGATGAGTTACCTAAACTGTATTGTTCTTCAGATGTTTTTGTTACAGCATCAACAGTAGAAACAGAAGGTATTGTAATTCTAGAAGCAATGGCTTGTGGTTTACCTATTATTGGGGTAAATAAATTAGCAATCCCAACAATAGTTAAAAATGGAAAGAATGGTTTTGTAATTGAACCAGGAGATTATAAAAATATAGCTAAATATATAATAGAAATATTAAAAAATAAGGAAGAAAGAGATAAATTTGGAAAAGAATCTATAAAAGTAGCAGATAAATATTCATTAAATCAAGTAATTAAACAATTAGAAAGGATATATAAAAATTTAAAATGAAATATAAGAAAATATTAGATAAACAAATACTAGAAACAATACTAAATATAACTGCTATGGGTTCATTTTTGTTTTTATTAATAATTGCCTTATTGTTTTTAAATTTTAATACTAAACTTTCATTAATATTAATTATAGGATTAATTATAATTGAAACTATTGGGGCTTTATTTAAAATATTTTTCTTCAAGAAAAGACCAGATCATCAAAAATATTCAAATTTACTTGAAAAAGTAGATGCAGGTAGTTTTCCAAGTATACATTCAGCTAGAATTGTTTTGTTAGTATTAAGTATTTATCATTTTTATACTTCATTATTTATATTAATATTTGGGATAGTTATGATTTTATTAGTGGGTTATTCAAGAATTTCATTAAAAAGACACTATTTAATTGATATTTTATTTGGTTATTTAATGGGGGTTATTATTACTTGTAGTTTATGGTATTTAATATGAATTTTTTAAAATTATTTAATTTTGCAAGAATGTTATATTTTTTAGAAGTAGTTTTTGGTTATTTAATTGCTTCAAATTTTGTTTTTAATAATGTATTATTTTTAGTATTTATTTCATTTACTTTAATTTATAATTCAATTTATGTTATAAACGATATTATTGATGTTAAGGAAGATAGATTACATCCTGAAAAGAAAAAAAGGATGATAGCTTCAGGAAAAATTAGTATTAGAAATGCATGGATTTTTTCTATTAGTTTGATTTTAATTGGATTATTATTAGGTTATTTTATCAGTATTAAATTATTAATCTTTGAATTAGTATTTTTATTGATTAATTGGTTATATACATTTTATTTTAAACATATTAAATATTTAGATTTTATAATTAATGGTTTAACTCATCCACTAAGGTTTTATTTGGGGGTTGTATTAGCTGGAAGTTATGATTTTATTGGAATTACAATTGGAATATTTTTAATTTCATCTGCATTTTCTTTATTAAAAAGAGAAAATGAATTTATTAACAAACAATATTCAAGAAAAGTTTTAAAATATTATACAATAAATCAATTTTTAATTATTTATTTAATAATTTTTATATTTTTGTTAGTATTATTATATTTAGAATTAAATTATAGGATAATTATTTTAATTTTTACAATTTTATTTATTTTATTAATTGGAAGTTTTCATATTTCTAAAAAATTACAAAAGAAAATTAGTTTTTTAATAAAATTTTAAAATAAAAAGGTTTATATATATATATATTAAATTACTAATATGAAAAAAAGAAGTGTGATATTATTTTCTATTTTAATTTTATGTTTAATTCCAATGGTTTATGCTTTTTCAGTTAATGATTTTTTAACCAATGTTTTTAGTATTTCTGGAAGAGTAACTGGAGATTTAACTTGTACAGATTCAGATGGTGGAAAAATATTTAATATTCAAGGAACTACAATCGGATTTAATGGTAAAACTAATTTTAAAAGAATTGATTCATGTTTTATAAGTTCTGCATCTAGACCTTTTTCATTAGGTAATTTACCTGTAGTATATTCTGTAAGAGAGTATTATTGTGAAAATAATGTATTAAAAACAACAACACAAAAATGTACTAAAGGTTGTAAAGATGGTGCATGTTTACCTCACGGATCAATACCAACTTGTACAGAAAATTGGGTTTGTGGAAAGTGGAGTTCTTGTATGAATAATAATCAAACTAGAGAATGTAATGATATAAATTATTGTGGAAATATAGCTAATAAACCAATTACTGAACAAAGATGTAATATTGAACCGCCAACTTCTTGTGTTCCAGTTGATTCTTATAAAATAGAAAAATCTGGAAATAAATTTAATTTAGGACAAACATTATATGATATAGATTCTTCTATAACAGATACAGAATTTGATAGTTTAAGCAAGGGTACTTTAATTGATAATGTTGGAGAGAATACGGGAAATTATGGTTATGTTCAATCTATAGAGTTTACAAATGCTTCAACAGGTCAATTTGTATTTGCCGCTGATACTAGTGGAAATAGAGCGGAACGCCCCGCAGGCACATATTTAAAATTTTCATCTGCAGAAAATAGATGGGCTTGGAATTATATTTTGAAAATTATTGGTCCAAAAGTAAATGTCAAAGATAGAATAGATTTAGAAAATGATATTTTAAATATAGCAGGAAAAGATTGGACCATTAATGGAGTAGTTACAAGTAATACTTCTTATGGTTTAATTGATAAAATTATTTTATTAAATGGTGTAGATAAAATGGTATTAGAAGATGGAAAAAAAGTTAGTATTAATAATGAAGATATAGATAATTCTTTAGTTTATATATCTGGTAATGATAAAGAAGCAAATATACCTGGATTTAAAATATTAACAATTTCTTATCAACCTGAAGATGATGTATTTTTAGCAGAAAAAGAATCTTTAATAGATCCAATTTTTGGTGTATTTAATATTTATTTTGATAAAATAAATCAAGAAGTTTATTCAAATGAAGATATAGTTACTGTAGATTTAGTTGGTGATAAAGTAAAAGTAAAAATGAAAAATAAAAATGGAAACTTATTTGATGATTATTTATGTTACACTTCTAATGGTAAAATAAATTATGGTTATTCTGCTTTAAATAAAATGGCAATTAATAATGGAGAAATAGTTAGTACTACTAGTTCAATAAAAAATCTTAAAGGAACAAGATTTTTAATGTCATTTGGTGGAATTTCACATATAGTAGAAATTCAAGAAATAGATACTATAAATAAAAAATTAACAATTAAAATATTAGATACCGGGGAAGTATATAAAGATGTAATTTATACTAATGGGCAACCATCTATAATTGGAACAAACATAGATCCATATTTAATGCATAGTGTAATTCTTATTATAGATGAAAATAAGAAAAGTATTACATTTAATAATATAAATGATGGTAATCCTGTTTGGTATACTTTAAATGGAGATGTAGTTTCTTTCAAATCTGCTTGTTCACAATTAGTTATATCTGAAAATGAAAAACAAGGATTGGAACAAGAATTAATTGGAAAAAAGATTAGTTTATATGCAGGAATAAAATATGATTCAACTTTAAATAAAATTGTATGGTTATCTACAGGTTTAAATGCACTAGGACCCCAAATTATATTACAAAAAATAAATGATAATTCGATGTATGAATATGCTGGAATGAGTCAATTAGGGACTTATATAAGAATGAATCAACAAGAAGATGGACTTTTAAGTGTTTCATTACCAAAAGAACCATTAAGTGCAGATGTTTATTTACAAACATGTAATAAATTCTAATTTTTAGGATAAACCCCAATATCCATAACAAGTATATCCATATAAACAGCAGTTCCTTTTTCATTTTTAATAATTTCTTCAGAAGTTAATGCACATCTACCAACACCAATTAATTCATTTTTTAAACTAAATACTGCCGCAAAATCATTTTTATTAATGTCTGATTCTATTTTACTAATTCCAGGTATATTCAAACGAGCCCCATGACATATAGAATCAATTGTGGCATCAAAAACCCAAATTTTAGGTAAATGAAAAACTGCAAATTCATAAGGTTTTATTATTTTTCTTATTTCTTTTTCATTTTTATTTTCTTTGTAATCATAATAAGCATCTTGTAAATCTTGTAAAGAATACCATTCTTTATCATTAAAAGGTCCAGCTTTAGTTCTAATTAGTTGTTCCATATTAGCACCAACTTTTAATCTTTGACCCCAATCATGTATTAAAGTTCTAATATAAGTTCCAGCTTCACAACCAATTTTAAATAAAACAGATTTATCATCAATTTCTAAAATATCTAAATAATAAACTGTTCTAAATCTTTTTTGTCTTTTTACTGCACTTTTAACAGGAACTTGTTGTTGTATTTTTCCTATAAATTCTTTAGAAGTTTTAATTATTTTATCTTTATCTACATCTTTATGTAAATGCATTAAAGCAACATATTCTTTTCCAGATAATAATAAATATTGAGCTAATCTTACAGATTTATTTAACATTATTGGTAAAACTCCAGTTACTTTAGGATTTCCTTGATTTACTCTAAGGTCCCTCCATGACTAGTTTTACTACAATTTAGTATTTTTTTTACTTGATCTGAAATTATATGGGAAGTAGGTCCTTCTGGTTTATTTAAGCATATTATTCCACGCTTAATTAATTCTTCAATAGGTCTTTTTTCAGGAACACATCCGTAATTAGGATTAGTACTTTCTTCTCTTTTAATTAGAATTTCACGTTTAATAGTTTCAAAAGGTAATTTATCCATGTTTTTCACCTCCTTTTATTTATTAATAAAATCCTCAATTTCTTTCTTTTTTTCTATATTTAATGAAACTTCCAACCCATAATTAGTTGGTTTTGATAAAAGTATTTTATTTTTTAGAAGATCTTCAATAATTTTTTTAACTTCTTTTTTACTTTTTAATTCATCAGGTAAACCTTTTTGAAGATTATGAATGCTTGTATGTTTATGCATCCACATTCTATGTCTAACTAATTTTCTTAGAATGAATTTTTTTATATTTTCTTCTGTATTATCCATTAAAATTATTTTGTTTATTAGTTTAAATATATTTCTATTTAGAGCTCCATTTTAGTAATTATTAAAATAATAGCCTAACTTAATAAAATAGAAAAGTTTATAAATAATTTTGTTATGAAATATTTATGGAAGAACAAAGCATATTTGTAGAATATTTTGGAGGTTCACCTTTTGTTAAAATATTAGACTTTTTAATAGAAGGACAAGATTTTGATTATAGTATGACTGAAATTGCAAAAGGATCAAATGTAGGTTGGAGTGCCTTTACAAGAGTTTGGAAATCATTATTAGAAAAAGAAATAGTTATTCAAACAAGAGTAATAGGTAATGCAAAATTATTCAAATTGAATAAAAAAAATCCTTCTGTTCTTTCTTTAATAAAATTTGATTGGGATTTAACAAAATTAGAAACTGATAAATTAGTTAATGAAAATTTAATTACAAATTAGTGTCCTACTTTAGTTTCTGTATGTTTTGGACTTTGATGTTTAATCATTGATTTTTGAGTTTTAGAAATTCTAGATGTTCTTTCTATTTTAGCTTCCATTTGTTTTGATTTTAATTCTTCTTTTCTTTCTGGTTGAGGTCCTGATTTAGTTTCTTTTGATATTATTTCTTTTGCTTTACCTTCATTAACCATTTTTTCTTCTTTTTTATTACCTTCATCTTTAGTATTCAATAATTTATCTTTTACTGATTTACCTTCAGTTTTTTCTTTTTGTTCAAAGAAAGGAGCATTTTCTAATTCTACTTGAGCATAATCTCCAACTTTTCTTGTTTTTACTTTAACTTTAGATGGAGGATTTTCGTTACCTTGTTTCCATAATAATTCATTTAATTTAGAACCAATTCTTACATCATTTACTTTCATATGTCTTGAGATAAAAATTCTTATTTCATTAACTGCTCTTCTAGTTCTTCTATAAATTGGTGCTTTTAAGAAAGCTCTTCTTAGAGGAATTACATGAATTCTTTCTTTTTCGTCTACCATTTTAAGCTTTTATTTTATTTCTTCTCCAGTTTCTTTTAATTGCAGTATGTCTTCCTGGATGAACTCTTCTTCCAAGTCTATAAATTTTAGGAATTATCCAAAATGGAGCCCATTTTGTTTGCCTTTTACATTTAGCTAATCTTAATTTTTTTGCTAGTGGTTTATTACGTGCCATTTTATTTTGCTAATTTATCAAGAAATGATTTACCTTTTCCGGTTATCACACGACCTTTATGAACTCCTACATCTGCTTTTTTAATTAATCCTGCTTTTTCTAATTGTTGTAATATTTTTCTAATAACATTTCCAGAAGCTTTATAGAATCTATTTGGTTTATGACCTCTGTTTTTATTACTACCATATTTAGTTTTTAACTTTGAAACCCCAATAGGACCTTTTGATATGTATAATCTTCTTAATATAGATGCTGTTCTTTTAAACCACCAATCTCTATCTACTGGAGGTCTTTCTTTTGCAACTCCAGTTTTACAGTATTTTGCCCATTCTGGAGCTTTAATTTCATCTATTTTTTTAAGCTCTTCTGTAGCCTTATTTATTAGCTCACTAGGGTCTTTATTATATGCAATTGCCATCTTTCAGTTAAAAGTGATTAGTTTAAAAATCTTTTTATTTTGATTAATATCTTCGATAACGGGTTAAAATTCATAAAAAGGTTTATATACAATACTTTCTTTCTTATAAATAATTTAAATCTTTTAATTAAAAAAATCGTGAGGTCAATAAAAATGAAAAAATTATTAACAATTTTAATAGCTGTTTTGTTTTTAGTTCTACCAATTACATTTGCTGAAGAACTAACAAATGAACAACCAACTCTTATTAGTGAGCAACTTGTAAATGAATCTGCTATAGAGACACAAACTAGTTCAGATATGACTGAAACTGAATCTCAAGACATAATACAAACAATAACTGCTTCTGAAGGTACAAATAATACACAAGTAGCAATTACTCCAGATATGTCTGTAAGATGGGGTCTTAAAAGAATTTCTGAAAAGATAAATTTGTTTTTTACTTTAAACAAAACAAAACAAGCTGAAAAGAAACTTGCTTTTGCAGAAGAAAGATTACAAGAAATGAAACAAATGTCTGAAAAGAAAAATTTTAAGGCATTAGTTAAAGCTCAAAGAGCACATGCAACACTTATTGGTGAATTAGCAAGAGATGAAGAAGTATTAGCTAGTGAAGATTTAGAAGCAGCAGATAAAATAGAAATAGAATTACAAAAACATATACAAGTTTTAGAAGGAGTTCAAGCAAAATTAGAAGCTAAAGGGGTTAATACTCAAGGTGTTGAAAATGCTTTAGTAAATTCTAGAAAAGCTTTAGATAAATATAACAGTTTAAATGAAACTAGAAAAGCAAAAGTTGCTGAAAAACTTATAAATAAAGCTGAAAAAGTTTCTGATAAGAGGGAAGAAAGAAAATCAGAAAATAATAAAATAAACAATTCAGAAAAGTCTAATGAAGTAGAAAAAGAAGATTCTGAAACAGAAACTGAAAAACAAATAGAAATAGCAACTAATGAAACAAATGAGTAAATTTTAGAAGGTTAAAACCTTCTTTTTCTTTTCATGCAAAGATTTATAAATAATGTATCTATTTTAAAGTGATTAAAATGAGTAAAGATAAACCTTCTTCGGAATTAGGACCTGTTAATTTAGTAGGTAAATTAAGCCCTGTTGAATTAGTAAATCAATTAGGACCCGTTGATTTAATGAATCAAATTTCAACAAATAACCTTTCAAAGGGATGTGAGGATATTCCGTGGTTAAGAGAATTATATAATAGTTATACAGAATCTTCAATGTCTGAATCAAATAAGAAGGGTATTAATGAAAATGAACAAACTTTTACTCCGAAAATATTATTCCAATATAATCCTAATAAATTTTTAGATAATTTTGAACAAATATATCTTCCAACTTTAATAGATTTTCATCCAGGTAGCGATTTTGGACCAAAAGAAAAACTTTTAGAAATATCTTATGATGCCATTTATACTATATTTACCTATTTTGATAAAATGTCAAAAAATATTATGGTTAGTTCACTTAATGAGCTACCAACAATTAAAAAGAGGCTTGAACAAGCCCATCACAAACTTAAACTTATAAGAATAAAAGCAAATAGTTATATGAATATCGATGAAGGATTTTTATCCAAATCTTCGTTAAGTGAAATAACTCAAGATAAGGATACGCTGGAGGTTATAATTGCTCAAGAAGTAATCCCATTAATTAAATTATTTAATGGTAAAATTATAAACAAAGATCATTTAAAAGTAGAATTATCTAATATAATTGAAAGATATAATATCGATGGTGTTAATGATAATACATTTTTAGAAGATTTATATCATCAATTAAAAAGAGGATTAAATACACAATACCTACAAGACTTTGGTATATTATATTCTGAATTAGCAAAAAATAATGAAATTGAAAAAATACAAATTATGAATGAAAATATTGGCAAACTAATAAATCAAATGAGTAAGTTGAATATTAGTATAGAGTTTTTAGATTCAGGCTTTTATACTGGTTTTTTTCCACAAGCTTTTTCAGAATTGATAAAACTTTTTAATATTGCATGTTCAAATATAGCATTTAAGGATACAAAAAAATATTCTATGATACTTAATCATTTATCTACTCTTTTTGATAGTCCAAAAGATTTTGGGGATATGATAAAAGGATGTGAAAATTTAAAAAGAAATAAGGTAGCATTAGTAGATGAACTTAGATATTCAAAAGTTAATTTGGATGGAAAAATAGTTAGTTATGAATCAATGTTTAAAAAGATATTAAATAAATTGAGGGAGAATTAAATTTTTTTCCAAATAATTCCTTCTTTTGTATCTTCTAGAATAATTCCTTTTTGTTTTAATTCATTTCTTAATTCATCTGCTTTTTTATAATCTTTATTTTTTCTTGCTTTTTCTCTTTCTTCTATTAAATTTAATAAGTCTTTAGATATTTTTTCTTTTTCTCCTAGATTTAATCCAAGTACTTTATCAAAATTTTTA
This sequence comes from Candidatus Nanoarchaeia archaeon, assembly GCA_028717785.1. Next base: position 27,788 of record JAQUND010000009.1, on the reverse strand, counting down.
ATAACATCAATTATTTTTTTAGATTCTTCTTTATTTATATCTAATTTATAAATTTCATTAGTAAAATCAAATATTGAAGCTAGTGCCTTTGAAATATTAAGATCTTCATCCATAGCAATTTCAAATTCTTTTTCTACATTTTTAATTAAAGAGGTAACTTTTTTACTTCCTTTTCCATTTGCATTTTCTAATTTTAAAATAAATTCATTTAATTTTTCTATTGATTTTTTGGCTGCATTTAATCCTTCAAAAGTAAAATTAAACGGAATTCTATAGTGTGTACTTAATAGAGAATATCTAATTTCTTTTCCATTATATCCTTTATTTAAAATATCCCTTAAAGTATAAAAATTACCTAAAGATTTTGACATTTTCTTTCCATCAACTAAAATAAATTCATTATGAACCCAATAATTAACAAATTTTTTTCCTGTTACAGATTCACTTTGTGCAATTTCATTTTGATGATGTGGAAATACTAAGTCTATTCCACCTGTGTGAATATCAAATGTTTCTCCTAAATATTTCATCGACATTGCTGAACATTCTATATGCCACCCTGGTCTTCCTTTTCCAATTTCAGTTTCCCAGTAAACATCTCCATCATTTTTATCATAAAATTTCCATAAACAAAAATCTTGAACATTTTCTTTTTCATATTCATCTTTTGTTACACGTCCAGAAGCTCCAATTTTTAATTCTTTTAAATTTAGATTAGAAAATTTACCATAATTTTTAAATTTTTTAATATTGAAATAAATTCCATCATCAGTTTTGTATGCATATCCTTTATCTAATAATATTTTAATCATAGAAACCATTTCTTTAATATGTTCTGTTGCTTTTGGATATTTGAAAGATTCTTCTACATTTAGTGTTTTAATATCTTCAAAAAATGCATCTTCATATTTTTTTGTAAACTTACTTAAAGATAATTTTTCTTTTTGAGAATCTCTTATAGTTTTATCATCAACATCTGTAATATTTGTAATTTGTTTTACTTTATAATTTTTATATTCTAAATATCTTCTTAATAAATCTGCAGAAACAAAAGCTCTAAAATTTCCAATATGCCCATAATTATAAACGGTTAATCCACAAGTATACATTCCTACTTCTTTTTCTTTTATTGGTTTGAAAATTTCTAATTTTTTAGTAAGTGTATTATATAATTTTAGCATATGAATAAAAAGAATAAATAGTATTTAAAATTAGCTTTTATTTTACACTAACTACAATAGAATCACTATCATAAAATTGTCCGTCTTTTAATGCTTTAATTGTAAATGAATATGAAGTTCCTGGTGCTATTCCTTTTGGGATTGTTAATACAACAGGTAATCCTTTTTTGTCACCAATTGCTATTTCTTGTTCTCCTGGAAGTGTAAACCATTTTACATCTCCACCACCTTCTCCAGGTGTTATTTCTAATTTGAATTTATTTGTTTCTCCAAGAGTACCAAAATTTTGTATTCCTACGGTTAAATCTAATTTTTTTCCTGAAGTTACATCAAAACTTAAACCAGATACATAGAATTTTTCATTATTTCCCATATTTTCTAATATTAATTTTTGTGCTGATGCAAATTGACTGCTTGTTAATTGATCAAGACTACCAAATATACTTGATACCCAAGTTAAACCTAAAGTAAGTAAAGTAACTCCTAAGACAATAACAATAATTGTAGTCATAGAAAGTTCTATCGCACCCTTTTTTTGTAATTTCATATTTTAATTATATATCTTTTCTTTATATATTTTTTGGAAATAAAAAATATGGGCTCGGCGGGAATTTCAGTCTTTTTCGAGTTTTTCTCTAAAAAGTTCTTTTGAACCCACGACATCCACGGCTTCAGCGTGGTGCTCTCCCGGGCTGAGCTACAAGCCCATAATAAACTTAGAATGAAGGTTATTTTTTAAATCTTTCTTTTACTAAAATGTTTAATTTATTCTTTTTTGAAGGATGTAAAAATCCTATTTTATTCTCATATTTTTGTAAATCTTCTTTATAAACATTAAGATACCAAGATCCATCTATATTAATTCCTGTAATTTTAGAATAAATATTTAGTTTAAATAATAATTTTGATACCTGAATTAAACCATTTTTGTTCATACATTTTATTCTGATGGATCTAATTGCTACAGTTGCTTCATCATCAAAGAAAGCTCTTAGCCAATTAACTATAACTTTTTCTGATGCATTCATTATAAATTTAGGAATATACCAACTTCTAGAATTTTTTCCCTTAAGTTCTAATTCATCTACAATATGTAAAACTCCAGCATAGCGTACTCTACTTCTATAGATATAATTACAATTTCGATTGTAACTTATTTTCATATCTTCAATAAATTCTTTAATTAATTCTTCACAAGTATTACAATATTCAATAATCCAATGAGGATAATTTAAATTTATTCTTGGATGTTTTTTTAAACTGGTTAAATTTCTTTTTCCATTTCTAAGATATGCACAACCATCACCACATATATGAGAATGTATTCTTGCAAGTTCTGGAGTTATCTTCATACCTAACTATCTTAGAATTTTCCTTTTAAACCCTGCGCGCACACCTTGCAAGTTGCAATTTACTACAATATATATTTTGTAGAATATACATTTCTAATAACAATATTTAAATAATAAATTCATTTCAACAAGTTATGCCACAATATAATTTTAAAGAATCTGAAAAAAAATGGCAAGAGTATTGGGAAAAAAATAATATTTTCAAATTTAATCCTAAAAATAAAAATTCAATTTATTCTATAGATACACCACCACCAACTGTTTCAGGAAAGATGCATATTGGTCACGCATTTTCTTATTCACAACAAGATTTTATTGCTCGTTATCATAGAATGAAACAAGAAAATGTATTTTATCCTTTTGGAACAGATAATAATGGATTACCTACTGAAAGATTAATTGAAAAAATAAAAAATATTAGATCTGTTGATATGCAAAGACAAGAATTTATCGATTTATGTAATACAACCTTAAAAGAAATAATTCCTGATTTTGTACAAGATTGGAAAAATATTGGAATGAGTTGTGATTTTACTAATATTTATTCAACGATAGATAAACATTGTATTAAAACTGCTCAAAAATCATTTATTGAATTATATAAAAAAGAATTAGTTTATCAAAAAGAAGAACCAAGTATGTGGTGTGTTAGTTGTAGAACTGCAATAGCACAAGCTGAATTAGAAGATAAACAATTATCATCTACTTTTAATGATATTACATTTAAATTAGAGAATGGTGAAAAAATAACTATTGCTACAACAAGACCAGAATTATTACCTGCTTGTGTTTGTATATTCGTAAATCCAAATGATAAAAGATATAAAAACCTAGTGGGTAAAAAAGTAATAGTTCCTTTGTTTAATCAAAAAGTTTCTGTATTTGCAGATGAATCAGCAGATCCTGAAAAAGGAACTGGAATTTTAATGATTTGTTCTTATGGGGATAAATACGATGTTGAGGCAATTAAAAAAAGAAAATTAGAACCAAGAATTTGTATAAATAAAGAAGGAAGATTAAATAAATTAGCAGGAAAATATGAAAATTTAACAATAGTTGAAGCAAGAAAACAAATTTTAGAAGATTTAGAATCTCAAGGATTGTTAACAAATAAAAAGCAAATAACTCATAATGTAAATGTTCATGATAGATGTGGAACAGAAATAGAATTTTTAACAACAAAACAATGGTTCATTAAAATTTTAGATAATAAAAAGAAATTTTTAGAAGCTGGAAAAAAATTAAAATGGTATCCAGAAACAATGAGAACTAGATATGAACATTGGATAAATGGATTACAATGGGATTGGTGTATTTCTAGACAAAGACATTTTGGAGTTCCTTTCCCAGTTTGGTATTGTAATAAATGTAATAATATTATAATTGCAGAAGAATCTGAGTTACCTTTAGATCCATTAAGAGATAATCCTAAGAAAAAATGTAAATGTGGTTCTAATTTATTTACTGGAGAAAAAGATGTTATGGATACATGGAATACTTCTTCATTATCTCCTCAAATAATTACGAATTGGATTAAAGATAAAAATTATAATACTAATATAGAAATGTACCCCTGTTCATTAAGACCACAAGCACATGATATTATAAGAACTTGGTTATTTTATACTTTGATTAAAGGAATTTATCATCAAAATAAAAATCCTTGGAAAGATGTTATGATTTCTGGACACGTTTTAGATCCAAAGGGAGAATCTATGCATAAATCTAAAGGAAATGCAATTGAACCTACACAAGTTTTAGAAAAATATGGAGCAGATGCATTAAGATTTTGGTCTTCTGGTTCAAAACTTGGAGAAGATTTAAGATATTTAGAAAAAGATTTAGTTACAGGACAAAAAATGGTTACTAAATTATGGAATGCTTCTTCATTTACATTAAGTCATTTAAATGATTTTGAAAATAAAAAACCAAAATTAGAATTAATAGACCAATGGTTATTAATAAAATTAAATGAATTAGTAAAAGAATGTACAGAATTATTTGATAATTATGAATATTCTGCTGTAAAATCAAAAGTAGAACAATTTTTCTGGCATACTTTTTGTGATTATTATTTGGAAATTGTTAAAGATAGATTATACAATCCAGATAGAAGAGGAAAAGAACAAAGAAAAAGTGCGCAATATGTTTTATATAATTCATTGTTAACAATAATTAAATTAATTGCTCCAATTATGCCCTATATAACTGAAGAAATTTATCAATCTTACTTTAATAAAAAAGAAAAATGTATTAGTATTCATATTTCTGAATGGCCAAAATATAATAAAGAATTGAAAGATAAAAAATTAGAAAAGATTGGAGATGAATTTATTGAAGTTCTTACAAAAGTAAGACAATTTAAAACTGAAAATAATAAATCTATGAAAGAACCAGTTAATATTATATTAAAAGGAAATAATTTGAAAGATTTAGTTGAAGATTTAAAAGCTGTAACTAGTGCAGCTAATATTACATTTGGTAAAGAATTTAAAGTTAGTTTTTAATAATTAACTTTATATAATCAAATTCTATTTTATTAAAATGATAAATGCAAAAGAAAGATATAAACTTAGACAGTTTATTATGGAATTAGAAAAAATTAGAGGGAGACATACAGAATTAGTCTCAGTTTATGTTCCTGCTGGTTATGATATTATTAAAATTATTCAACATTTAGCTCAAGAACAAGGAACAGCTTCTAATATTAAAGATAAAAATACAAGAACTAAAGTTATTGATTCTATTGAAAAAATGATTCAACATTTAAGATTATTTAAAAGAACACCTGATAATGGATTAGCAGTTTTTTCTGGAGATGCTTCTGATAAAGAAAGTAAAATTGATATTAGGGTTTGGTCGATAGAACCACCAGAACCAATTAGTATTAGATTATATAGATGTGATCAAACTTTTTTACTTGATCCATTAAAAGCATTAGTTGAAGTTAGAGAAATATTTGGATTAATTGTCTTAGATAAAAGAGAAGCAAATATTGGATTATTAAAAGGAATGAATATTACAGTTTTATCAAACATGACTTCAGGTGTTCCAGGAAAATCAAAAGCCGGAGGCCAAAGTCAACAAAGATTCGCTAGATTAAGAGAAGAAGCAGCTCATGAATTTTTTAAAAGAATTGGAGAAATATCAAATAAAGAATTTATGGATAAGCCAGAAATAAAAGGAATTTTAATTGGTGGACCTGGGCATACTAAAGAAGATTTTGTAAGTGGAAGTTATTTGAATACAGAAATAAAAAATAAAATTTTAACTGTTAAAGATATTTCTTATACAGATGAATCTGGATTACATGAATTAGTTGATAAAAGTCACGATGTTTTAGCTGAAGAAGAAATTTCTATAGAAAAAAAATTAATTCAAAGATTTTATGAAATGTTAGCTAAAGAAGAAGAAAAAACTACATATGGTTATAAAGAAACTAAAAAAGCATTAGCTATGGGAGTTGTAGATATATTACTAATTTCAGATACTTTTACAGAAGAAAAAATTGAAGATTTAGAATTAGAAGCAGATAAATATAAAACCGAAGTAAGGATAATTTCAACTGAAACAAGAGAGGGTAAACAATTAAAAGATCTTGGTGGTATTGCAGCCATTCTAAGATATCCTTTAAGATAAATAGCAAATTATATAAATAAATTATGTTATTATAATATATGGATATGCATGGTTTAACTGAAAAATTATTAATTATTACAGTTATCACTTTCTTTTTTGCATTATTTTTTACAACTGGTGCTTTTAGTTGGGTTACTGGAAAAGTTTCTGGAACTTGTCCAGTTTCTTGTACTGATTCTGATCAAGGGAGTGTTTTTGTAAAAGGCATTATAACGGGTTATGATGATCATTGTAAACTATTTGAAAAAACGGATTATTGTTCTGAAGATAATTCTTATGAATTAAAAGAATATAGATGTGATATGACTAGAAAAATGAATTGGTATTCTGAAATTGTTAAGTGTGAAAATGGTTGTTTGAATGGTGCTTGTTTGTAGAAAACTTTATATATATTAATAACTTAATCTAAATATGGAAATAAAAGACAAAATAATCTTAGGTTTGATTATTGTTGTTGTTTGTGCTGTTGCATTTACAGCAGGTTTAACTGGTAGAGCAATTACAACTTCTTGTATGGATACAGATAGAGGTGACTTAAATCTAAATGAAATTTATGAAAAAGGAACCATAACTGGAATTTCAGAAAATCAAAGATCTTTTGAAAGAACAGATTATTGTGTTAATACTAATTACTTGAAAGAATATGGTTGTAATAGAGATGTACCAGCTAGATATGAATCAAGATTAGTAATTTGTGAAAGTGGATGTTCAGATGGAGCATGCATTAAATAAAAAGAAAGTTTTATATATTACTTATTTATATATTAATATATGGAAATAAAAAAGAGTGTTATGTTCTTATTAGTTTTTATTGTTATTGGAACAGTATTAATTTCAGCATCTAATTTTTTGGCAACTAAACTTTTAATTGGAAATACATTAAGAGGGAGTTGTTTTGATACAGATGGTGGAAGAGTTGATAGTATATATGTAAAAGGAACCGTTTCTGGTATAATGGATAATGGTGCTAGTTTTGAAAGAACAGATTATTGTGTTAATACTTATCAATTAAAAGAATATAGATGTGATTTAAGCACAAGTACTAATTTTAATATAGGTTCAGATTCTGTTAATGGAAATGGTAATTTGATCTATTGTAATAATGGTTGTTTGAATGGTGCTTGTATAAGGTAATTAGTTAAATTTTTAAATTGTTCTTTGTATATTGATTAAAATGGAAGATCATAATAAAATTGAAGCAGTTTTGTTTGCAACAGGTAAATTTTTAAGTATTAATGAAATAGCTAGCATGTGCGGTATTGGTTCTGTTGGTATAATAAAAGAAATTTTAGAAAATTTAAAAAGAGAATATGAAGAAAAAAATACTTCTTTAGAATTAGTAAATGATAATGAAAAATGGAAATTAACTATTAAAAAAGAATATTTGTATTTAACTGAAAAATTATTATCTGATTGTGAATTTGATTTTCCAACACAAGAAACTTTAGCTATGGTAGCTTATAAAAATCCTGTCTTACAATGTGATATTATAAAGATTCGTGGAAATAAAGCATATGATCATATAAAAATGTTAAAAGATGAAGGATTTTTAGTTTCTGAGAAATCAGGAAGAACAAGATTATTAAAACTAACCCCTAAATTTTTTGAATATTTTAATGTTATAGAGGGAAATATTAAATTGAAAGATGAAAATACCTAAATTATTAATAATACTTTTTTTGATTGTATTTTTGTTTAGATTGTATTTTGTTTTGCAAACCAATTATTTTAGTGATGATAGTTCTTATGGACAACTTAGAATTATGGATTCTGTAAAAGAAAGTGGAATTCCTTTAGGATATGATACATTAAGTTATGGGGGTAAACAAATTTTACCTTCATTATTATTTCCTTATATATTATGGTTATTTTCTTTAGTTCCTTATGGATTAAAAATATTTCCACAATTAATAATTTCTTTATTAGTAATAATAGTCTATTATTTATCTAAAGAAATAATTAATAATGAAAAATTAGCATTAATTGCAGCTACTTTAGCCGGATTTACTCCTTTATTAATTAATGAAACTTTAAATAAAATTTCTGTTTACTTTTTAGCAATTCCTTTAATATTTTTTATGATTTATGCTTTTAATAGAATAAAAGAAATAAACTATAAAATAATTTTTTATATAACTGCAATAATAATTTCTTTATTAGATCCAATATTTTTATGTTTAGTTTTTGTTTTTATATTCTATTTAATCTTAATGTATACAGAAGACGTAAAATTACATAAATCGGAAATAACTTCCATTATAATATTTAGTATTATTATAATTTTGATTAATTTATACATTTTAAAAGATGCTTTAGTTTTATATGGATTGGATATTATTTATAAGAATATTCCTAAATCTCTTTTAATTAATACATTTAAAAAAATTGATGTTTTAACTTTAGTATATCATCTTGGATATATTCCTTTAATATTTGGTTTTATTGCATTATATCATGGGTTTGTAAAAGAAAAATCAAGAATAATCTATTTAATTAGTTCACTAATATTTGTTAGTTTATCTTTAGTAGCATTAAATGTTTTAAATTTTTATGTTGGTTTAGTTTTAGTTGGTATAGCTGTTTCTATTCTATCTATTATTTCAATAAATAGATTAATTATATACCTTAATTTAACTAAATTATCAAAATATAATTCTTTTTTTATTCCAATATTATTAATTTTAATTTTATTATTTTCTATCTATCCTTCATATGAAATTTCTAAAAAATTAATAAGTGACGTTTCTATTAAAGACGAAATAGACTCTTTATTATGGATAAAAAATAATTCAGAACAAAATGATGTAATTATAGGAACAATTTATGAAGGAAATTTAATTTCTTATTTTAGTAACAGAAAAAACTTTTTTGATACATCTTTCTTATTTGTACAAGATCCATTGCAAAGAATGATAGATGCAGAAAAAGTATTTACTCAAGATTATAGTTCTGCTTCTGAAGTATTTAAGAAATATAATATAAAATATATATTTTTATCTGACAAGGCAAAAGCAATTTATGGTATTAAAGATTTAAAATATAAAGATTCAAATTGTTTAGAAAAATATGACTTTGTTTATAAGATCATTTGTTAATTTCGTACAATTTAAAAATCTTTGTAGACTAAAAATAATATGAATTATAATAGAATAATAGGGTTAGTATTTTTAATAGTATTTATATTTTTTTTAGTAATATTTTTTAATTCAAGTTATTATAATCTAATTTTTATTATTACTTCTTGTATTTATGTTATTTATGGATTAATTTTTTTAGATATTTTTAATAAACATACAATTTTTGAAGATCCGATTGCAACAAAATATCCTTCAGTTTCTGTTTTAATTCCAGCCCATAATGAAGAAGAAAGTATAGTTAAAACAATAAATGCAGTGAAAAATTTAGAATATAAAAAACCTTTAGAAATAATAGTTTTAGATGATGGAAGTACAGATAACACTTATAATTATATAAAAGATATAAAAGGAATAAAAGTAATTAAATTTGAAAAAAATAAAGGAAAAGCAGCAGTACTTAATCATGGAATTTCTATTGCAAAAGGAGAATTAGTTATTGTTATAGATGCAGACACTTATCCTAAAAAAGAAGCTTTAATGAAAATGGTTGGTTACTTTGAAGATCAAACTGTTGGTGCTGTAACTACAGTTGTTACTGTTGATAAACCTAAAACTCTTTTACAAAAATTACAAAGTTTAGAATATTATGCTGCATTTGGGTTTTGGCATAAAAGTCTTTCTGCTATTGATGGATTATATGTAACTCCTGGTCCAATGAGTATTTATAGAAAAAGTGCTTTATTAAAAATTAAAGGTTATGATGAAGAAAATATTACTGAAGATATGGAAATTGCTTTGAATTTAAAAAAACATGGATATAAATTAGCTTGTTGTACAAATACTAAAGTTGTAACTGGAGTTCCAAAAGATATTAAATCTTATATTAGACAAAGATTAAGATGGTATAGGGGTGCAATTTATAATTCATTATTTAAACATAGATCAATGCATTTTAATTCACAGAATAAAGAATTTGGATTTTTTATTTTTCCATTATTTGTAGCTACTATATTTATTGCATCTTCATTATTTTTTGGTATTTTATTTTTAAATACTAAGATATTAATAAATACATTTTATAGTTTTTTAATGAATATTTCAAATGGTGGTTTTAATTGGAGTTTTTTATATAATTGGGATTTTTTTATGATTCCAGTTTATTATTTAGATATGATTATAATTGCTTCAATTTGGGGTTATTTTTTATATAAAGGAATAAAATTAGATAAAGAAAGAGATATAAATACTGGCAGTCTTTCAATTTTATTTTATTTATTTTTTTATGGATTAATCCTTGGAGGAATGTACTTTTTAAGTATAACATATGAGGCATTAGGAATAAGAAAAAAATGGTAGTAAAAAGTTATTATATAAGTGGATTAAAATTAGGTATTTTTATTATTGTAGGTTTATTATTAATTAATTATTTAATAGATCAAAAAAGAATAGATAAATTAAATGAAGAATTTTTAGAAAATTCTTGGGATATGGAAGATTCTAGATTATTCTTACTTTTTACTAATTTTATTAAATCTGAAGATAGTAATTCTTATTGTGGTTTATTAGGTGAAAGATTAACTCAGATTGCTAATACTAATACTAAATTTTTAGAAAAATTAAATGAATATGAAAAAGTAAATATTTTTAGTAATGATTATAAAAAATTAAAGACTACATTTTCTTTAAGAAATTTAGAATTATTTTTCTATTATTCGGATTATAAAAAATCCTGTAAACAAGATGTTCATTACATTTTGTATTTTTATCCTAATGATCAAGAATGTTTAGATTGTAAAGTTCAAGCAAATATTTTAGATAATGTACGTGATAAATGCAATAATACAGTAGTTTTTGCATTCCCTAATAATTCAGATGTTAATGTTATTAATTTATTAGTTTTAAGATATAATATTACTCAAGTACCTTCTATAGTTATAGATGGAAAAGATACATTTTCGGGTGTAACAGATAAAGAAAAGATCCTTAAAATCCTAAATTGTTAGTTTTTAATAATAGAAAAATATTTATATGATTATAACATAATTAAATTATGTATAATACTGATTTTTTACCTCAAATTGATGAATTTAAGAAATATTTATTTGGACTTAGTTGTGTTGATATGAAATCTGCTGCTGAAAAAGCTTCTAAAAGCCGTATTTTCCTTTAAAAAATCTTGAAAGTATCTCTTGTTATCAAAACAGTGATGGTGAATGGGTTCCTGATAGTGATGTTTTTGGGGATTTAGAGAAGAAAGTAGATTGAAAGAAGTATAAACGAAAGCTTTAAAAAATACATATATTCTAGTATAATCATGGAAATTAAGGTTTTAGAACAGGAAAAGAATAAATTAAAGATTGAGATTAAAGGTGAAACTCATACTTTATGTAATGCTATTAGAAATGAATTATGGGAAGGAAAATCTGTTGAAGTAGCAGGTTATCAAATAGAACATCCAATGGTTTCTAGCCCAGTATTATTCGTTGAAACTGAAAAAGAAGATCCAAAAAAAGCTTTAATGAATGCAGCATCTTCTTTAAAGAAAAAAACAGCAGAATTAAGAAAACAGTTAGATAAGTTAAAATGAACCAAAAGGAAGGAAAAGAGCTTTTGGAATTAGCTAGAAATTCTATAGAATCTTATTTTAATAAAAAAGAAATTAGTACAGATAAATTCAAAGAAAAAAAAGGTGTTTTTGTTACAATTCATGTTAATGATAAATTACATGGTTGTATTGGATTTATTGAACCAACTACAAGTTTAGGAAATCATGTTGTAAAAGGAGCAAGATTAGCTGCTTTCAGTGATCCCAGATTTCCACCTTTAAAAGAAAATGAAAAATTTAAACTTGAAATTTCTATTTTAACAAAACCTGAATTAATTAAATCTAAAGAATCTAATGAAATATTAAAAGAAATTGAAATTGGAAGAGATGGATTAATAATTTCTTATAAGGGTCATAGTGGATTATTATTACCTCAAGTCGCTACTGAAAATGATTTAACTAAAGAAGAATTCTTAAATGCTGTTTGTAATAAAGCAGATATGATTGAAAATGCATGGAAAACAGGTAAATGTACACTCTATAAATTCCAAGCTGAGATTTTTGCAGAGTAACAAACTTTATAAATAAATTTTGTCTTAAAATATTAAAAGAGGTGGTAAGTATAAAAAAAGATTTAGATATTACTATATTAGTATTAGGTTTATTTATACTATCATTTTTCGTATTTTTATTTATTAAACCAAATATGACGGGAATGGCTACTATAAGCCCATTGTCTATTAATGCTATTAATGTTGGAAGTTCTTTATCAAATAATATTATTTTAAATTTTGTAGCTGGTACAGAAATACAACCTTGTGATTCTACTTTGATTGTTAATATTTCTAATTCAAGTGGAGGACAAATCTATTTAATTACAAAAACTTTGCAAGATTTTGTAACTTCTGCAGGTGCAGCTTGTGTTGGTGGAAATTTTGTGGCTAGTGTTCCAACACTTACTTCAAGCATTTCTGTTTTTGGTATTGGAACTTTTAGTACAGTAGGAACTTATAATTTTGAATTAAATTTTTCAAACTCAAGTGGTCTTGTTGATATGAAAACTACAACATTTAATGTTAATGCTTTACCTACAGATATATTAAAACCACAAATTACAGATATTATTTTCAAGAATGAAAATGGTTCTATTAATTTTATGAGAACTCAAAGAATAAATTGCTCTGCTTTAGTAAAAGATGAAGATAGTAGTTCAGTTACAGTAACTGCTATTCTGTATGGTAGCAATGTAAGTAAAACTAGTATTACTAACCCAGGATTAATTCAAGTAATGATTTGTACTGGAGATTCGTGGGTTACAGGAAAAACTTGTTTAGTAAATTCAAAAGTAGAAAAAAGTGATTTGAGTTATTGGAATTGCACTATTGAAGCAAATGACGGAACTAATAAAAATTATTCTAATTCAAGTGTTATGTTAATGGTAAATTCTCCACCTAGATTAAAAAAAGAATTTGGTAATATTACAATAAATAAAAATGAAAATAATTCAGATTTAGATATGGATTCTTATTTTGAGGATCCAGATGAACAAAATTTAAATTATAGTTATTCTGGAAATAATCATATAAGTATATTAATAAAATCTAATGGTAATATTATCTTAACTCCTGATACAAATTGGACTGGAATTGAAAATATTACATTTAAAGCTACAGATGAAAAAAATGCAGAAAATTCTTCAATTGCTTATATTAGTGTTGTAAATTTATTTAATTGTACTTCTAGTTGGTCTTGTACTAATTGGAGTTCTTGTACAAATAATATTCAAACAAGAACTTGTATAGATACAAATAATTGCAGTTATAGTACTTCATTCCAACCAACAACACAAAATTGTACAAATATACCAACTCCTACTTGTATGGCTGGAGATGGATGTATGATTGGTTGTATTGATGGAGATCCAGATTGTACTTGTGATCAACAACAAGGTTATATTTGTGGAAGCTCTCAAAATTGTACAACTCCAATAATTCATTCTGGTTCCAGTGTTTGTTGTTCAGTTCCTTGTTTATCTATTTTGACTTCAAATAATAAAGTTGGAAGTGGAACATTTTTAGGTATTGAAACTGGAAAAATATTAATTGGATTTGGAACTATTGCGGGGGTTGTATTTGTAACTATTTTAATTATAATTTTAAGCACATTTATTAAAAAGAAAAAAGCAGTAGTAGTTGAAGAAAAACCAACAATAATTGCACAAGAAGAAAAAGTTTTAGATACAACTCCAGTTAAAATAAAACCAACTAATTCAGATAAAATGAAAGATTATATTAATCAATCTCTTGCAACAAAAGTTCCTATGAGGGTAATTAAAGCAGAATTAGAAAAAGTTGGTTGGACTGAATCAGATATTGATAAAGAATTAAATTTAGCTAGATTAAGAAATTATATTCAAATAAAATTAAATCAAGGGGTACCAAGAGCAGAAATAGAACAATCATTAAAAATGAAAGGTTGGACTAAAGAACAGATAGATGATGCTGCTAAAAATACAAAAGTTAGGCCTTTATTATAATTATTTTTTATTTTTAAATGTTTCAAGCCAATTAATTAAAGCAGGTAAGTCTTTTAATACTTCTCTTAATTTTTCTTGAGCAGCGTTTATATTTTCATTACTTGGTCTGCTTACATAAACTAATTTTGAGGCTTCTTCAAGTTTTTTTATTTGTGTTTTTATAACTTGTCCAGGTACTGTTCCTATTACTATTTTACCAACTCCTTTATTTTTTATAATTTAAAATAAAAGTATATATATATCTTAACTATAATATATATTTTTAAGTATATAATTTGTTTATAGAAAAGCTTTTATATTCTATTTTTTTAATGTGTAAATGTCTTTTAAGAACGGATTAAAAAAGGTATGGCATTTTATTTGGAAAGAGGACAGTTTTGCTTCTTGGGTTGTTAATGTAATATTAGCTTTTATTATTGTTAAATTTTTAATTTATCCTGGATTAGGATTATTACTTGGAACAAGTTATCCTGTTGTTGCAGTTGTTTCATCTAGTATGGAACATAATACTGATTTTGAGAATTGGTGGGTAAATTCTGAAAAATGTTTTAATCCTTTTAATATTACTAAAGAAAAAGTTTCTGATTATAAATTTAAAAATGGTTTTAATAAGGGGGATATAATGGTTTTAGTTGGAAGGCCAATGAATGTAAAAATTGGAGATGTTATTGTATTTCAAGGAAGTTTAAAGGATCCAATAATTCATAGGGTTATGAGAATATATTCAGAAGATGGAAATTATTATATACAAACAAAAGGTGATAATTATTTAACTAATTGTGGATCTAGACAAGATGAACAAAAAATTCCTACAAAAAATTTATATGGTAGGGCTGTTTTTAGATTACCGTGGTTAGGTTGGGTAAAAATAACAGCAGTATGTGGATTAAATCAATTTAGTTCAAATCAAAAATCTTTTTTTGATTGTATGAAACAGATGTAAAATGATAATTAAAAATTTAAAATTAAAGATGGAGGTTTTATAAAATGGCAATGGATTTTTGTCCACGTTGTGGTTCAGTTTTAGTTCCAGAAAAAGGAGATAAAAAAACAAAATTAGCTTGTTCATGTGGTTATGTTTCTAATACAAAAGAAGCAATAATTAAAGAACAAGTAACACTAAAGAAAGGCGTAGAAATAAAACAGAAAAAAATAACACTACCAAAAACAAAAGCAACTTGTCCAAAATGTAATAATAAACAAGCATACTATTGGTTACAGCAAACACGTGGATCTGATGAACCAGAAACAAAATTCTTTGAATGTACTAAATGTAGTTATCGTTGGAGAGAATACTGAAATGTTTGTTGAAAAGCAAATAAAGAATTTAACTAAAATAGATTCTCAAATTGCAATATCAGGATTTATTGTTTCTAAGGAAGAAGAATCTTTTGTAATTAGCGATAAGACTTCAACAATTTTAGTTTTATCTAAAGAAGATGTTAATACTGGAGATTATATAAGAGTATTTGGAAATTTAGTTTTTAATAATAATGATAAGATTATACAAGCAGGAATAATTCAAAATTTAAATGAAATTAATAAAGAATTACATCAAAAAATTCTTAAAAGATTATAGAAAAGTTTATATAGATAATTTGTATTTTTAATTTAATGGCAGAAGAGTTGATAATAATTCCAGTATTTACTATTGGTATAATTCTTGGTTTATATGAATTAATTTTAGTTCACAGAGATGAAAATTTTAGGGGTAGTCATTGGCTTGGTCATGGTTTACATGCAATTACAACTATGATTATTGGTTTATTTATTGTTATGAATACTGAATATTTTTTGAATGTTACAAATTTAATTAATTCTGGAATTCCATTAATTAGTAATATATTAGTAGTTCAAATTGCAGTTGGTTTAATTATTAATATTAAAATGCACGCAACTTCTGCAGTTGTTCATGGTGGAGGATTAGCTGCAAGGGGAATGGCAGAGCACTGGACACATACAACAATAATAACTGTTTTAGTTATTTTATCTCCTTATGTATGGCCTTATTTAGCTCCAATGGTTCCTGCTTATTTGGGTGGATTAGCTTAATTAAAATATATAATGAAGTTTAGTAAACTATTTATATATGAATTTTAACAAATTAACATGAAATTAGTATTAACAGATTCTAGATTTTTAAAAGATCCTGTAAATATAATTTCAGAATTGGTTACTGAAGTAAAATTTAAATTTGATAAAGATAAAATGCAAATGGTTGCAATGGATCCAGCAAATGTTGCAATGACTGTTTTTCAATTATTAAGCCCTAGTTTTGCTGAATATGAAGTTAATAATGAAGAAATTTCTGTTAATTTGGATAATTTAAAAAATATTTTAAAAAGAGTTAAAGCTTCTGATACTTTAATAATAGAATTAGAAAAAAATAAATTAAAAATTACAATTAAAGGAGAAACAACAAGAACTTTTAATTTGGCTTTAATTGATTTGAATAATACAGAACAAAAAATTCCAGAATTAGATTTTCCAATTAAAATAAACACAAATACAATTTTATTTAATGAAGTTATTGAAGATATGGATGTTGTTTCAGATTCTGTTAATTTTTTATTGAAAGATAATGTATTTGTTGTAAATACAGAAGGTAATTTTAGTAATGCGCATGTTGAATTAATGCCTAGTAATGAAACAGTAATTAATTCTTCAGTTAAAGATGCAAAATCAAAATATTCTCTTGAATATCTTAAAAAAATAATTAAAGGATCTAAGTTAACAAATGATGTTTCAATACAATTTGATAAAGATTATCCACTAAAAATTGATTATATAATCAAAGATAGATTAAGTTTATCATTTCTTCTAGCCCCGCGTGTGTCGAATTCTGATTAATTTTGTAGTAGTTGTAAATGTTTTTATATCTATAAAATATAAATAAATATGAATGTTAATAGGGCATATATTTTTGGGGTTTATGTTGGAGATGGGTATTCTAATAAAAATTCTGTAGGTCTTAATGTTAAAGATGATGATTTCGCTTTAAATTTTAAAAGTATTTTTGAAAATGAATTTAAAATGACTGGAAAAGAGTATTTTTATGACTTACATAAAGTAGAATTTCATAATAGAAAATTAGTAAAATATTTTAAAAATTTTGATATTTATTCAATTAAAAAATATAATATTCCAATTAAATGTTCTTTTCTTAAAGGATTTTATGATAGTGAAGGTTCAGTTAATTTAAGAATAATAAGAGGAGTTGGTAGGTGTAATAGAAAAGTTGAATTATGTAATACTAATCTTAAACTTTTAAAATTTTGTAAACACTTATTAGAGGAATCTGGTATTTCTACAAGAAAAATTGATAAACGAATGAGAGGAACAAGAACTATAAATGGAAGAATTTTAAAACCTTTTATATTTTATAGATTTAATCTATCTGAAAAGAAAGAAAATTTTGAAAGATTTAATTCTTTAATTGGATTTTCTATTAAAAGAAAACAAGATAAATTGAATCAATTAATTGATTCTTATCTTCCAAATCGTTATAAATGGCCAAAAGAAAGAGAACAGATTTTAAAATTGAAAGGAAATGAAAGTTATACAAATATAATCAAAAAATTTAGTCATATTTCACCAAATAGTATACAAAACTGGCTTTATCATGAAAAAAGATAAATTTTATAATAATAATATTTATAAAGAACAATTCTTTTAACTATTTATGAATAAAAGAGGGCAGGTAACTACTTTTATGATAGTAGGTTTTGTACTTTTAGTTATATTTGTTTTAATATTTTTCTTGAGAGATTATTTATTTGAAACTGTTAGAGGTGTTGAAGGTACAAAAATAATTTTAAATTCTAAATTAGATGAAATTAATTTTAAAGTTAATGATTGTATTAAAACCGAATCAACTAAGGCATTAGATTTAATCGGAAAACAAGGTGGTTCTGTTCAATTACTAAATTATATTGAATATTATGATATGAAAATTAATTATCTTTGTTTTGGTATTCCTAATACAAAAAAATGTGAAAATATGGGTTTATCAATAACGGAATTAAATAATGAATTAACTAGTTATCTTGAACCAAGAATTAAAAGTTGTATTAGTATGGAATCTTTTAGAGATGATTCTAGATATGATTTTAATATTGGAGATTATACATTCAATGTAAATGTTTTAGATAAGAATATTTTATTTAATATTAGTTATCCTATTACACTAAAAAGAAAAGATGTAGAAGTTTCAGTTTCAAGTTTTTCAGAAAATTTAGATATTCCATTAGGTAAAATACAGGAAAGCGTTGTTGATATTTTAAATGCAGAGTCTAATGGTAATTTTGATAATGTTCTTTATACTTTATCTAAAAATAATGATATAATTGTAATTGTAAAAAGACCCTATCCAGATAAAATTTATACTGTTAAATATAAAGATAGCTCATATGAATTTAATTTTGCAATAAAAGGAAATGAATAAAATAAAAATAAAAAAGATATTTGAAATAATTTTAGTAATTAGTTTTATATTTTTTATTCAATCAGTTAATGCAGCAAGTTATGGTTGTTGTGAAAAAATAGGTAATCAATACTGTCAACCTGGATCCCAAGAACAATGTGATCAATCTAATGGTTTGTTATTTATTCCAAGTGTTTCTTGTGCAAATACTGATGTTTGTAAATTAGGAACATGTATTGTTGATGGTCAGTGTTTTGGTAATTATCCAAAATCTAAATGTAATCATTTGAATGGACAGTGGTATGATAAAAGCATGGATAAAATTGCAGATTGTATTCCTGGTTGTTGTGTTGTTGGAACTAATTGTAAATTAACTACAAGCGCTAATTGTGATAAAATTACACCTGAAGGATTTACAGCTAATTTTTTATCTGATATTAGAAATGAACAAGCATGTGTTGCTGAATGTTCAAATCAAGATAAAGGATGTTGTGTTTATGGAGAAAATATTTATTCTTATGGAACAAGAGAACAGTGTAATAATTTAAATGGAGATTTTAAATTAAATTCAATTTGTAGTTCTGTTTCTGGAAGTAAATGTATTTCTCATTCAAAAAAAGGTTGTATTGAAGGTTCTAATAATTTATACTGGTTTGATTCTTGTGGTAATCCAGAAGATGTTGCACAAACTTGTAATTATCCAAATGAAATTTGTGCATCAGATATTAATGATCAAAATAATAATAACAATAAAGATGAATTTGTTTGTAGAAGTTTAAATTGTGTTAATACTTATGATAATCCTTTATTAGAAGGAGATGGTGGAACAAGATTAAATGGAGAATCTTGGTGTGAATATCAAAGTGCTTCTGGTCCTGGAATGGATCTTCCTGGAAGTGTTCATTATAGACATTATTGTATTGATGGAGTTGAATATGCAGTAAACTGTGGAAATAATAGAGATGAAATGTGTATTTATGGTAAATTTACAGAAAATTCATTATTACAAGGATTACCTGATATGAGTTATTCTCAATGTGTAGAAAATAGAGCTAGTGATTGTGCAAAACAAAAAACAAAAGTAAAATGTGAAAATACACAAGAAAGAGATTGTTTATGGACAGGCGGAAATAAAACAAAAGATGGAGATTGTATTCCAATAGTTTCTCTAGGTTTTACTAAGGATCAAAAAGAAGAAGCACAAAAAATATGTTCAAAAGCAGATAAAAATATAGATGTGTTATGGACATCTGAAAAAAAATGTTCTGGTACTAGTTGTTATGATGAATGGTCTTGTAAAGATAATTGTAATGTATTTAATAAAGATATTTTAAAAGCAACTAACTTTTTATGTATGGCCCAAGGTGATTGTGGTGCTTCTCTAAGTGTTGCAGATACTTATTCAAAATCTGGATTTAATAGAATATGTGGTAGTGGACAACCAAATGGAGCGCATGTAAATAAAGAACCTTGTATAAATGTTATTAAAGAAAGTTTATGGGATAAATTTTATACAAGTGATTTTAATACTAATAAATTAGGATTAAATTTCGGTAGTGTAAATGCAGATAATAGTATTCTTCCTTATTTAATAAATGCAAATATAATTTATTCTATTTCTAATCCTTCAATATTTATAAATAATAATCTTCTTTCTATGTATACAACCTATTTAAAAAGTATATTTATAGATCCAATAGGAGCTATATTTAAATTAAGTTTAGATATTCTTGGCTTCGGTACTATTAATAATCAAAAAGTAGAAACATTAAAAATAAATTGTAATCCTTGGCAAGTTCCTGCTGGTGGTGATGATTGTTACAAATGTTCAACTGCTGTTTCAAAAGGTGGATTACTTCCTGATAAAAATGGAGATATAATTAATGGATATGCATGTCAAGAATATACTTGTGGAACTTTAGGAACTGCTTGTAAATATATTAAAAATACAGTTGATGGATCTGTTTGTGTAAAAGCAGAATGTAATAATGTGTTACCTCCAATAATAAAATCAGATACTGATTTATTAAAAACAGGAAATTCAAATTGTTGCAGTGAATCAAGTGATCAGTTAGCTTGTTCAGTAACAGATTGTTTGTTAATAGATAATGGAGCAAATATAGGTTATGATATTACTAGAAATGTAAATGAAATGAAAACATTTAGTTTTGGAATTAAAACTTTTGATGAAAAAGGAATTCCATTATATACACAATGTGCTTATTCAGACCAACCAACAAAACAAATTAATGATAATGGAGAATTAATTAATGGAATGGATACAATGTCTTATTTATCAAATGGACAAGCATCCACACAGCATAATATTACCTTTACAGCTGGTTATTTAGCTTCTTTAAATGAACAAGAACAGAAATTTTATTTAAGATGTAAAACTGCAGTTGAAGATTCTTGTTCACAAGCAGTTGAAAGTCCTATAGATTATGTAATTAGAT
This sequence comes from Candidatus Nanoarchaeia archaeon, assembly GCA_028717785.1. The sequence continues at coordinate 6,579 of JAQUND010000009.1, read as the reverse complement.
TTAAAGTTCATCAAGGACCAGATACAACTGTTCCATTAATTGAATCAATTGAACCAGATCCCGGATTTGTTGCTTATGATCAGGATACAAAAGATGTAACTTTAACAACTAATGAAATACTAACTTGGAATAGTATTCTTCAAAAAGCAGGTGGATGTAAATGGTCTGATCAAAATATAGGTTATGATCAAATGTTAAATGAAAATTCTGGATTATGTTTAGTTCCTGGAATGTATGAATCACAAAAATGTTCTTTTAAAATTGGTAATTTAAAATCTGGATCAAATACAATTTATTTTGCATGTTCAGATCCTGCAGGAAATAAAATGTCAATGGGTAAACCTTATACACTCACTAGAACAAATCAATTAAATGTTAGTTTATCTGTTGTATCTCCTGATTGTGTTATTGGAAATGAAATAAATTGCTATACAAATAATGTAACACTAAAAGCAGAAACTAATGGAGGCGCAGAATCAGGAAAATCAGTTTGTTATTTTAGTGAAACTTGTGAAGAGTGTTCAGATGTTTCATTTTATTCAACTAATTCAAGTACGCATACTCAAATATTAGAATTTTTTAATACACAACCATATACATTTTATGTTAATTGTTTAGATCTTGCTGAAAATATTGCAAAATCAAGTATTAAATTTAATACAATGATTGATAATACAGCTCCAAAATTAATTGGTGTTAATCATGATACACAATATGATAAATTAAGAATAACTGTTGAAGATGCAAATACTGTAAAATGTTTTTATTCAAATAAAGAATTTTCTTTAAATGAAGGAACAGAAATGTCAAGTATTGGTAATTCATTTTATGCTGAATGGGGCTTAGGATTATATTATATTAGATGTGAAGATAAATTTGGAAATGAAATGCCACTTTCAGTTGTTCACACTTCAGCTATAGTATAAAAATATTTATAAATACTAAAAAGGATTAATAATGATGAAGAAAAGAGGTCAGGTAACTACTTTTATGATAGTAGGTTTTGTAATTTTAATTTTAGTTGTTTTAATTTTTTCTTTAAGAAGAGCTGGAGTTGGAATGACTTCAAATGAATATTTACAAACCAATTTAGAAGATGTAAAAACAGTGATTAATGATTGTATTGATAAAGAAACATTAAGTGTTGTTGATTTAATTGGAAAACAAGGTGGTTACTTAAATCCAACAAGTTATAGAATGTATAATGGTTACAAAGTTGCTTATTTATGTGGTAATATTCCTGATACAGATTTATGTATGAATCAAATGGTTAGTCAAACTCAAATTGAAAATGAATTAGCCAATAATTTAAAATTAAACTTACCTTATTGTGTAAACATAGATCAATTAAGTAAAAGATTATTTTTCCCTGAAATTAGTGTTGGTGATTTAGATGTTAAAACAACAATAGATAAAGAAGCAATTGTTTACGAAATAAATTATCCAATTACACTAAAAAAAGGAGATTCTAAAGTTGAATTAACAACTTATAAAAAATCAGTAAATGTTCCTCTTGGTAAATTATTAGATACGACTTATGATATTGTTAATTCTGAAGCAACTAATGGGGTATTTTTTGATGTTCCATATATGTTAGCTAATAGAGGTCGTGTTGAAATATTTAAAGATCAACCTTATCCAGATAAAATTTATAAATTAAATGTAAGAGATTCAAATTATATTTTCCAATTTGCAATACAAAATGAGGGTGAAAATGAATAAAAAATTATTATTGTTTTTAATTTTGTTTTTAATTCCAATTTTTGTAAATGCAGATCCTGTTTGTTGTGAAAAAACTTTATCTGGGGCTACTTGTCAGTATACAGATCAATCAGAATGTGCAGTTGGAAGTAAATCAGCTCCAACAAATTGTTATTTTACTTCTTTTTGTAAATTGGGAACTTGTTTTGATTTAAGTGATGGAAGATGTTATGCAAATATGCCCCTTGGTACTTGCAATGCTCGTGGAACAAATGCTTCATTTTCAGATTTATCAATTGAGAATACTCCTCAATGTAGTGTTGGTTGTTGTATTATTGGAGATCAAGCTTCATTAATAACACAAACAAGATGTAAAAAAGAAACTGCAAAATATCCTGATTTAGAAATGGTTTTTAAAGAAGATGTAAAAGATGAAGCAGCATGTGTTCAATTATCAAGAAATACTGATAAAGGATGTTGCGTTCAATCTTCAGATAATTGTCAATATACTACAAGAGCAAATTGTGCATTGCCAACTGGAACAGATTTAGCAGGTAATGGATTTTTTGAAGGAAAATATTGTTCTGATACAAAGTTAAATTGTGATTGTACCCCTCATACAAAAAAAGGATGTTTAGATAGTTCAGAAGATGTTTATTGGTTTGATTCTTGTGGTAATGCAGAAGAGGTTGCACAAGATTGTGATTATGTTAATAAGCAAAATATTTGTGGACAATCAAAAACAACAAAAGAATTTACTTGTGTTGATTTAAGTTGTTCAGCAGAAATGGATCTTTTTAATATGGATGCAAAACAAATTTTTACTGAAGGTAATACAATAAAAAATGGAGAATCTTGGTGTGAATATGATGTTGATATGAATAAATATAATGGTAATAATGCATTAATTGGTTTTGGTAGAGATGTTCCAGGTTCTAGATATTATAGAGGTGTTTGTATTAATAATAAAGTGTTAGTAGAACCATGTAAAGATTTTAGAGAAGAATGGTGTATTTCTGATGCTATGAAAATTGATAATTCAAATTATAATGTTGCAGCTTGTAGATTAAATAGATGGCAAGATTGTGTAGCACAAAAAAATGTAAAAGATTGTAAAAATACTGAACAAAGAGATTGTATATGGAATTCAAATGGACAATGTGCTCCTTTTATTTCTCCAGGAAGTAAATTCTGGGAAGATGAAGGTACAGATATTTGTAAATCAGGTAGTCAAACTTGTACTGCTTATATTAAAGTTCCAGGTTTAACTAAATTATTAGCTGATGGTGGAAAATCAGATATTACTAAAAGTCTTTTAGGAATTGGTTTACAAACATTTGGAAAAATAATGAGTTTTGGTCAAACAGGATTAGCTGAACAACCAGAATGTATAGAAAATTGTCAATGTTTAGATCATAAATTTACTGTTAGTGCAAATAATTATTGTAGAAGTCTTGGTGATTGTGGTGCAGAATATAATTTATTAACTGAAGATAAAGAAAATATTTTAAGTGGATTTTCTATTACAACTGGAAGTGATATTCCTAGTATTGTTAAATTTGCAAAAAATGTTGGTTCAGGTGATCCTGGAAAAATTACATATAAAGATCTTACTAATTGGGTAACAATGGATAAAACAGCTGGAAGTCCAGATTTAAATTCATATTCTAAATTGGGTGGAGCATTATTAACTTCTATGATGACTAATGCAATGGTTCAAGGAATAATAGTTTCTCCATTAGAATTAAGTAATACTTTAAAATTAAAAGTTTGGTCTTCATATACAATTAGTCCTCTTACTAAATTGATAAATTATGGTTTGGGAACTATAAGTAATAAAATAACGGATTCAAAAATATGGCAGAGTATAATGAGTAAAGTTGGTACTTCTTTTGTAACTAAAGAAACTGTAACTAAATTATCTGAAGATGCAGTAGCAAAAAAAGCAACAGCAGAAGCAGCACAAGCTGCAGCAGAAGCAGCAGTATCAACACCTAATGCAAAATCTGCACAATTAGTAGCAGAATCAGCAAAAAAAGCAGCAGAAATAGCACAAACTGCAGCAACAGAAGCAACAACAATTCAACAAGCAACAAGTCAAGTTGCTACAATTATGAAAATATTTAGTTACGCTTCTTATATTGAAATGGGTTTACAATTAATTGATATTTCAGGAACAGAAATAGTCAAAGTAAATATAGAATCAAAATGTGAATCATGGCAAGCTCCAATTAATAGTAAAGATTGTGAAAAATGTAATCCAGAAGATGTAAATTCTCCATCTTGGAGAAAAGATAAAGTTTGTTCTGAATATACTTGTAAATCCCTAGGTCAATCTTGTGTTTTATTAAATGCAGGAACAGGAAATGATACTTGTGTATCTCAAAATCCAAGAGATGTTAAACCTCCAGTAATAAGTGTTTGGAAAGAAGGTTTAGGAAATTATCAAAGTAAAATTACTGAAGTAGCTAATAGAGGTTATACTTATACAGAAACAATTCCAGCATTTACATTTTTCCCAATGGCACTTAAAACAGATGAACCTGCAATTTGTAAAGCTTCATTAAATAATTCAGCAAGATTCGCAGATATTCAAGGTTACTTTGGTTCAACATTATATACTTATGATCATTTAGTATTGTCTTCAATACCAAATACATATTCATTAGAACAGAATGGAACTTTGATTGCAGTTCCAGGACAAACTTATACATTGTATGTAAAATGTCAGGATTCATTAGGAAATCAAAATGATGCAGCATATTATGTTAGATATACAATACAACAAGGACCAGATGTTACACCACCTGTAATTGAAGGATCTAATTTAGTAGATGGTTCATATTTCAGTTATGGAATAAATCAAACTAATTTAGATTTATATGTAAATGAACCTGCAGATTGTAAATGGTCTATGATGGATAAAGAATATGATGTAATGGAAAATACAATGATTTGTGTTAAAAAACCAAATGATTTAACATTATATCCTTGTTCAACTACGTTAACTCCATTAATAGATCAAATTGTAAATAAATTTTATTTCAGATGTAAAGATCAACCTGGAGTTACTATTAAAAATAGAAATACAAATGAACAAAGTTTTGTATTAACTTTACGTGGGTCATATCCATTAAGAATAGATTCTATCTCTCCATCAGGAGAAATTAGTACTAGAAACTTTACATTAAGAGTTGAAACATCAAAAGGAGCAACTTACGACGGAAAAGCTTATTGTTATTATGGTGAAACAAATGATATTAATTTAATGAATTTATTTTTCAAAACAAATTCAAGTGTGCATGAACAATTATTAAGTCCAGCAAGAAGTTCAACTCCATATACTTATTATGTAACTTGTGTTGATTATGGTGGAAATATTAATAGTACAAGCACAACAATAAAAATGACACAAGATGTAAATGCACCAAGAGTAACTAGTGTTTATGAAGATTCATCTTTTACGCCTTCACATTTAAAAATAATTTTAGATGAAGTAGCTGAATGTCAATATAATATTGGGAAAGATTTCACTTATGGAGATGGAACAGCAATGACAAATGATAAATTAGAACATGATACGTTATTTGAAGATGGATCAACTTATTATATAAAATGTATGGATGCATCAAATAATTTAATGTCTTATATTTTCCATGCATAGAAATGTTTATATAAAATTTAAACTTATATGATTTAATGAAAAGAGAAATTAGTGATAGAAATTTATTAGATAAGTTTGTAGTTGATTTTGTTAAGGTTATTGATAAATTTGTTAAATATATAATTGTTTCAGGTTTTGTTGCAATTGCTCATGGAAGAGTTAGAGGAACTGAAGATATAGATATTATTATTGAAAAAATAAATAAATCTAAATTTATTTTATTACATAAACAATTAGAAAAAAATAATTTTGAATGTATACAATCTAATGATCCAGCTATAATATTTGATGATTATCTTAATGCTAATTTAAGTGTAAGATATACTAGAAAAAATGATCCTCTTCCTGAGATAGAATTAAAATTTTCTAAAGATGCATTAGATGATTATCAATTAAAAACAAGAAAAAAACTTCCATTAACAGGATTAGATTTATATTTTTCTTCTATAGAAATGAATATTGCATTTAAAGAAGAATTATTAAAATCCCAAAAAGATATGGATGATGCAAAACATTTAAGAATAGTATATTCTAATAATTTAGATGAAGAGGAGATTAATAAAATTAAAAAAGAGATAAGGAGATTAAGATTAAAATGAGGGATAAAACACATGATGAATTCATTGAAAGATGGGCAAATTTTGTTAGAGAAAATCCTAGAAGTGTATGGAAACCATATGTTAATAATTTTATAGATTCACAAATAATTATGGCTAATAAATTTTATTCAAGATTATTAAAAACAAAAGATGGTGAAGCAAAATTAAAACTATTAAGAAATTAAATAAAAAAGCACAGACAGAAAAAATTTTTGAATATATATTTGTATTGGTTGTTACAGCAGCAATTTTATTTTTAGGTTTTAAAGGAATAGGATATATTAAAGATACTGGAAACAGCGTAGAATTAGCAAATTTTGTTACGAATGTTAGAAATAATGTAGAAAAAAATTTTAATTTAGGCGAATTAAGTTTAACCGAAGCTAATTTAGCTGCTCCATCACAAACAGTTTTAGTTTGTTTTTTAGATTCATCAACAAATCCAAATTTATCTGTAATTAAAGATCCAATATTACAAAAGAAAATTTCTTTATTAATTAAATCAAAAGAAGAAAATTTATATTTGGTAATTATCTCGCTGGGGCGGCCCTACGCGCAGGCCCTGCAGCATCCCGATCTGCCGGCTGGCACACGCGTGGTACGGGGGTAGTGACG
>JAQUND010000008.1 GCA_028717785.1 Candidatus Nanoarchaeia archaeon | reverse complement strand
TAAATAATCTTTTATAAAGTTTTGGTTTTAGCAACAGAATTCTGCATTTCAAGACTTATTTGTCCAATATTAGAAATTATTACTTCATACAATCTTTTTATCATTAATTCAAGCATAGATTCTTTTAAAGGACCAGTACAATAATCAAGTAAATTATTTACATTTTCTATAGAAACATTTGTATTTGCTTTTGGTATTCTGCATAACATTCCTTTATTTTCTAAAGCAGTTTTAATATCTTGTTGATAACTAGAAATTTCCATTACTTTTACGTTTAATAAACAATAATTTTTGTAAGAACCTTTTACTTCATATAAATAAGTATTACTGTTAATTACTTGAAATGCTTTAGCTCTTTCACAATTAGTAAAAGCTTGATTTAAACAAGTTTTATCATACTCACAGTTTTTAGGTAAATAAATATAAAGTAAAATTAATGCTACTAATACAAATCCAAAGAATATAGCTAAATATCTATATACGTTTTTCTTGTCAACCTCTTTCATTGTTAATTTAAACCTTTACTGATATTTAAACTTTATTCTAAATCTTTTGAAGTAAGTATTATCAGTCTAGCTCTTCCAACTTCACTATCATTCCCAACTAGATATTTTATTTTTGCTCTTTCAGCAATATAAACAAGTTCTCTAGTTATTGTTCCATCTAAAATTATAGTGTTAATACCTGTTCTTAAACTTTTAATTGTACTTACTAGTTCTGTTACTGGAACTTTTCCAAGTGTACTTAGATTTTTATCTAAAATAAAAGAACCTTTTGTACCTACAAGTTCAGTTAACATATTTTTTAGTTTATCTTTATTAGGTATTTTTTTTGCAAAAGTTTTTCTAGATTCTTCTTGTTTTTCATCTCTTTCAGCTTGTTTTTTCTGATCATATTTAGTATCTTCTTTTCTAGTTTTAGAATCAGATTTCATTTCACTAAAAGCAACTTTACTTCTTAATCCTTTGAAAACTTCTTTACTAACAAGTTCTTCAACTTCTTTGCCATCTGGTGCTTTAGCTACAAAGTCTATTTTAATAAAATTACTAAGACCTTTAATAATTAAATCGCCACCACGATCTCCATCAACAAATACTGTAACTATTTTATCTTTACAAATATCTCTGATACTTTCAGGTATGTTAGTTCCACCAACACCTATAACATTTTTAATTCCACATTTTAATAAAACTAGAACATCTGCTCTACCTTCTACTAAAATTAATTCTTCAGAATTATCAACATCAGGACCAGCTGGTAATCTATCTCTACCATATTCAACTATTCCTTCTACTTTTACTGAATCAGAAACTTCATTAGACATTTCTTGTGAATCAGGTAAACCACTAGATGTTAATTCTTTTAACAATTCTTTAGCTCTTCCTAAAACGAAAGTTCTTTTTGAAATTCTTACATCTTCCATTTTTTCTACTTTTACTGTAGAATCACATGGACCAATTTTTTGTATAGTTTCTAAAGCTGCAGCAATTATTGCAGTTTCAGTTTTATCTAAACTTGATGGTATAATAATTTCTCCAGTTGTTTTTCCAGATTTAACTTCTAAGTTAACTTCTATTCTTCCTATTCTACCTGATCTTTGTAATTCTCTTAACTCAAGATCACTTCCAAGCAATCCTTCTGTTTGACCGAAAATTGCACCTACTACATCAGGTCTATCTACTATTCCTTCTATTTGTATCGTAGCATAAACAATATATTTAGCTGATACAGGACTTATTTTTCCCATTTTATTTTACTCCCATAGAATAAGTTTTATCAATTACGAACAAAATTTTTTTATTATAAATTTTGTATATATTTTATTTTTAAATCATAAGTGAATATGATGATTTTGTTCTCTTTTTAACTTATTCTATTAATTTTTTGATATATTAATAATGATTCCCGCAATTAACCCTCAAATTCATAGTTAGCATTAAGCATACTCCATTAAGTAATTCTCAATGCGGGTGTTTTATATACACTTTTAGGGTATATAAAGCTTATGGTTTTTGGGGCTTTGTAACAATTAGTTGTTATAATATACTTTAAATAATTATTTCTTTAATTTATACAATTTAAAAATAGCCCATAAAGCAGAAAGAGTTGCTATGAAAAATAATATAGATAATAACATTTCTGGAATTTCTATTAAAAACAAGGATACACTGTCATAAAATACATAAATAGCGAATGTAATTGCAAATCCATAACCATAAACTTTTTTCTTTTTTACAGCAATAATTAAAGATAGTATAACTATTATTAATTCAATAAAAACTGCAATTAATTGAATAAAATTCATCTTTTAAATCTCTTCATATTCAAATACTGTCTTGCTTTTTCAACAACAGAATAAGCATCATCTTTTAATTCAGCTTCTAATTTATCAAATCTATCTCCAGCAATGAATTTATCGTAAACACCACGTATAAATCTTTTAACTGGACCAGCCCACATATCTTGAAAATCTTTTTCTAATTGGGCTTTTAAAGTAAATTCCATTTTTCCATTATATAGTTGTTTATTTTTAATTTCTATAGATTCTACTGAAGCTTTTATTTTAGTTTTTATTACAAAATTAGAATATTCATCAACTGGTTTTGTTGCTTTCCATTTTACTGTTAGACTTTCTTTAGTTTTTTCTTCAAATTCTCTTTCTGTAACATTATAGCCCATACTTGTTAAATAATCTTTTAAAACATCATAAAATTCATCTAAATTAAAGATACCTTCAAACTTCACCCCTAATTTATCAATAACATAATTTACTTCTGACATTAATGAGTATAAAGAACTTTAATTAATAAATCTTTCCATTAAACATTCTCAAGACAATCATAACATAAACATTCATTACCTTTTTTTCTTACTAAAGTAATTTCTCCACATTTATCACACTGACCTTCTCCTCTTGCAATATGTGGTTTTCTTTCTTCTTCTCTAATATGAAATCTTTCTGTTATTAATTCAAATAATTCTGGTTGTATTGCTAAAACATCTTTAAAAGTTAAAAATCCAACTAAGGTTTTTCCATCTACAACTGGAAGTCTTTTTACATTTGCTTTTGCCATTTTTTTAATAGCATCCATTAATTCTAAATCAGGAGAAACTGTTCTAATATTAGTACTCATAATATCTTTTACTAAAGTTTTTTTTGGATTTAGTCCTTTTGCTACAACTTTATCAACTAAATCTTTTTCTGTAATTATTCCAAGTAAAGTTTTATTTTCACAAACTAATAAAGAACCAATGTGTTGAATCTGCATTTTTTGAGCTGCTTCTTCTATAGAAATTCTTTCAGTTACCACAATTGGTTTAACAGTCATGGCATCAGCTACCTTATAGCCAGATTTCATAAGATATTAGTGTTTTTAGATTATATAAAACATTTGCTTTAACAATATAGCGTTTTGAGTATATAGATACTTTTTTAAGTTAATATAGAATTGATAAAATATGAATCTTAGAGAATTAAATCTGAAAAAAACTGCAGAAGATTTGAAGAAAGCAATAACTAAAGATGTTATTATAATTCAAACAATTCATACAATTGATTTACTAATCATTGAAATAAATAAATTAGTTTCTAATCTAAGAGAAAGATATGGTTATTACAATCCAAAAACATCAAGAATTTTAAATGTTCAAGAATTATTAAATGAAATTAAAAAATTTAAGAAAGGAGAATTAGGGATAGAATTTACTAAAGAAGATTTAAACTCTGTAAAAGATTTAATAAATTCAATTGAAAATATTATTAATTTAAAAGAAATAGAAGAAAAATATCTTGAATCTTTAATGAAAGAAACTTGTCCAAATTTATTAGAAGTTTCAGGTAATTTAATTGGAGCAAGATTAATTGATGTTGCAGGTGGTTTAAAAAATCTAGCTGAAATGCCATCATCTAGAGTACAAATTTTAGGTGCAGAAAAATCTTTATTTAAACATTTAAAAACAGGATCTAAGCCACCTAGATTTGGAGTTATATTTGAACATGAATCAATTTCAGAAAGTGAAAATAAAGGAAAAGCAGCAAGACATTTAGCAGCAAAAATTTCAATAGCAGTTAAAAAGGATTACTTTAAAGGAAAATGATAGAAGAAACAAAATACTATGGAGTGTATGAATCTTGGAGAGATAAAAAGAGAATGCTCTTTACTAAATCTCAAGATGGAAAGAATTTCTTTAATGAATTAATGTTTGATGATTTTCTTGAATTTGATCCTAGAAGAAGTAAACTAGGTGCTGCAATAGTTAAAAGAATTTCATTTTTTCCTATAAAAAATAATTCAAAAATTTTGTACCTTGGTGCTGCTCATGGTTATACACCTTCTAAAATTTCAGATATTGCAACAAAAGGTGTAATTTATTGTTTAGATTTTGCTCCAAGAGTTGTTAGAGATTTATACTTTATTTGTGAAGAAAGAGAAAATATGATTCCATTATTAGCAGATGCAAATGATCCTGATAGTTATGCAAATAGGATAGAACAAGTTGATATTATTTATGAAGATGTAGCTCAAAAAACTCAAATAGAAATTTTATTTAAGAATTTAAGATTTTTAAAAAATAACGGTTATGTTATGATAGCTGTAAAAGCAAGATCTATAGATGTTACAAGAAGACCTCAAGAAATCTTTGATGAAGTTGAAAGAAAGTTAAATCAAAAGTTAAAAGTTATCGATAAGAAATTACTAGATCCACTAGAAAAGGATCATTGCTTTTTTGTATGTCAAAAGAAGTAATCTTTCGTAAGATTTATAAATGCATTTTCTACTGTAAAATAGTTAATTTTTAGAAAATGAGATACGTAAATATACAAGGATTAAATATTTCAATGCAGCAATTGTTTTGGAATAATAACTATTTTGATACTCAAAAATTAGTATTATCAAGAAATGAAAAAATATTAAAACCGGCTAAATTTATGAAATTATATCTCCCCAGTGTAATAAAAGCATATAATGATGATTTAACATTAAAGGATTCTAAAGGAAATCTTTTAGATAAAGGGGAATTAATAGAATTATATAAAAATTTAACTCATTATTGTTTTGTATGGCTTAATCAGCAATATAAAGATGGGAGGGGATTTAAAGGTTTAAATGTAGAAACAATTATCTCTTATAATAAAGAAGATGGATTTATAAGCGAACAAGAACCTCTAGAAGAATGTTTATGGGGAGAAAGAGTTTTAATTGATTTAGATCCAGAAAATTTTAATCATCAAGGTTTACCTAAACTAAAAGCAAAATCAAAAATTCAAAAATATAGTAAGGGAAAAAATATTCATTTTTCATTTCCTAGACAAGGTGCCGTTGCAAAATATGATGGTCATTTCAGATTTTCTAATTTTTATGGTGAATCTATTTTAGATTGTAGTGGTAGTCCAGGTTTAAATGATGAAGGACTAGGAGCATTTATATATATTAAGGAGAAAAATGACTAATCAACAACAACCAATATATATTCTACCTGAAAGTGCAATCAGAACTAAAGGAAGAGAAGCACATAGAAATAATATAGCTGCAGCTAAGTTAATTGCTGAAACTGTAAGAACAACTTTAGGTCCAAAGGGAATGGATAAAATGTTAGTTGATTCTATGGGTGATATTATAATTACAAATGATGGGGTTACAATTCTTGAAGAAATGCAAATAGAACATCCAGCTGCAAAAATGTTAGTTGAAGTGGCAAAAACTCAAGAAAATGAAGTTGGAGATGGAACAACAACAGCAGTTGTTTTATGTGGAGAATTACTAAAAAATGCTGAAGATTTAATTGATAAAGAAATACATCCAACTGTTATTGTTAAAGGTTATAAAATGGCAGCAGAAATTGCTCAAAAAGTTCTTCAAAATATGGCTGAAGATTTAGATACTAATGATACTGAAACTCTAAAAAAAATAGCTATGACTGCAATGACAGGAAAAGGTGCTGAATCAGCAAAAGAAAAATTATCTGAAATGGCTGTTAATGCAATTAATAGAATTACTGTAAAAGAAGATAATAAATTAATAATAGATTTGGATAATATAAAAATAGAAAAGAAAATTGGTGGCGGAACAGAAGATTCTGAATTAGTTGAAGGAATAATTTTAGATAAAGAAAGAGTTCAATCTTCAATGCCAAGAATAGTTAAAAATGCAAAAATAATTTTAATAGATTCTGCTTTAGAAATAAAAGGACCAGAATCTGATACTAAAATACAAGTTACTAGCCCAGAACAACTACAAGCATTTTTAGAAAATGAAGAAAGAATGTTACGTTCAATGGTTGAAAAAATTGTAAAATCAGAAGCAAATGTTGTATTTTGTCAAAAAGGAATTGATGATATTGCTCAACACTTTTTAGCTAAAAAAGGAATTTATGCTTTAAGAAGAATTAAAGATTCTGATATGATAAAATTAGCAAAAGCAACTGGTGCTAAAGTTATTTCTAATTTAGATGATTTAACAAAAGATGATTTAGGATTTGCAGGAATAGTAGAAGCTCAAAAAATGGGCGATGAAGAATGGACATTTGTTAAAAATTGTAAAAATCCAAAAGCAGTTACTTTCTTAATTAGAGGTGGAACTAAACATGTAGTAGATGAAATTGAAAGAGCAATTAAAGATTCACTTGGAGATATATCCTCAGCACTAAAAAATGGAAAAGTAGTTGCAGGAGCAGGTGCAGCTGAAATGGAAGTAGCTCGTAATTTAAGAAAATTTTCAAATACATTAAGTGGAAGAGAACAATTAGCAGTTCTAGCTTTTGCAGATGCAATTGAAATAATTCCAAGAACACTAGCTGAAAATGCAGGTATTGATCCAATTGATTTGTTAACTGCATTAAAACAAAAACATGATGAAGGAAAAAAATGGGCAGGTATTGATGTTTTTACAGGAAAAGTTGTTGATGCTTGGAAGATGGGAGTTATTGAACCATTAAAAATTAAAATTCAAGCAGTAAAATCTGCAACAGAAGTTGCAAATATGATTTTAAGAATTGATGATATAATTGCAGCTAATGGAAATAATCAAAAACAACCAAACATGCCTTATCCAGGAATGAATCCTGAGATGATGTAAGAGAAATAAAATGGAAGAAAATAAACAAGAATTTAAAGCAGATATTCAAGAATTAATTCCTATTTATGGATTAGTTAAAATGTTAGGTATTAATTTTGATCGTGCAAAAACAAGAAATTATACTGGTCTTGGTGGACAATTTGCAAAAGCTTGCGAATTAAGAACCATTTCTAAGGAATTAGGATTTAATTTAATAACTTATTCAATTTATCAAGCGACTTTTTGTGCTATGGGAGTTAATTATTTACCTCCAGTAATTGAAGGTTTAGAAAAAATAATTAAATAATTTAATTATATAAGAGAAATAAAATGGGATTAAAAGAAAAATTAAGTGCATGTGAAATAGTAAGTAAAATAGGAATGTCTATGCGTCCTGAATTTTATAGTGGAAATGGAGCACGTATAGATTATTTAAATCATTTAACATTAGAAAAACTATACAAAGAGATTGAATCTGGATATGGTAGGAAAGCCGCACAAAACTATGTTCAAATGGTTGCAGATATACCTGTTTTATATCCTACTGATTTTCTTTTAAGTTTATATAAATTAGAAGCAAGAGATTGGAAATGGGAAAAAAGTATGTTAGGTAATGAAAAAGGAATATATGCTGGAGATTTTATAACTGGTGCGGTAACAACAATATCAATATTAGCAAATAGCACAGAAATAGATGAAACTAGAGCAATACGTGATTCTTTTTTAAGAAATCATGGAATTGAAATTAAGGAAGAAAAAAATAATTATAATAATTGATTTAATATTCTAAGAAATTAAATGAAAAATTACGCAGAATTAAAATTATATGTAGCTAATTTTGAACAATTAATACATTTTAGAGAAGGTTATAAGATGGTTTTAATACAAACTATATAGTACCATTCTAAAATAGTAACAAACGAAAGATTTATATATTAGTTTTTAATTATAATAATTGATTAAAATGGCAGGAATAATTTCAAATTTAAAAGATAAAGTATGTGGATCTAATACTCCATATAAAGCAATATTTCCAGAATATCATTATAGTGGTGTAATTGATACTAATAAACAAGTAAAAGCATATGAAGAGGGAGGATATTTTCATTTAGAAGTTAAAAAAGTTCAAGATCCAGCTCAATCAAATTCAACAGATGGTAATTTAGAAAAAATAATTTATCATGCTAAACCTAAGAGTGATAATGAAAATGATTCAGATAATGAACAAAAAGCTTACGATCCTAAAGTTGTTATGGTTGATTTTATGAAAGGTGGAAATTTAATTACAAAATTAACTAGTACATCTAATAATCCAAGAGTTCATGAAACTTTAAAATCAGCTCAAACAAAATTTGATGATTATTTAAAACAAATATATGAAGCTAAAACAAAAGATTTAGTTTAATTTCTTTTAATAAATAATTTCTTTATTTTTAACTATTTTATTCAAACATAAGCTTTTTATACTAGTTATTTAATATATATAATATTATAGAGGTGAAAATGGTAGTATCAAAAGATAATTCTAAAGCAGAAAGCACAGACAAATTAGTTAAGCAACTTATACAAAATAATGTTACACTTCAATCTAAATCTGTAGATCTATTAGGTTCTGTTGGTAAATTAACAACCAGTGTTTCAGATCTTAATAAAAATACAGAACGTTTACTAAAAGTATTTGAAACTGCAGCAAAAAATGTTTCTGAAGCTAAAACTACAGATGAACAAATTAATGCACTAGCTATGAAACTAGAAAATTTACTAGAACAAAATAAAAATATAGCACGTGGTTTAATATTACTTGAACAATATGTTAGAGGAAAAAGTTCCTTACCACAAGGAAAACCACTAACACAATACTAAAATGGAAGATATTGATTTTTTGTATGATGATACCAATTTAGAAAAGAGTAAATTAGCTGAAATAGCTAAAGAAGCAAATAAAGTTCCTGTAAAGGAAGATTATAATATTGTTGTTCTAAGAAAGTTTATTTTATCTGTTTTAAAAGTTTTTCAAGATGAAGAAAAGAAACAATTAATTAAAAAGGAATTACCAAAAACAGGGGTACAAACATTACAAATTAAACAAGAAGTTAAACCTGAAATTAAGAAAATAGAACCAGTAAAACCAGAGGTAAAACCTATTCCAGTAGCTCCAATAGAAGCTCCAAAACCAGAATTTGCTGAATATAGTGTAATTAAGAATACTGAAAATAAAACTATGGCTAGTGTTTCTTTAAAGGATCATAATTACTTCTTAAAAGAACCAGAAATAAATGATAAGGATAAAATATTACTAAATAATTTAACTGAAAAATTTGGTTCTAAAATACTTAAAAAACCCGAATTAGTTGGTGATAAGAAGTTTATGGTAGATATAGTACAAAAATTATCTAAAAAGTTAAATTTAACCTTTAATATGGATTATTTTGATAAAATTAGATATTACTTTGTTAGAAACTTAATTGGTTATGGTGCTCTAGATCCATTAATACAAGATTTACATGTAAAAGAGATTCATTTTATGGGGCTGCATAAACCAATACATATTTCTTTTAATGAAGAAAAAGATATAGAAACAAATATTATTTTTGATAATATGCAAGAAGTTAATAAAATAATAGAGAAATTCTTTATTAGAGCTAAGCAAAAGTTAACTAAAGAGAGTAATTATTTGGATAGTGATATAGCAGGATTATCAATTAAAGCATTCTATGAGTTTAATTTAAATGATTCTAAACTTGATATAAAAAAATAAAAAAAAGAATTAGCGTTTATCCCCAATTATCTTCATCGGTGTCATCTTCCTCAGTGTCACCATCATCACTTGCATCATATGCCATTCTCATTACATAATCTTTCATTTGTAACCTCCCCTCAACCTGTTAAGGTTCGATTTTATGGCAATTTGTGATTTAAAAGCTTTACTATGGTCAAAAAACAGGTAAATTTATAAATATGGAATTTACATGAAATATACTATTTTTAATGATTTTATCGACGCTGTTTACCATTTATAAGTGGTCAGAAAAAAATAAATATACTAAATTTCTTATTAAAATAGGACAATTCGGTTGCTCTGAAAAGAGTGTTATCATAACCGCCTCTGTCAAGTATTCGACTATTAATATGGTGTCTGGACTATAACTCACCATACGAAATCTGTACTTGTTAAGCAATGTTATGAAGCGAAGAAGATAACCTTTAAAGCAAGTTGATAGGTTAAGATTGATTTCAATGTTTGTTTAAGGAACTTTTTCACCGAGTCCAGAGGTAAAATGAAAAAAAAGAGTGTTAAAAAGAAATCTAAAGTTTCTGTAAAGAAATTTAAAGGAAGAAAACCTTCTAATAAATCTAAATTAAGTAAAGTTAAGAAATTAATTAAGTTAGCTAAATCAAGAATTAAAAAGAAGAAAAAACGTTAATTATTTCTTAATACTATCCCAATCCATTCCTTTTATCAAATGTTTACATTTAATTGAAGTATCACAAAATATTTTAAAACCTTTATTTATAACATCATCACAAAAGAATACATCATCAAAACCTTCTTTTTCCTTGTCATATCTAAATTTAATTTCTTTAAGAACATCTTTATGTATTAAAATACAACCAATCCCAACAGCATTTGCTTCTATTAATTTATCATCTTCAACTTCATCTAAGTAAGCCTTTCTTATTCCAACATCATCTTTAATCCATAATAATGGACTTAAAGTTCCATTTGGATCTGTTTTAAAATATAAAGCACTTATTACTTTTTTATTATGTTCTAATAATCTTTCAATAATATCTTTTGGGGGAATAACATCTTGTTCTAATGATAAAAAATAATCATATTCTTTTAGTGTTAATTCTCTTAGTATATTTCTACTATGTACAATTCTCTCTCTTGCATTCTCAAACCATTTATCTTTCATACACGGCAATTCTTTCTTAATTTCATCAAAATAATCATTATTTTCAGAATTTTCAACAATTAAAATATCATAATTATCATAAGTTAAAGATTTAATAGCTTGTACATATTCTTTTAAAGCATATTTCTTGTGAAATGATGTTGGACAACCAACTAATACTTTTGGATTCATAGTTTTAAAAAGAAAATAAATATTATAAGTTTATTGTTTTATTTTTTGTGTGGCTTCGCCACTTACAACAACTACCCTGCCATCCAAATTCGAATAACCAAGACCAACATCATAGGAGTTCAAATCCAAGCCCCTGTAAAGAAACAACCCGGAAAGACCAGAATTTCTAGTATAAAAATTTCTATTACCATTTCCTAATTTATTTGGTAATCCTGTTTTTTCATTAATATCTTCAGATGAAAATTTGCTATTTTCTTCATTTAATATTGAACTATAAATAACATCTGCACTTTCTTTTAATTTAAAAGATAAACCATAAATTGAATTTTGATCCTTTTGAAGAATTAATTCAGTTAAGGGTATCATTATTGGTAATTTTAATTTTCTATCTCTTAATTTTAATTGTTTTATTAAATCTTGAGCTAAATATGAATCTGGATCTTGTTTATTTCTTAATACTAATCCTGTATCTTCATAAGTTCCTTTTAAGTAATTTGGATCTATTTTAATTAATTTTTCTAAATCTGATTGTCTTGCTACTCTTAATCCTTCTTGACTTAATATTTGATTAGCTAATACTATTGCAAATGGATTAGAACCTTTAATTATATTATCTATATTATCTCTAAATTTTAAAACATTTAAATATGGATTAGAACCATATTCTGTTTGATTTATTCTATTATATTCTTCTAAAAATTGTTCATCTGCTAAAAATCCTATTTTTGGAACTTCTATTTGAACTAAAGGTGTTTGATTAGATATTTTCATAAATTTTATAACAAATACTTATTTATAAATCTTTCTATTTTGTTACTACTTTTAAATAAATAATTACCATGTTACTTCAACTTCATCTATTCTTTCATAGGGTCTAATATTAGCTTTTTCTATATCAATAGATCTTCCAGTTTGAAATTCTTTAATACCTTGCCAAGCAATATTAATAGCATTATCTCCTGCATAAGTTAAAGGAACAGTATAAAATTTAGCATTTCTATTTTTACACATACTTTCTAACATTTTACAAAATCTTTTATTTGCAGCAACTCCTCCAATAACTAAAATTTCTTTTTTATTTAGGTGAGCAAGAGCTCTTTCTGCAACTTCAGTTAACATAGAAAAATAAGTTTCTTGTATTGAAAAACATAAATCTTCTTTACTAGCTCCTTTTTTGAATTTATTTATGGCTGCTGTTAATATACCAGAAAAAGATAAATCCATTCCTTTTACAGTATAAGGTAATTCAATAAATTTTCCTTCTTTTGCTAATTGTTCTATTTTTGGACCTGAAGGAAATCCAAGACCTAATTCTCTCCCAAATTTATCTAAAGCATTTCCAACTCCCGTATCTAGTGTCTCTCCCATTATTCTAAATCTTTTTCCTTCTAAAGAAATTATTTGAGTATTAGCACCAGATGTAAAAATATAAACTGGATCTTTAGCTTCAGTAAATAATGAACCAGAACTTAAATGAGCAATAACATGATTAACATCTATTAATGGAATTTTTAAATCATTAGCTAATTCTTTAGCTGCTTTTAATCCTATCCTTAAACAAGGACCTAATCCGGGAGAAGCAGAATAAGCAATAACATCTATTTTCTTTTCTTTAGATTCTTGAATAGCTTGTTTTATTAAATCTGGATAAATACTTTCATGATGTTTAGCTGCTTCTATTGGAATAATTCCACCTTTATTAGTTGTATATTGTTTTCTTATATCACTTAAAATAATTCCTTTACTTGTTGCAATTCCAACTCCAAAAGTATGAGCAGTACTTTCAATACCTAAACAAGTAATATGTCCTTTTTCCATATATTAGAATTTTAAAAAGAATATTTAAATTTATTTAACTCTAATTTCTCTAGAAATTATATAATAACCATTAGTTTTATCATAACTTAAAACACCGGTAACTGTAACATTTTTATGTAATTCTAGACTGAATTTAGATTTAGCTAGAATATATCCAGTTTGATCAACAACAGAAATAAATTGATCTCCAGATTTTATAAATCTATTATTAACTTCTCCATCAATAACTACTTCTTTACCTAAATATTTATCTGGATTTGTTGTTATTTTTTTAATACCTTGGCTTTGACAACCAGCTATCAATAATACAGTAAGTAATAATACTAATATTTTTTTCATGTTTTTTCTTTTATATTAGAATTTATAAAGATTATGAAAGATGAATCTCTTTTATAAATTTCTTTAATTTTTCTTCGTAATTATTGTTTTTAACATCTAGTGTTTTTAATGATAATTTATGTTTTGTGAATTTTTTACTTAAAATTTCCATATCTTTTAGTGTTTTTTCTGATCCTGATCCACTCAAAGTACAAAAAAATGCTACATTTTTGAATTTTTCTTTATATTTTGAAATATAAGATCTAATCGGAGTGGACATAGTAAAAGACCAAACAGGAGTTCCTATTATTATTAATTCATATTTAGAAGGATCTTTTTTTGTTTTTATTTTTGTTAGTTGTTTTAGTGTGGCTTCTTTTCCAGATAATAAATATCCAATTGGTCCTTTTCTATCAACATCGTCTGTTATTTCATCAATATCACAATTAAGTTCTTTTTTAATTTCTTCAGCAACGGTTTTAGTAGTTCCTGTTCTGGAATAATAAACAACTAATATTTTCATGAATAAGAATTAATTATTTGATTTAAATATGTTTAGTTTTTTATTTAAAGGGTTTTTCAAAATCAAGCCTATTTGGTTCTTAATAATTTGGATTTTTTAAAACGTTTGTATCATCAAGATTATTTTTTGGAATTGAATTAATATAATTTAGTTTTGGTGCTGGTTGTTTAGGAACAAATATGAAATAGGTATTTGGTATAGCGTTTTTATTATAACCTACTATTATTTCTTTACCATCTACTATATCTATAATTGGAATATCATATAAACCAAAATCTTCTACATGATAAATAAGTATTTTAGCAGGATCTATTCCTTCATTAATTAGTTTTTCTATCATTCCTGGAATTTCTTGTTTAGGGAGATTTCTACTTCTAGTTTCATAACCTTCTCTAATTAATTTTTCTGTTAATGTTTCTACCATTTTATTGAAAATTTAGTCTATAAGGATTAAATGCTTTCCATTCTTTAAAAGAGTCTATTTGTGATGGTGCTTTATCTAATCCCTTGTAAACTACGTTTTTATACCAATCTTTGTTTTTTTTATCATTACTTTTTCTATCTATTACAAAATGAACAATTTTTATAAAATCAAAAAATAAATATTTTGGATTAATTTCTCTAGAACTATTACATAATTGTTCAATAAAATTTTGTTTTTTATTTATATAATATCTACCTTCAACTTTAAATAATCTAGGATTATGACCTCCATCTCTACTTCCAAATTGTTCTCCTGTAGGTAAAACATAAAAAAAGTAAAATGAAAAATCTTTATCTGGATTTTTTATTTCAAAATTATATAATTTTTCTATATCTTCACTAAAAATTCTTTCATCCGCATCTAATACTAATGCTTTTTCTGTTTCTATTTTACTTAAAGAATAATTTCTTGAATCAGCAAAATTATCAAATTTTCTATCATAAATTTGTAAATTTGGATAAATACTTTTTAATTCTTCTAATATTTCTCTGGTTCCATCTAAAGAACCAGTATCTACAATTACTGCTTGTTCAACATAAGGAACTATACATTCTATAAAATCTTTTATTCCTCCAGCAGGATTCATAAGTTCATCTCTTACAATGCTACATAAACTAGTATTAGGTAATACAATATTTCCCATTTTAATTATCAGAACTCTTTTTAGTGAAGATAATATGTCAATTTATAAGTTTTTTGTTTTGATTCATAATGTTTATAAATTACTAAATTTTTTGAAAAATTATGGATAATATTATTGAAGTTAAAAATTTAGTTAAGAAATTTAAACATTTTACAGCTGTAAACAATATTTCATTTGATGTAAAAGAAGGAGAAATTTTTGCTTTTCTAGGTCCAAATGGGGCAGGTAAAACTACAACAATCAAAATGCTTACAACTTTACTCCATCCTAATTCTGGAACAATTAAAATTAATGGATTTTCTCCAATTGAACAAAAAAATGAAGTTAGAAAATCTTTTGGAATTGTATTTCAAGATCCAAGTTTAGATGATGAACTTACAGCTTATGAAAATATGGAATTTCATTCCATTTTATATCACGTTCCTTTAAAAATAAGAAAACAAAGAATTCCAGAATTACTAAAATTAGTTGAATTATGGGATAGAAAAGATAATTTTGTTAAAACTTTTTCAGGGGGAATGAAAAGAAGATTAGAAATAGCACGTGGATTAATACATCATCCAAAAATTTTATTCTTAGATGAACCAACTATAGGATTAGATCCTCAAACAAGAAATTTTTTATGGGGTTATATTATGAAGTTAAATAAAAAAGAAAATATGACTATTTTTTTAACAACTCATTATATGGAAGAAGCTGAAAAAATGGCAGATAGAGTTGCAATTATTGATCATGGAGAAATACTTAAAGTTGGAACTTCAATTGAATTAGAAAAACAAACAAAATCTAAATCTTTAGAAGAGGCTTTCTTAAAACTTACAGGACATCATATAAGAGAAGAATCTGCATCAGTTAAAGATGGAATGAGACTTAATTCAAGGATGTGGAGAAGATGAATACTATTTACATAATGTGGTTAAGACAAGTAAAAAGATATTTACGTTCAAAAACAAGAATAATTGGATCTTTAGCTCAACCATTATTATTTTTAGTTGCTCTAGGTTTTGGATTTGGTCCTATTTTTGAAAAAGCTGGTGGTGGAAATTATATTACTTTTTTGGCTCCAGGTATAATTGCAATGTCTGTACTTTTTACAGCAATGTTTAATGGTGTTGAAGTTATATGGGATAGACAATTTGGATTTTTAAAAGAAACTTTAGTAGCCCCTGTTTCAAGATATAGAATAATGATTGGAAGAACATTAGGTGGAGCAACTGTAGCTTCATTACAAGGATTAGTTGTATTTTTTATTTCTTTATTAATTGGATTTAAACCCATAAATTGGGCTATTGTTCCAGTTGCATTTATTTTTATATTCTTAATTGCAATTTTATTTACTGCATTAGGAACAGCAATTGCTTCTAGAATGGAAGATATGCATGGATTTCAATTAATTATGAATTTTTTAATTATGCCTATATTCTTTTTATCTGGGGCTTTATTTCCTTTAGATAGTTTGCCTAATTTAATAAGTATAATAATAAAATTTAATCCTTTAGCTTATGGTGTTGATGGTATCAGAGGAATTTTAACAGGTGTAAATCATTTAGGATTAACTATGGACTTTTCAGTTTTAATTATATTTTCTTTATTAGTAACTTTACTAGGAAGTTATTTATTTTCTAAAATTGAAGTTTAATAAAAAGATTTATATTTATAAAAAATATTAAAATTTATTAATAAAAGGAGGTGAATAATGAAAAAATTAGCAATAATAATTTTAACACTAAGTTTATTCTTAATTGCAGCCTGTCAATATAGTAATCCTTATACACAAACTACAACTACAACAACAACTTCAACACCAGTTACAACAACTCCAACAGAATACCCTATTCTAAAAACAATGAGTAGTGATTATGGACAAATTTTAACTGATTTAAATGGGATGACACTTTATGCATTTCTTTCAGATAGTTTAGATGTAAGTAATTGTAATGATGGTTGTTCAGCATTATGGCCACCATTAATAGTTCCAGCAAATTCAGTTCCAACAGGACAAGGAATTACAGGAAAACTTGGAGTAATAACAAGAACAGATGGAACATATCAAGTAACAATAAATAATCAACCTTTGTATGTTTATTCTATAGATAAAATTTCTGGAGATATAAAAGGACAAGGTTATAATCAGAAATGGTATGTTGTATCAACTTCTGGAGATAAAATAACTAAAGATTTAACAGCTGTTGCGCCTAGTGCACAAACGCCTAGTACACCAAGTTATTCTGGTGGTTATTAATTTTTTTCTTTTTTTAATTTTTATTTAAGAATTTAATAAAGAATAAAATAAAAGAAATAAAAGCAACTAAAGCTGCAAATATAAATGTATAATTTGGATTAATTGTCCATAAATAACCTGCAATTATTGAAGCTGCAAGATATACAATTCCAGTTATAAAATTATAAAATCCTATTGCAGTTCCTCTTTTTTTTGCTTCTAAATCTGAAATAAATGCTTTTGTTTGTCCTTCATCTATTGTATAAAATATTCCAAATAATACGAATAAACCTATAACTTGTAATTTTGTTGTAGCATATACAAATCCAAGGCACATAATTGCATAAATTAAATAAGAAAATAATACTATTTTTCTTCTTCCTATTTTATCTCCTAATTTTCCTATTGGAATTGAAACAAAAACAAAAGCTAAATTAAAAATAGAATAAAGTAAAGCAATATCTTTTAATTGAAAACCAACTAAATAAGATTTTAATAATAAAAATGAAAAACTAAAATATGCTATCGAAAAAATTCCTGCTATTAAAACATAATTTTTAAGAGTTTTATTAAAACTTTTATAAGCTTTAAATATATTTTCTCTTTTTACTGGTTTTGAAGGTTTATCTTTTAAGAAAAATAATATTAATACAGCTAAAATTGCAGGAATTAAAGCTATTAAAAAAATAATTTTAAAAGCGTTAAGTGTTTGTCCAAAATAATCTAAAATAAAATAAGCTATTAATGGACCTATAATTGCTCCTGCTTTATCAAAAGTTTTATGCAATGCAAAAGCGTAACCTCTATTATTTCCATTTGATAAGGAAGCAATCCAAGCATCTTTTGGTGGACCTCTAAAAGATTTACCGAATCTTTCTACAACTCTAAAAAAGAATGCAGAATAAATTGTTTGAGAAATTACAAGTAATCCTTTTGATAGGGTTGAGAATAAGTAACCTATAGTTGCATATATTTTTCTTTTTCCTGCTTTATCTGATAAATATCCTGATATATAATCTAGTGATGATGAAGCTAAATCTGAAAGTCCTTCAACTAATCCTAGTAAAAATGCTGATGCTCCTAAAATAATTGTAAAAAATATTGAAAATACAGAAAAAATCATTTCTGAACTAATATCTGTAAAAAAACTAACAATTCCTAATAAAGTAATATCTTTACTAAGATTAAACCACTTCTTTTTCATAATAAGATTAAGAATAAGTATTATTTAATTCTTTTTAAAAATAAGGAAGGGAGTTAGACTAGGCGTTTAATAATTATTTTCTTTTAGATTTTTGAAATGAACTTAGTATAAAATGAAGTAATCCTGGAAAATTATCTCTTTTTGGACTTAATAGAACCATCATTACTAAATAATTGTTTGCATCAAATTCTGAATTAAAATCCCAGGAGAAAGCTGACATTGTTTGGGCTAATTGAAACAATTCATCATCTTTTCCTGAAACTAAATTTGGAAGATAGTCTAAATATAAATTTCTTATTTTTTTAGTATCTCCTTTTTTAATATTTTTCTTATCTTTTTTAGGGATATTTAAAATTTCTTCTAAATCTAATCTAGACTGTAATTTTTTTAATAAAACTTGTTTACATTCCTCGCGTATTTTTGGAATTGTTTTTAAAAGCCCTTCTCTGTCTAAAAAATAAAAATTATAATTTTTAGCAATATTCCATCCATTAGTCATTTTAGGTGCAGTTTTATTAAGTTCATCATCCAAGTATAATATTTTTCCTTCATTTTTTAGAACTAAAGAATTAATATTAAGATTATTTTCTAATAAATCTTGAATATCTTTTTTTAAGAATAATATTTTTGCAGGGAAATAGATTAAAGAATTACCTAAAGAATTTTCATCCGGCATATTATTTAATTCATTAATTTTTTTATTTATTGTTTCCGGTTTAAATGGAATACCCATACCATCTTTTATTAGTTTTTTAAAATCTGAATATCCTTCATCCCAAACTTTTCTTTCTTCATAATATCCACTAAATAGTTTATCTCCTGATTGATAAATAGGTACTGATAAACCTCCAGGATTATCACAAATCATTCCAGTTAATCCAATAACTTTTAATTTGCTCATAAATTAAAAAGTAATTTTTTATTTATAAATCTTGTTATTTGTTACTATTTAAAAATTATAAAAAGTAGTTCTAACGCCCTGTAAAAAATGAAAGCGCCCCGACCGAGATTTGAACTCGGGCTATAGCCTGTCTGCGGTTTTGTCAAGATTTACTCGACAGGGCTTCACATCATAATTCAATATTGAACTATAGTTATGTGCTAACCTCTACACAATCGGGGCCTAGAATTATCTTTATTAATGTATTTATAAAATTTATTGTTCTAATATTTTTAATCTTTCTCCATAAGGTGTATAAGGTTCATAATATCCTATTTTATTCCAAATAGCAATTTTTGTTAAGTGTTTTGGATTAGAAAAACCAATATTTTTCATCCATTTTTGTAAATTTTCTCTTCCATAAAGATCTAGTTTATATATCATAAATCCATGATGACATTTAGAATACAAATTTGCTTTCATATCAAAATTTTTTAATAAACTTATTATTTCTTCAGTAAATTCTTTATTAGAAAAAGAACCAGTTATAAGTGGATAAGTATGATGTTTTTTTGTGAATGATATACTAAAATCAGTATCTGCTACACCTCTTATAAATTTAGCAATATATTCTTTTTTAGTTTTTATAAATTTAGGAATTTTCATTGTTTTAGTTCCTGCAACTAATCCTAAAGTAATTAGATTTTCTGTTAAAATTTTAGAATATACTGCTAAAGCTATCGCATTTTTATTTTTGTGATTCCATAAAGAAGCTTCTCTACCAAATAGATTTTTTATTAAAGGTTTAACATAATTTGTTAAGTAATCATAATCTTCTTCACAATGTCCAGTTACAACTATTCTATGGGTTCCATCTTTTGAATAAATATTTCCATCACCTAACATTATTCCAATAAATTCAGCTAGTTTATTTTTATTGGCATAATTGATATCTTTAATCTTATTAATTCTCATAATTAATTAAATAAAGATTTTCCTTATAAACGCTGCGCGCACACCTTGCAAGTTGCAATTTACTCTAAACTATATATTACAGAATATATTTTATTTAAGATAAAAAGTATCCCACCACAGGGATTTGAACCCCGAACCTTACGGGATCAGCTGTTTGTTTTTCATTTCTAGCCTAAGCTTAAGATCAAACAATGATATTATCTACAGCCGTACGCTCTACCGTTGAGCTATGGTGGGATTATTATTAAGAATAAAGTGGATATTTAAAATTATTGTTTTAACAATATTTAAATAGGGTTTTTAATTCTCAAAATCTTCATGAAAGAAAAATTAGAAAAAGCAAAGAAATTAAGTATAAAAGAGGGAGCAGCTTATAGTGTTAGTGATGGTTTTGGTCTTAAATATATAGCACCTTATGCTTTATTTTTAGGGGCTAATAATTTTTATATTAGTTTATTGACTTCTTTGCCAACATTACTAGGTAGATTTTTTGAATTACATACAATTAAATTAATGTCTAAAATTTCAAGAAATAAAATTTCATTTTTTGGGGCTTTAGTTCAAGCAATATTATGGTTATTTGTTATTGTTGTAGGTTTATTTTATTATTTTAATTTTAACTCAAATTTATCTCCTTTATTATTGGTAATAATTTATACTTTATTAATTATTTTTGGAACTGCAATTGTTCCAGCTTGGACTTCTTTAATGCGAGATTTAGTAACAGAAAATACAGGAAGATATTTTGGTTATAGAAATAGAGTTTGTACTTTTGTTGTTTTAATTAGTATGTTAATTGCAGGTTTTTTACTCGATTATTTTAAACAAACTAAAGTTTTTTTAGGTTTTGTAATTATATTTTCAATTGCATTTTTTGCAAGATTAACTTCTTCAATTTTATTAAAGAAAACTTATGAACCTGAATTTAAACAAAAAAAGGAATTTTTCTTTAGTTTTTTTGATTTTATTAAACAGATTAAGAAAAATAATTTTGGTAGATTTGTTTTATTTATTACTTTAATATCTTTAACAACAAATATAGCTTCTCCATTCTTTACAGTTTATTTATTAAAAAATCTTAATTTTAGTTATGTTTTTTATATTTTAATAACAATTACAAATTCACTTTCTACACTAGTATTTTCTCCTGTTTGGGGTAAATTTGCAGATCATTATGGTAATATGAAAGTTATAAAAATTTGTAGTTTTATTACTCCTATAATTCCTTTAGCTTATCTTTTAACTCCTTTTGTTCATAACTATATTTTAATTATTTATTTAATTTTAATAGAAATATTATCTGGTTTTGCTTGGGCGGGGTTAAATTTAACAATGAGTAATTTTGTTTACGATGCAGTTTCAAGAGAAAGAATGGCTCTTTGTGTTACTTATTTTAATATTGTAGAAGGAATTGGTATTTTTGTTGGAGCAACTTTAGGTGGTTTAATAGCTTCTTTTAATTTTGTATTCTTTGGTTTAGTTCCTTTATTATTCATATTTTTATTAAGTGGAGTATTAAGACTATTAGTTCCAATTTTCATGTTAAAACAAGTAAAAGAGGTTCGTAATGTTAAACCATTTAGTTATAAAGAATTTAAAGAAAGAATATCTAATCTAAGTTTTTCAACTTTTATTAATTTGTTTATTTAGTCTTAAATAGTAGTAACAAATAGAAAGATTTAAATACTGATTTTAATTTAAAAAATTATGGATGTTTTAGATTGGTTCAAGGAAAATGGAATAGGTTTGGATGAATTTGTAAAAAATTATCCACCTAATAAATTAATAAATTTTTCAGAAAAGGAAGGAAATTTAGCTTCTCGTGTAAGACCAATAAAATCTTTTGATGGATTAAATGTATTAAATATATCCAGAGCTAGAGATATTGAGCAAATTATTACTTTATTAATAATGAATGGATCTATTAATCCTGATAATTTATCCGGAAATGTTGTTGATTTTGGAATGGGAACCGGACCTGGATCTTATGTTTTAAAACAATATGGTGGAAATATAACTGGAGTAGATTCTCAAGAAGTTGGAGTTAAAATTGCAATAGAAGAAGGAATTTTACCTAAGGAAAAAGCTTTAGTTCAAGATGGTTTTGAATATCTTAGAAGTTTACAATCACAAAGTCTTGATTTTCTTGCTGCATTTATGATGAATGAATACTTTCCTTCAGAAAGATTATACCAAGAATCTCAAAGAGTTTTGAAATCAGGAGGTCAATTATTAATTACAGGCGGACTTAATGAATTAAAAGATAAACTTCAAAATGATGTAAGTAAATATGGAAAAGTTGAAGAAATTATAACTTCTCAACATGATAGAATTTTTGGAAATGTTGCTTTTACATATACAAAATAATAGAATTTAATACTGGCCTTTTACTTTATATTTTTCAGAATTAACTAAGTCATGATATTCTTTATCAAATTTATTATTTCTATTCCTTGTTAAGAACAAAAAACCCATTACACAAGCAAGTATAATTAAAATTGTTTCATAAATATTCATTTTAGTAGTTTTAATCCTGAGGATACAGCTACTACTGAATTTTTACCTTTTATATACTTAACTAGAGTTGGAGATATGTTTAAACGACCAACTGCATGTAACTTAGAACCAATACTATAACTTATTGTCTTTTCTTCTCTACCTTTTATTTCATCTACTTTCCAAACAATACTTAAAGAATTTATTCCTGGAGTTATTTTCATTGGTTTAGTTGAATCAAAATCAAGTTCTTCTTTAGTAATATGTGGTATTCTTTCCATTACTTTTAAATTATTAACTGTATGAATTCCTTTATTAAAAATTGTTATAGAAACTTTCATTTTTGAAAATCCTTTTTCTTTAGTTATCATTATTGCTTTTTTGCTTACAACAATATCTTTTTTGAATCTGAAATATACTAAAATTCCTACAATTACTAACAAGATAAATACAATTAAAGGAGTTAAGTAATTAGTTGTTATTTTAATATCTTTTTCTTCTCCTGGTTGTAATCTTACATCCCAAGTATAAACATAAACACCACTATTTTTAACAATAGAATCTGGAGCCGGTTCTGAACTTGTAAATATTCTTTCAAATAAAGTAAAAGTTTTAACATATTTCTGGAATCCAACTGAGTTTCCATCATTTACTTTTTTAATATTTGATTGTTGATATAAAACTCCTTTTTCTTCAGAAAATACATCTCTTATTCCACTGTATGAAGCTACTTTTATTGGAACTGTTTGATTTGCAACTAGTGAATTATCTTGGTAAAATATAAAATTAGTATAATGATCTCCTTCTTTTGCATCTTCAGCTAATTTAATTGTAAATTCTTCATTTTTTATTTCTCTTGGTTTTAAAGAAATAGTTTTTGTTTCTGTAAAAATATCATTTTGTAATATTACATTTAAAGTTGAAAAATCATTATCATAATAATTTTCAAATTCAACTGTCAATTTATTATCTTTTCTTGGATCTAAAGATTCTGGACCAATTATTTTAATGCCAAAAACACTTTCTGGTTTTGCTACAACTATCTTTGCTAATTGTTCTATTTCTTTATTAGTTATAGATTTAACATTAATTTTAACACCATAACTTTTTGGTTCTATTGATGTGCTTGCTTTTAATACTAAATTTATTGTTTCTGTTTTTCCTGATGCAATAGTTGCATTATCTATACTTTCAACCAACCAGTTAAAATCTAAAACACTAATAATATATTTATCTTCAAATGATTGTAAATTAGTTATTTTTATTGGAATAACTGCTATATTTCCAATTGCCAAAGTTGATTCTGGTAAAATTACATCAAATTGTTCAGCTAAAATATTTTGAGATAGTAGTACAAAGAATAATATGAATATTAACCACTTTTTTGACATTTTATATTAGGTCATTATTATATATTTAAATGTTTTGATAGTGTAGTCTAGAGTATATAAATCGTAAATTATAAAAATAGCATCTCTTTTTGATTAATATGAAAAAAGACTTATGGTTTAGAGCAAAGAAATATGGTTATGGTTGGTATCCTATTAATTGGAAAGGATGGATTGTAATACTAATTTATGTTATTTTACTTATTTCTTGGATAACTTTATTCTTTAATTTTTATTCTTTAGAAAAAAATTGGATTATTTATTTGATTGGAATTTTTATACTTAGTTCAATTTTAGTATTTATTTCTTGGAAAAAAGGAGAAAAGGCAAGATGGAGATGGGGAGATTAAAATTCTTCTAAATATATAATTTAATACAATAAATGATTTAAATTCGTTGATTCTTAATTAAATTGGAAGTTATTAATATGTTTAATAAAACAGATAAAAAAATAAATAAAGATAAAATTATAATTGGATATCTTTTTGACTTTTTAAAATTTCTTTCAAATAAATTACCTTATGTAGTAAGTAAAGAAAAATTAAATGAAGAAGGATTTAATGATGAATTAATAAACAAAATTAACATAATTAATAAAAATTTATTTGAAGAATCTTTATTTATAGAAACTAAGAATAAGGATAAAATTAGTTATTCTATTCAAAAAGAAGGGTTGAAATATTTAGAAGAAATAAAAAAAGATCAATTAGTTGAAAATCAAACAAAAATATTACATAATCAAGTTAAATTTAATTTTTATTTGGTTATTTTTTCTTTATTTACTTTAATATTAGGAACCGCTAAAACAGTTCTTGATTTAGTTAAATGGACTAATTTTTATATTCTATTTTACCTTTTTACGTGGTTATTTTTATCTTTACTATCTTTATTATTTTTTATAGAAAATTATAAAGTTACAAAATAAATTAAAATTCTTCTAAAACCCTTAAATCTGGACTTAGTAAGTTAAGTTCATCTTCTTCAGATCTTAAACCCCTGTAAACTCTTTGTATCAATTCTCTTCTAGCTTTATCAAAATAAAATAAGTTAAATTGATCTGGTTTATTCTTTTTTAATATTTTCCAGAATAAGGAATTCATATTTGGATAAGGATATTTAGTAATTATAATGCTATTACATAAATCTCCTGGTAAATCTATTCCTCTTGAACATCTAGTTGAGTATAAAATATCAATTTCTTTATTTTTAAACTGTTGAATTAATTCTCCTTTTTTATATTTATCTTGTTCTTCTATTAGTTCTTCTGAAGTTTTAATATTTAGTTTGTATAAATCTTTTTCATAATTTGAAGGTAAATCAGCAAATGAATTTACATGTACTAATACAGGAGAAACTGATAATAATAAACAATTAGATAAAGCTTTCAAATACATTTCTCTAGCTCCTGTTTGTTTTAGTAATATGTTATTGAATTTTTTTTCTAAACCAGAACGAACTTTGTTTATTTTACCTTTAAATTTTGTTTCAGCTTCAATTATTTTAAAATTTTTAATTCCAAATACATTTTTTATAACTTCTTCAGAATGTATCGTCCCGCTCATCATTATAAATACTTTATTTTTATCTAAGAATTCTTTCAATTTTCTTTCTAGATTTACTGTAACTATAGTTAGTATTGTATCATTATGCATATTTTTATGGGTTGAGATATAAGTTTCATCTAAAATATTTTCAAAATATTTGCCTATTTCATAAACATAATTAAAATAATTAGAATTTTCTTCAGTTTCATCATATAATTTTGTATTTTCTAAAAATAATTCAAATAAATCTACCACTTTTGTTTTATTTATTTGGGTTACATCTTTATTTTCTTTTATTTCATTAATTGTATTAATTATTTCAAATTTTAATTCCCTTAATTCTGGATTAATTAAATTATTTACTTTTCTTAGTAATTTATTCATGTTAATGTTTTTTTCTGAACATAAACTGTCTAAAAATTCATCACATTCATCAATTATTTCTATCTTAGTTTCAGGTTTTCTGTCCATAACATTTTCTAATTCATACTTTTTACTATTGAAAATAATTACATCTGCATTTACATAATTCATAAATTGATCATAATAAGAACATCCATCTTTTCTTTTGTAATAAATAAAATTTTTATTTTTTAATCCTTTATATTCAATTTCTTTTGCATCTTTAATATTATAATTCATTTCTTTTGGAATAATTGGAGACCAATAAGGACAAGAAAGAGCAATAGTTTTTCTTCTAACTTCTTTTAAGTCTGTTATTTCTTTGGTGTTTATAAAAGAATTTTGATTTACATACTCTTTAATTGCATTTAAATTATCTTTTTTTATTTCAATTGTACAAGGTAAATATCTATTATCACAAGATTCATTTTTATAAGGACATTTATGATTATTTCTTCCATCAATTACAGAAATATTTAATTTTTCTTTATTATCTTTTAAAATGTATAGGTTATCCATATAGTCTGTTTGATATTGTTTTTGTAAATTTTTAATTGGTACTACGATTGATGTTTTACCTAATTCTTTTGCAATATGTAATGCAATTGCGCTTTTACCAGAACCACAGGAACCTTTAATGAAAATTACTTTAAAACCTTCTTTTATTGCAGCTATAACTTCCTTTACTATATCTAATTGAGTTCTATTATTAGAAAAAACACATTCTTTCAAATATCCATCTTTATTGTATAAACTCCACTCCATATTATTTGGTTTTATTTAATACTATATAAGAATTATTAAAATAAATTTTTAAACCAATCAATTATTCTAGAAAAAAATCCTTTATTTTCATTTTCAACTTGTTTAACAGCTTCTCCAGTAATACCATTTCCAGACATACTAGCTACACATTCAGCATTTTTACATACTTCTTCAGTACTACAAGTTGCTAATATTTTATCATATTTAAAACAAACATTATTTTGATAGTATTGATGTACTTGATTATTTTCACAAAATTTCTCTCCAATAAAACCCGGTTCACATTTTGATTTAAAATTAACTGGAACTGCTCTTTCAATTTCTTCAGCTAGAACACTACAAATAGTTAAAGATAATACTAAAAATATCATCAACCCTATTTTTTTCATAATTCATATAAGAAAATAGTATATATAAATATTATTGTGATAAAAACTCTAAATATTTATAATTAAAAATTTAATAAATTAAATATGACTAATAATCATTTTGAAATTAAAGTAGCAGTAAATGATGTTCGTTTTTGTGGAAGATCATATTGGGTTTCTTCAGATTCATCAGTTAGTGGAGAGAATGATCCGTGGTGTACAGGTGAAAGAACGATTGAAGAGTTAGCAAGAGATATTTATATTCATTGTTTTAGAAATTTACCTATGGAAGAGAAACCTAATTTTTCTTTAAATAATTATTATGCTTTTTATTTAGAAAGAAATGTTATAGAAGTTCCTTTTATGAAAAAAGACTATAGACCCTTTACTGATCCAGAATTAAATTATTTAACTGAACAAATAGAACTTTTATGTAAAAATCCTCAAAAATATTTAAATCATAATATAGTAGATTGTATATAATATTATTGTGATAAAAACTCTAAATTATAAATTTTTATAAAAACTCCATATAAGTATAAAGTCCACAATTTTCTATTATACAAGCATAAGCATGTAATCTTTCTAAATGTTCATTTATTCCTTGATAAGATATTTTTCTATCTTTTACTTTTTCAGATTCTAATTTCCAATATGTTATTTGTAATTCTAATCCAGTTTGTACGGATTTTTTAATTTCTGGATGTGGAATTTTTGATTCTATAGCTTCTGCTAAATCTGCAATATTAAAAGGATCTTTTGTTAACGATTCTAATATTAATAAATTAACTATATCTGCCATTTTTGTAGGTTCAAAAAGTAAAGAGGGAGTATTTAAACTTTATTATACAATACTAGTTATATGATTGTTTTTATTTAATCTTATTATATTATCAACAAAGCTTTCTATTTTTTGATCATGACTAACTATTATTATTTGTTTAACATTTAATTCATCTAAAACCATTCTTATTTTATCTAATTGTTCTGATGAGAATCCATCTGTTGGTTCATCAAGTATTAACAAATCTTTAGTTTTAATATTAGTTATTAAATTATTAATTACTTGATTTAAAGCAAGTCTATAAGCTAGAGCAGCTGCAGTTCTTTCTCCCCCAGAAATAAATTCATAATCAATATCATAATTGTTCTGTTGTATTATCGGAGTAAATTCATAATCTAATTTTATTGTTAAAATATCATTATCGATTAAAGTATTAAACCATTTTTGAAATAGATTATTAAAATCATGATAAATTTTAAACATAATTTGTTTTTCCATATTCTCTATTAAAACACTAAACTCATCTTCTAACCAGTTTTGCATTTCAGTATATTTTTTAACTTTAGTTTGCATTTCTAATTTAGTTTTAATTTCTTTTTCTAATATATTTATGTTTAATACTAAATTTTCAGATTCTTTTTGTATAGAAATCTTTTCAAATTCAGCTGTTTTTTGTTCTTGTTGATTTAGTTCTAATCCTCTTCTTAAATTTTCATAATCATCATTAATATCTTTATGTTTAACTAAGTCAGAAACTAAATTTTTATTAATTTCTTTTAATTTTTCTAACTCTAAATCTAAATTAGTAATTTCTAGTTTAATTTTTTCTAATTTATTTTTTCTTTCTAAGTTATTTTCTAGTTTAATTTTATATAAATTGTAAGATTGTTCTTGTTTTTGTAAGAAATCTATATCTTTTTTACCGTTAATAAATTCAGATTCTTTTTTATCTAATAAGGTATTCAGTTCATTAATTTTATTATCATAACTTTCTATTTTAGTACTTTCATTATTTTTAATATCATTTTTATAATTATCACTTACTTCTTGTTTACAAGTAGGACAGTGATTTAATTTTAATATATCACTAACTAAACCTTCAGAATTTCTTTTATTTATTTTAAATTCACTAATATTTATACTTAAATTTTTAATTTCTATCTCTATTCTTTTAATATTCTTTTCTTGTTCATCTAGTTTATTCTTAATAGTTTTAATATCAAATTGTTCTTCTTTAAAATCTTTAATTTCTTCTTCTAAAAGTTTAATTTCATTAGTATACCTTTCTTTATAATCACTTTTATGTCTTAAATCAGTTTCATTTACAGAAAATTCATTCTTTAATTTGTTTACATTATTGATTTGTTCTTCAATTTCTTTAATTTTTTCTTTTCTTGTATTAACTATTTTATTTATGTTTTCTAGTTTAGTTTCTTTAGTTAATAATTCTTTTTTTAATTGATTTAATTTAGTTTCATATTCAATTTTTTTATTCATTTTTTCTTCTAAATCATAAATTGAACCAGAAAATTCTTTTTTCTTTTCTTTTAGATGAGAAATAAATATTTTTGAGTTATCTTTTATTCTTTTATATTTATCAATACCAAAGATTTTTCTTAAAATATCAAGCCTAACATCTTTTTCTGCCATTAGAATATGTTTCATCTCTTCTTGTGGAGTATATACAGTATAACGATAAATAATAGATTTAGATTTTGTTAGTAACTCTTTAGGATAATTTAATAGTTCTAAAATTTTTTGTTTGATTTCAACTGCAGTTAGCTTTTGTTGTATCCCATCTATTGTAATAGAACCAGAATCTTGTATTATTTTATCTCCTTCTTTTTTTAACATTCTTTTAATTATAATAATTTTAT
This sequence comes from Candidatus Nanoarchaeia archaeon, assembly GCA_028717785.1. Next base: position 30,657 of record JAQUND010000008.1, on the reverse strand, counting down.
CTTCTAATTCAATTTCTAATTCAACATTTCCTTTATCAGAATCAGATCTTAGTAAAGAAGTTCCAGTTATATTCCCTTTTTGTAATCCAAATAATGCAAAATCTATGGCTAATAGTATTGTTGATTTACCAGAACCAACATTTCCAGCTAATAACGTTGATCCAATTGGAAAATTAATTTCTTGATTAGTATAACTTCTAATATTTTCTAGTTTTAATCTTTTTATTATCATATATAACACCTTACTTGATATAAATTTTTTAAAACATAATCTGGATCAGATTCTATAAGGCCATTTTTATTATGACCTCTTTCAATTAGTATAGATGGAATTCCTGCATTATTTGCGGTTTCTATATCACAATCAGAATCTCCAACTAAAATAGTTTCATTTTTATCAACACCTAATTTTTTAATTAGTAATTCTAATCCTATTGGATTTGGTTTATCTGGAATATTATGTTCTCTTATGAATAATGTATTATTTATAACCTTCCCAACTACATTTTCTATTAATTTTATTTTGTATAAACCAATTTTTGGACTTGAAGATGTTAGTATTCCAATTTTTTTACTTTTACTTAAACTTGTAAGTGCATAAATATCAGGATATACATTATAATATTTATACATACTTTTTATAGTATAAAATTCATTAAATACTTTCCAGTAATTTTCAGGATTAATTTTAAATCTTTGTTGTAAAAATTCATTTCTATGAGGTTTAAACCATAATCTATTAATTTCTTCTTCTGTAAAATAATCTAATCCTAGTTTTTTATTTGTCTTTTCTAATACTTTTTTTAAACCTTCAAATTTTATTTCAATTAAAGTATCATCTAAATCAAATACAACTGCTTTTATCATATTTTTCCCTCTATTTCTTTTTTAAATTGTTCCAAAAAAAGGTTCATAAATCTTATTCTTATTGTAGCAATCTTTTTTGCTCTATCTGTATTTAATGTATCTTTTATTTTTCTCATTTTTTTAAAATACTGATCCAATGTATATTTATTTTTTTCAAGTTCTCTTTGAAGTTCATAGAATGGATCTTTTTCATGATAAAGTTTTCTTTTGTTATCATGAGCAAATAATCTTGCTAAACCTATTGCACCCAGTGCATCTAATCTGTCTGCATCTTGTAGTATTTGTGCTTCAAGTAAATTTGGTTTTAAATTAGAAGTATATCTATGACTTTTAATACAATAAACAATTTTGGGAATTTTATCTATAGGAAAATTTTGAATTTTTGGTAATTCTTCTTCAACAATTCTTGCAGAAATTATTTCATGCCCAATTCCAGTTTGTAATTCTTCATATCTTCCTGAATCATGAAACCAAGTTGAAATAAATAAAACATCTTCATCTAATTTTATTCCTTCTTTTAATTTAATAACATTATTTTCTACTCTAATTACATGAGAAAGATCGTGTGCTGAACTAGAAATATTATTCATATAATTAAATGCTATTTCTCTTAAAGATGGATAATTCATATTTTCATAACCTCTTTCATATCTTTTGTAATTCTTTCTTCAAAATCAATTGTTCTTTCTCCTTCATTCTTTTCTATATTTAGAACATCAACTATTTTTGTTATTAGTTTACTATCAAATTTTAATTCTTTAATTATAGAATTTTCAATTTCTTCTATACTTCCTTGTTTAATTTCAATTTCTTCAATTTCTTTTGTTTCTAGCTTAGAAGTATTTTTTAAAACAATATATGCGTCTTTAAAATCTAGTAATTCTTTAAATTTAATATCACTTGGTTTTCCTTTTTCTAAAGTTCCTTCTATTTTTACTAAAACAATTTTATCTTTAGTATCTTTTATTTTAGTTTTAATTTCTTTTTCTAAATCATTAGGTAATTTATTATTAGCATCAAAATGATAAGAATCTGTTTTAATAATTTCTAATGGAATATATTTAGTTGTTAGTATTTTATCTTTATATTCAACAACATAAAAACCACCATTTTTTAATTTGTCTAATTCTAAGAAATTATTTGGAAATAATGGTCCTGGATAAACAATTTTACCATAATTTTCTTTTTCTGTTTCAAATATATAATGAACATGACCACCTGCGTAATAATTAAAATTTTTTGGTAATAATGAAAAAGATTGTCCTTCAACATTTTCCATATCTTTTGGTTTAAATTCATTTAAAGTTGTATGAAACATAAATATTTTAAAACCTGTTTCAGATTCTAAGTTTTCTTTATTTAGCAATTCATAATATTCTTTATCTAAAGAACCTTTTTTTCCTAAGATTCCAGTAATTTTAGTTCCAGTTCTATCAATAGTAAAATCTAGTTTATTATCTTTAAATTTCATAACATTTTCAATTAAACCTGCTTTTTCTAAAACATCTAACATTGTTTTTCCAGAAGGAGAAAAATCATGACTTCCTGCTATTATATATACAGGAATATCTTCTTCTTTTAATCTTGATAATTCTGAAGCAGTTTCTTTTAGTAATTCTATATTTGGTAAAGCCGTATCAAATAAATCTCCTGAAATTAATACAAAACCTACATATTCTTTTATACAAAAATCTACTACTTTTCTAAAACTTTTAAGTCCTAATTCTTGTAACTTTGGTTCTCTCCATCCCCCTAAATGACAGTCTGCTAAATGTACAAATTTCATAGATTAATAATGATTATAGATTATTTTAAGATGTTTATACTTGAATATATAGGTTAGAATTTGGATTAAATGAGATTGAGAAGTATATACTTTAGTTTGCAAATCTATAAAAAGACTTATTATATTAATTTGATATGAAACAATCACAAAAAGAATTACTTATGTATCTTGGTATTATAACTGGATTGTTTAATGCTTTTATGAACCCAAATATACCAACATATTTTTGGTGGATTTCGGGTATTGCTACATTAATATTTAGTATAGCTACAATTGCTAAAGCATATCAAGTAATAATAGGTAAGTAAAATGAAACAAGAACAATTTGATGTTTGGAAATACTTTTTAGATTTAAATCCTAATTTAAAACAAGCATTATTGTTGGCTGGTTTAGGATTAACTGTTTTTAATGTTGGAAAAACTTATAATTTTTTTCTATATATTCCTACTTTAATTGGGATATTTATTTTAGGACTTATGCAAGTAATTTTAGGAATTAGACAATTTATAATTGATATGAAAGTTTATGAAGAATATAAAAGATTAAAAAAGAGAAAGTTAATTAAAAAATGAATTTTAGAGAAGAATACAAAAATATTAAAAAAGGAAAGTTTTGGGAATTTTATTTTTTAAAAATTTGTAATGTTTTATTAATAGGGGTATTAGGTCTTATATCTTATCAATTTATTTTACTTAAAAAAACTCCAAATTTAAAGTATTTTATTGGACTTATATTATTATTCATTTTTAGCATTGTCCTTTCTTTATTATTATATGGAAATGAATCTAAAATTTAATAGTTATTTTAAAATAAATTTTATTATTACTTTTGTCCTTTTAACTATCTCTTCTGAAATATCTGATAAAGAATAAAAAGGTTTATATAGAAAAATAAATGATTAATTATATGAAATTTGGGGTGATTTTTAAAAAGAGTTTATTTTTATTAATAATATTATCTTTAGTTAGTGTTGTTAATGCTGCACACACAATTAATGTTACACTTTATAATCAAACCTCTCTTTATGAAACACAAAATGCTAATTTTACACTTAAAATATCACAAATATTTTCTGAGGAAAATCCCCATCAGGTATATTATATTAATTTATCTATACCTACAAATTATTTAAAAATAATAAATTATAAAATTCCTTCTGGTTTAACTTGTTTTAATAATAGTTATAATTCTAATCCTTTTGTTATTAATTGTAAAAATGATTTTAATACGTATTTTTGGAATTATTTATTAAATTTTACTGCAATTATTATAAATTCTGATGAGAATGAAACAATTTATATTAATACTACAGATTCTACAGGATTAATAAATAATTATAATGTTACTTTTGGTATTTTAAATGATATAAATCCTCCAGTAATAAACTCAAATTCTCCTCAAAATGGTTCTTTTGTTAAAGCGGAGATAATTAGATTAGAAATTAATGTTTCAGATAAAGAAACTGGAATAAGTAATGGAACTATTGATTATGATATTATGGATCCCTATTATGGTGATAATACATTACAAAATCATAATAATCTAACCTGCGATAATAATAAATGTTATATAGAATTAAATTTAAACAATCCATTATATAGATATCTCGTTTTGAATTATAATATTTACGATAAAGTTAGTAATAATATAATTTTAAAACAATCTATGAGAATAGATAATGATATTCCAAAAATAGATTTAAATAATTTAATCAGTAGTGTAAATACAAATTTTATATTTAATTTTAATGTTTCAGATGATTCTTTTTATAATAGTTATAAGGATATAGGGCCTTATCTTAGTCCAAATGTAACTTGTTCTTTAAAAATAGACAATTTAGATAATGGAAATAGTATAATAGAAATTTGTGATAATTTACCTCAATCAGATTGTAATCCTTTAATTAATGTTACACATATAATAACTCCCGATTTAAATTCTTTATCTGATGGAATTCATAATTATAATTTAAGTTGTCAAGATAAAGCAGGTTATATCGGTTCAAATTCAAATTTATTCACATTAGATAGAACAGGTCCAAATATAATATTAAATAGCCCTGCAGATAATTCTTTAATTGCAAATGGAACAATAATAAACTTAACAATAAATGATAGTTATAGTGAAGTTAGTTTAGTAAATTATAGTCTTGATGGAAGTTCAGATATTAATTTATTATCTCCTTATGAAATACCAACAAATTTATGGTCTGCAGGCATTCATAATATTCTTATTAACGCAAATGATTCTTTAGGAAATAATGCATCTAAAATGTTTCAATTTATAATAGATAATGATAATCCTTTAATTAATTTAAACAGTCCAATTTTAAATGTTTTAACAAATAGTACAATTATTTTTAATTATAGTATAACTGATATGTTTTCAAAAAATTTTGTATGTTCCATTCTTTTAGATGGAAGTTTATTAACTAATACAAATGCCGTTAATGGTTCTAATATTTATTCTCATAATGGAATAATAGATAATAATCATAATTGGAGTGTTTCTTGTACAGATGAAGTTGGTCATTTAGGTAGGAGTATTAATGGATCTTTTGTTACAGATACAACTGCACCACAAATAAATTCTATAATTTGTGATCCTCAAGATAATCAAAATGGAAACGGAATTCTTACTTGTAATATGGATATAATTGATCCTAATTTTGATAGTTGTTCACTTTATGTAAATGGATCAAAAGTTAATAATACAAATACAAATGTTATAAGTTATAATCTTATAGATTCATCAAATAATATTTTTTCAAGATATTTAATTTGTAATGATACTGCAGGAAATTCAAATACATCTAATAAAACATATTTCTATTATGATAACATTGCACCAAGTATTTTTGATGTTCATAATGAAACTCCAAGAACAACTGAAATAACTATTAAATGGATTACTAATGAATTATCTAATACAAGTGTTTATTATGAAAATGTTACTTTTAATTTATTACAAGGAATAAATAGTTCAGTATATAATCATTCATATTCATTAACAGGATTAGCAGATAATACAACTTATGATTATAGAGTTATTTCTTCAGATAGATGGGGAAATATAAATTCTTCTGATGTATATAGCTTTACTACTGCTGTAATAACTGTTGGAACTGGTGGAGGTTCTGGTGGTGGAGGCGGCGGTGGAGGTGGAGGAGGAAGTAATCCATCTTGTGTTACAAATTGGACATGTTTAAATTGGGGTAATTGTTTAGAAGGTAAACAAATTTGTGTTGGTTATGCACAAACATGTAACGATCAACCTGCAGAAAATAATATTAAAACCAAATCTTGTGAGAAAACTTTGCAACAACAACCAATAATAGAATCAAATAATCAAGAAGTAACTCCAGCAGAAGAAGTTAGTAATTCAAATTCAATAACAGGTTATTCAGTTTATGACAATTTAATAGGAAAAATAAAAATGAAATCATCATTACTACTAGCTTTACTAGCTATAATTATAGCAATGGCAATATTTGCTTTAAAGAAAAGATATCCAACTATAAATCCAAAACTATTAGAAAAAGATTTAATGTCTATTAAAAAACCAGAAGTAAAAACAGTAAAACCAATGATTAACCCACAAATAAATAAAAATAAATTTAATGAATATACTGATTATAGAAAAGATAATATGAATAAAAAATTACAATAATCTTTATAAATTCTATTAAACAATAATTAATATGACTGATTATCCATTAAATCCCGATTTTGAAAAACATTTAGCTTGTGCATCTAGAGAAGTTGAAAACTGGCCTATGTGGAAACAAGATGTTTTAGGAACTCGTATTGGAAATTTAATTAGAGAAGGAAAAAAAGAACGTTTAGATGAAGAAAAACATATTCAAGATTATAGTCCAATATAATTAAGCTTATTTTGATATACTGATTAAACTCAGTAAATTTTATTAACTAAAACGTCTTTAATGAATAATGCAATCATTTTACATTGATTCTTGTATTTGGTTGAATCTTTTTAAAAAAGAGGGAGATCCTTCAAAAGGTAAACCTTATTGGGAAATTGCTGAAGGGTTTATTGAAAAAGTTATGTTTTCTGAAAATAAAGAAATTATATATTCAGATCTTGTACTTAAGGAGATAAAATTCAATTTAAATAACGAAATTCTCTTTAAAGAAAAATTATTATTCTTAAAAAGAGAAGAGAAATTTAAATTTATTAAAATGGTAGAAGAAGATAAAATATTTGCCAGAAAATTAGAATCAAAATCTGATTTTACAATTAGTTTCTATGATTGTTTGCATATCGCAATATGTAAAAGATTAAATTTTATTTTAATAACAAGAGACAATTTATTAATAGATTTCGCAAGTGATTATATTAAGGTTCAAAAACCAGAAAATTTATTGGACTAATTTATTTATCTCATCTAAATCAAATTTTTCTTTAGATAATTTTTTTCTAATTTCTCTGATTTCTTTTACAGAATCCCCTGTGTTTGGAATAGAACCAATTTGTTTTTCTAAAATTAATTTTCTTAAAGCATCTCTAACTACATCTGATTTATTAATATACAATCCTTTTTCAACTAGTTGATTTACTTCTTTATCTAACCCTTCTGGTAATCTAACTTGAGTTATAGACATTGACATTGTAATACTACTGTAGTACAGGTGTATTTAAATCTTTTGGTTAATTTATTACAATTTAAGCTGCCATTCTTCTGTTAATTTCTTCTAAACATTTAGCTTTATACTCTTTCAATTGTCTTTTAATATCTTCAAAATTAACTAGTTCTTCTATATCAATATTCCTTACATCTGCTATTTCTTTTATTGTTCTTTCAATTTGAGGTATATTATTTCTTTCAAGAATTTCAATATATTTCAAAGCTAATTTACAATCACCTTTATTAAAATTATGTTTAACATTTTTATTAAATAAAGAAATTAAAGTATTAATATAAGAAGTTAAAATAGTATTCATACAGTAATCTTCCTTCCATTATGCATTATAAATAAATTCTTTTCTAACTTATAATTACATTCTTCTGCAATTCTGGCTAAATTATTTAATTTAGGTGCATCTCCATGGGCAGGAATAACATTTTTTGGTTTAACCATTTGAATTAAATCTCTTAAATCTTCAGAACTTGAGTGTCCAGAAACGTGAATATCTGTAAAGATTCTTACTTTATGTTTTTTTAATTTTGCTTCTAAAGCAGCTCTATTTTCTATATTAATTTGTTCTGGAATAGTTTTACAAGAAAATATAACATGATCTCCATCTTTAAAATTAAAATCTAATTTTTTAGAAACAATTTTATCTAATATTGAATCTGGTTCTCCTTGACTTCCTGTACAAACAACAACATATTTATTTCTATTTTTTTCTACTTTTTTTAATACTTGTTTGATTTGTTTAGCATAACCACTCATTGCTGCATCTTTTGCAAAATTAACAATTCTTAATCTATTTGCAGCTCCAACATATTTAGCCATAGATCTTCCAACTAAAACAACTTCTCTTTTTAGTTTTTTACTAAATTCAATAATACTTGATATTCTTGCAATATGAGATGCAAATGTTGTAACGAAAATAGCATTATCTCTATTTTCAACTCCTAACATAACATCTTTTAACATTTCTTTAGCTACTTTTTCACTTGGAGTTTTTCCAGTTCTTTCAGCATACAATGATTCACAAATTAAAGCTTTAACATTTTTTAATTCTTTTAATCTTTCATAATTTGGTGGTTGCCCTAATTGTGGAGAATTATCAAATTTAAAATCATTACAATATAATACTGTTCCTTCAGGAGTGTGAACTGCAACAAAAGCACATTGTGCTGTTGAATGAGTAACTCCAATTAGTTCTATAGTTATATTTTTAGAAATTTTTATTTTAGAATTTTGATTTACAGTAATTAATTCATTAGGAATTGTCATTTCATCATCTTTCATAATTTCTTTTAAAACTTCAATTGTATAGGGTGTTCCTATAACAGGCGCTTTATATCTTGGAGCAAAAAATGGAACTCCAGCAATATGATCTAGATGGCAATGACCAAGAACAATTGCTTTAACTTTGTCGCTTTGTTCAGCAATAATAGAATCATCAGGCAAAGCACCAGCTTTTTTTAATCTTTTAACAGAAACTTCTAATCTTTCTTCTTCTTCCATACTTAAAACAGCAGGCAGATAAATTCCAATATCTATAATTACTATTTCATCACCTACTTTTATAGCGGTCATGTTTCTTCCAACTTCGTTGTAACCGCCCAACGCGTATATTTCCATTAATAATTAAATTGTTATTAGGTTTATATAACTTTTTATTTAGAAAGCTTTTTAAAATCAGAATTACTTATAATAGTATGTCAAAAAGAGGACAAATAACTATTTATTTTGTAGTAATTTTTGTTTTAGCTGTAATTGTAACTAGTTTATTTTATTTAAGGGAATATTATATTAATCAAGCTGGACAAACACAAGTTTCTGAAGTAGCAACAGTTCCAAAAGAATTAGATACTATAAAACAAGAAGTTAGAGATTGTACTCAAACCTTTGTTGAAGATTCAATTTATTATGTTGCTTCTAGATCTGGGATATTAGAAGGAAATTCAGTTTTTTTTGAATATACAAATGTAAGTTATTTAGTTGTTAATAAAAAAAATCTATTACCATCAACAGTTCAAATGGAAACTATTATTTCAAATTATATTAATACTAATTTAGCTTCAGTTTGTGCTACAACGGATATAGAATCTCAAAAAGTAAATAGCATTATAAGAATTAAAGATCAAGAAGTTAGTGTTGTAGTAAACTGGCCAATTGTAATTTCTAAATCAGGAATTTCAGGAACAATAGATCAATTTTCTTTTGTATATAAAATGAGATTAGGTGAATTTAGAAATGTTGTTAGTCAAATTATAGAAAATCAAATTAAATACTATCCTGATTTGTGTTTAAGTTGCATGGCTAAAATAGCAGTTAGTAATGATGGATTAATACAAAGATATATTCAAGATAAAGATCAGATTTTCGTTATTCAAGACAATTCAAATGAAAAATTAAAATTCGGTTATGCAGTGAGATACTAAAATGAAAAAGATAATATTACTAATAGTATTGATTTTATCAGTTAGTATAGTATATGCTCAGGGAGAATTGATTAGTCAATTAGTTCCAGGGGGATTAATTCCAAATCCTCAAGCAGAATTATATAATGTATTATCACAAAATCAACAGTTCCAAGAATTTTTTAAAGCAATTAATTATGCACAAACAACTCAATCAGCTATAACTGATCCAGGTTCATTTATAGCATCTCAAGTAGGAGGAGAATTTATAAAATCTAATCCTGAATATCAACCATTATTTCAAGCTTCTAGTCAGTTTATGAGTTATGCAGAACAATCTGCTATTAATGATTATAATTTGCAATTAAATAATGAAGGAACAATAAAAACTGGAGAAATAAATTATGAAAATACAGATGTAATTGTAAAAGGAGTAGAAGCAGATTCAAATGGTAAATTTTCTTGTGCAGAAGAAAATTGTGAATTAACTGTTGGTAAAAATACTTATACAGGTATAGAAAAAGATAAATCTAATTTAGTTTTAGATAATAATGGTAAATTAACTAATGCAGAATTTATTGTTAATAAACCAACTCAAATGTATCTTGGAGATAGAATATTCACAGTACAACCAGGAACTAATTTAAATTATACTCTTAAAAAAGATACGCAGGGTAATGAATATTATGAAGTTGTAATAAAATCTGAAAGTAAAGAGGGAGTTAATGTTGATTTTCCAACTTTGGATGAACAAGGAAATCCTTCAGAATTAAAAAATTATAAAATTTCTAGTGGTAGTGTAAAAGTTACAAGTAAAGGTATAGAAGTATACAAAGGAACTAGTATAGAAGATTTAAAATTAAAATATCAATTAACAAACAATGGGAATAATCCAGTATTAATAACAAGTAATCGTAATAATTTGCCTAAAAATAATTATTTATTAGCTAATTCAAAAGAATTTGAATTCAATTTACAACAATCTGATATTAATATAAAAGAAGGAAATCCTTGGGGATTGAATGTTCCAGTTGGAGAATCTTTAAAAATTGGTATTCAAAAACAAGGGTCTGGTTATTTGGGAAGTTTAAATGTTGATGCAAATGGAAAAGTACAACTTGGAAAAGTAACTCAGGGGTTAAATACTAATTTAATTAATACAGCTGGAGAATTTGAAGTTACTAATTGTAATTCTAAAAAATTGGTTACAAGTACAGAAGTTATAGAAAAATCCCAAGGTTTTGGACAGTCTTGTATAGGTATAGATTTGGTTACAAATACTAAAAATCTAAATAATTTAGTTATAGATTATAATGAAGGGATAGAAATATGTAGTGTTTCAAATCAATTAACAACAGGTTCTTTTATTGAAGTAAGTGGAAGACAAGTTGTATCAACTCCAAGAGTAACTTCTACACCTAGAACAACACAAAGAGTAGCTTCTACACCAAGAACAGCAGGTTGTACTCAAGGAATCTCAAAAATTAAAGGTGCTAGAGAATATGATGATGCTTATACTCAATGTGGAATTGAATCTACGTGTGCAACACAAAAATGTAAACAAGATATTTATGCTTGTAGAGGAGAATTATTAGATAGTTGTAAGAATCAATTGAGTAGCACTAAACAACCATTTACTTTAGATGATTGTATTAGAGGATTAGGTGGAAAAAGTAAAGATGGATTAACTCGTTGTAATCCTGCAAATAAAGATTCTAATGGAAGATATACAGATTGTCCTGAAGGTTATGTTTGTAATATTAATGTTTGTTCTATACCTAAGTTGCCTTCAGCACCAGTACAACCTTTAACTTCAGCACAATTAATTAGTTGTAATCATCCTTATGTTATTAAAATAAATAGTTATTTACATATACCTTTAACAGACAAAAATTGTCAAGAAATTATAACTTATTTATCTGATATTATTGTAAGATCAAAAGCAGGAAATGAAAATAACCTTCTTTATACTTCGACTGGAACGGGTGTACTTATTGATTGTAAAAAGTGGTCAAAAAGTGTAGGTCTTTTAGCTGGAGCAGAGCCTGGTCATTGTGTTATAAAATATGAAGGTGGTAAATTAAGTGGTCAAAGTTGTATTAATAATGACTTATATAGTCAGAAATGTTAATTTATTTGGGTATTAATATATCTAAATAAGGACGATATTTTTCTGGACAATATTTAAAATTATTTTCATTTGCTATTTCTTCATCTGTAGTAAAATTATGTACAGGTTCATGATGTTTTACTATTGTTTCTATAGCCATTTGTCTTCCAACTTCATAAAAATCACTTGCATTTTCTATAGATTCTCTTAATAATATTTCTTGAATTTTTTTTATATTTCTTGGATCATATATCTCATTATTAATAAATCTTCTAGTTGTATCATCTACAATATTCAAATTTAGATAAGCAGTATTATTTGCCCAAAATGCAATAGGTTCGTTACTTAATCTAATTCCATCACATGAACTATTATTAGAATTAAACAATACATAAGTATAATTTAATGGACATCCACAACCATAATTATTTATAATATCTGGATCTTCAAATACTTCATTATGTATTTCTTTAATATCTCCTGTAGTAATATTTACAGCCCTTACTGGTTTTTCATTAAAACATTTTAAAATTTTAGAACTTTTATCAAAATTTTCTAGTTCAATATCATTATTATTATCTTCAAAAGATTTTAAACTTTCAGGTTTTTTATTTAAATCTAATTTAATAAAATTACCTGTATCATCAAAATATCTAGAATTTTCTACAAGCAATATTTTCCCTTTTTCTTTAAAATGTTCTAATAAATCTAAATAATAATCTATTTTTGGTTCTAAGCCTTCAATTTCATTAATAGTATCTATTACTATTTCTAAACTTATTTTTTTTTCATCTGCTTGTAAATGATTAACAGTAGGAATAAAATCATTAATAATATAATTCCATCTTTGTTCTTCACTTAAATTTTTAATTTTTTCAGGAATTTCAAATTCTATAACTCTATCATTATATTCTAAATGATTAACTTTATGGACAAAATATTTATCAAAAAGATTTTGATCTGTTAAATTTATTTTAAATTTTTCTTCTAAAGAAGTTAATGGTTTAGTTTTTATTGGTATTGGACTAGGTTGATTAAAAGCTAGCGTTCCAACTAGACCAAGTGCTAATAGTCCCTTTCTTACTAGTTTATTCATTTAAACCACTAATAAGTAATAACATAATTCATTTATAAATCTTTTTATTGGTTTAAAAACGTTAAAAAATTAGAATTATATTCCCCCTTGTGCTTTTATTGCTCTATAATCTTCAATTATTGCTAAATTCAAGTTATTATCTACTTTTTCATGAGCATGTTGATAAATTGTTTCTAAAATTTCAAGATATCCTTTATTTATTCCATATAGTTTACAAAGATCTAAAGCTAGAGTTATACGATTTTTATAAGTTAATTCTAATGCTACATCCTTACATAATTCTTGTGCTTTTTCAGTTATTTTATAAGAACTAATATAAGATTCTAATCCTTTGGGATTAGTTGCTTCATCTCCAAGAGGTTCATTATTAAGCTGATGAATGGTTTCTAAAATTTGAGTATAATCTTCATCTATTTGGTATAATTCACAAAAATTTAAAGCCATGCCTAAAGGTCCATTGCAGGTTAATTCTAATGCTACCTTTTTACATAATTCTTGTGCTCTTTCATTTATTGGATTAGTATTAGCATAGGTTTTCAATCTTTGCATGGCTAACTCAATTTTACCAATTTTACAATAAGTTTCTATTACGTCTAGTAGATCCATTTTTTAAAATTTTAACTTTTTATCTAAATGTTTTATATCCTCATAAGTTTCAATTACGTACTTTGCTGCTCTTTTTGGCATGTACATTGAAAAAGGATACATTTTCTTATGATCTACCACTTCTTTTTTTGAGTTTACAAATATAGCATTAAATGGAAAAAATACAAAAAATGAATGTATACTTGTATTTACTCTAGAATCCCCTTTTGTTGTTAAAATGATATTTTTCTTTTTAGAAAACATTAAACCTTTACAATTTTCGTAAAAAGTGTTACATAATTCAAAATCAACGTTTTTGTTATTAATTTTTATTTTCATTTTCTTAAAAATAAGATGTATTTTTAATATAAAAAACTATGGTTTGAGTAGTAAAAGCATAATTTATATATTGTAAAATTATTAATAAATAAATGAAAAAGAAAGAACAGTTACTAAAAGAAGGATATATAGAAATGTCAGAAGAAAGTTTAAAAATTAATAACGAATTATCAGTTATAGATAGAAATTGGAATTGATATTAAAAGTTAATTATTTCCAAAATAACTTACATAAACAATTACCGTTTATTTCTATTTCTCCTCTGTGATATACACAAGGGCAGATTATTTCTCTATCCTTTTCTTTATTTCCCGTGATAATTCTACAGGGACAGTAAGGAAATCCATGTTTTTTTCTATTATTTTCTAATCCTTTTAGTATTAAGTCTAATTCTTTTTCATTTGGATTTAAATGAAATCCTTTAGTTTTTGCATATTTTTCAGCTATATTTTTTTCATTCATTTTATTTTTAACCTTTTAATCAATTTTTCTTGATCAAAACCAATAATAAATTCAGATTTGTTATTTTCTATTATTTCTATTATAGGAATACCAGTTTGATTAGTTGCTTTCATTACATATTCAGCTGATTTTTTATCTTTGTCAACATCAATTTTTTCAAATTCTATTCCTTTTTCTTCTAAGAATTCTTCTACTTTTACACAGAAAGGACACCATTTTGCTCCATATACTTTAATTTTCATTTTCTTAATAATTAAACCTCCTTTCATAATCTTTGTGATCAAACCATTCTAAAATTATACTCATTATTTTAATATCATCACTTTCAATAGTATAAACTAATCTCCATCCATTTGGTAAATCATATTTCCAAAGATTAGTTATTTTATAATTTTGAACATATTCTTTAGGCCATATTCTTTTTGGAACTTTAATTCCACAATTTGGACTTATTTTTAAATCATTAATAGCTCGATCAATAAAAGTATATAATTGGTTATCACTAAATTTTCCGGATTTTAAAATTTCAAATTCTTCTTTTAATTTATTGGAAATAAATGCAACATTAATTTCTTTCATTTAATCACCAAATTTTCTTTCATTAATTTTTTTATTCTTTCAGGATTATATATCCAAATTATACAACCTTCTTTATCTATTAAAATTTTTCCAGAATCTACTAAATAATTTAAAATTAATTGAAATGTTTGATACATCATTTTCTTTGGTAGTTTTTTCCATAATTGATATTTACCACATTCTTGAGTATATTTTTGTATAGTTTTTTCTACCATAATTACAGATTCTAATGTTGGACTATGTAAAACAGTTAGTTGTTCCATCTTATATAAGTGTATATAATATGACTATATAAATCTTTTGATCTTATTTTGATAATTCCTTTATTATTTGGGTTGCAAATTCTCTTATTGATGCTGGACTTTTACCAGTTATGATTTTACCATCAACAGTTACTAAATCTCCTGTATAAATTACATTTTTATTTTTTAAATTTTGTTCTTCTGATGGGAATGCTGTTGCTTTTTTACCTTGTAATATTTTTGAATTTGCTAGTATTGTAGGAGCAATACATAATGCTGCAACTATTTTATTTTTATTATAAAACTCTTTTATTAAATCAAATAACCTTTCATTTTCAAAGAATATTACCATTCCTGGCCCTCCAATAAGAATAATTCCATCGTATTGACTTGTTGCTTCGTTAAATAAAATATCAATAGGTTCTTTTCTTCCTAATGTACTTATAGCTTCTTTTGCTATACTTGTGGTGATTAATCTAATATTCATAGAATCAAGTATTTCTCTTAGAACATAATACTCTTCGTCTTTAAAGTTTTTAGGAGCTAAAACCATTAATAATCTTTTATTTTTTAACATTTTGACTCTTTTATTATATATATTAGGGAATTAATAAAGCTTTTTACCTTTAACAGAAACTTTTATAAATAATTTTATTACTTTATAATGATTAAAATGATAAAGGTTTGTAGAGAAATAAGAAAAAAATTGAATATTGAATCAAAGAAAGTAGCTAACGATCTAAATATACACCCACCAGCATATTGTGGATATGAAACTAATAGAATTATTCCTTCTAAAAATAAAGAAACTAAAATTTTGCAATATTATGCTAATCAATTATTAATAAATAATAACTTAAATTTAACCTTGAGAGAATTTAGAAATTTATTAAAAGTTCCAAGTAATAGTCTTTCAAATTATCTTGGTTTTAATTTAAATGATTATTTAGATAGAGAAACTATGTATATAGAAGATTTTCCAGAATCTATGCAAATAAAAATTTATGAATTTCTTATTTCTTCTGATTTATTAAAAGAAAATAAAAATGAAATTTTAGACTTAATGTTAGGTTCTAATAAAAAAGTAAATATAGATGATCCTGTATGTAATCCATTTATAATTGGTGAATATGCAGATAAAACTCCAGAAGATAGTTTATTACAAAAAGAATTAGTTTATAGATTTTATAAAGCATTAGATAAAGATGTTGTAGTAAGAGAAAGATTAGAATATTATTTAGATACTTGGAATGGACCTGAAACTGCAAAAAGATTTGATATTACAAGACAAGCAATGAATGATACTATAATCAAAGCAAGAAGACTTTTAAAATCACTAAAATATTCTTAAAAACATATATAAATCCATCAATTCTAGAATAAATATGGAAAATGAGGTTGATCAATTAGTAAAAGAACTAAAAAATAATAAAAAATTAGTTGTAATGCTAGCTCCTTCTTTTGTTGCTGAATTTAATTATCCAGAAATTGTTGTTTATTTAAAAAAAATAGGTTTTGATAAAGTAGTTGAGTTAACTTTTGGAGCAAAAGTAGTAAATCATGAATATCATAAAATTTTAGAATGTTCCAAGAATAATTGTTTTTGGATTTCAAGTGTTTGTCCTGGAATTGTTATAACAATAAAGCAAAAATACCCTAATTTAGTTAAAAATTTAATTCCAATTGTAAGTCCTATGGTTGCAACTGCAAGATTATGTAAAAAATTATATCCAAAACATAAAATTGTTTTTATTTCTCCTTGTAATATGAAGAAAATAGAAGCTAAAAATAATAAAGATTGTGTTGATTATGCTATAGACTATCAACAATTAAGAAACTTGTTTAATCAATTTAAAATAAATTCAGATAAGAAATTAAAAGGAAAACATGTTCATTTTGATAAATTTTATAATGATTATACAAAGATTTATCCTTTAGCAGGTGGTTTAAGTAAAACAGCTCATCTAAAAGGGATTGTTAACCCAAATAATACTAAAATAATAGATGGGATTTTAGATGTTGAAAAATTCTTAAACAATATAGATAAAAAAATAAGATTTTTAGATGTTAATTTTTGTAAAGGTGGATGTATTGGTGGTCCTTGTTTATCTAAAAAATTATTTCTAGATGCAAAAAAGAAGAAAGTTCTAAAATATGTTAAATATGCTATGAATGAAACAATTCCAGAAGCAGATAAAGGTATTCTAAAAAGGGCACAAGGAATGAATTTAAAAATTAAATAAAAAGAAAAAAATATTAAAATTTTTTGTATTTACTTTTTCTTCTTTTTAGCTTTTTTCTTTACAGCTAGTTTCATACCACAACATCCGCATGCCATTCTAAATCACCTCACCTTTATTTACAATTAGTGTTTTATTAATTTAAGTAGAACTTCTTATTAAACTTTTCCAAATTGTTCTTTTAATCCTTTAAAATATTCTGCAAGATTAACCATTGTACCTGCATCAATTTGCATTTCAAAAGGAATTTTAAATAATCCTAAACATTCAGCTTCATTTAATAAATAAATCATATTACTTTTTAAGCTACTAATCTTATCTACATCTGTAGAAGTTGATAAAACTTTAAATATTTCATCATCACTTGGAAAGTTATCAATCCCTTTTTTTAAAATTTTTCTTTCATTTCTGATAGATTGTATATTTAAATATAATTCTAATGCTTTTTCTTTTAATTCAGAATCAAATAATTTTTTATATTTTTTAGGTATTTCTTGATTTAATAGATTCATTGCAGAAACATAAGATAAATCTATTTCATTTTTAAAAGTTTTATTTGTATTTATAAAGTATGCAGCTACATTTTTATCAAAGAATAAAGAAATTTTATTTCCATTAACGTAATTTCTTTCAGGTTTTTCATTTAATAGTATATTTTTTACTTTTATTAAATCAAATCTATCTAAAGTTAGTTTTGTTTCTTTTTTTCTCCATAAAGAATTTAATCTTTTTTGAGTAAAAATACCTTCATGATCATATTCTTTTTCTAAATATATATTAGTAGTTGGAAGTTCTATATTTAATCCACTCATTTCAATTTTATTACCTTCAATTATGCCAAAATATAATTCTCTTTTTTTCTCTTGAGGAACAAAATCTATAAGGTATCTAACATTTGGATTATGATGTGGACCATAATGACCAGACCTGGTTGTTACAGAATCATGTACTAATAATATTGGTTTCCCTATATTTTTATCTAATAAAGCTTCTAATTTATCTTTTTGTATAATCTCTTCAAAACTAGTCATATTTACCTATAATTTGTAGTTTAATAAGCATTATTATGCTTTATTTTCTATTTTTTAGTAAATAGATTAAAGAAGTAACGAACATTATAATGCTAAGATATTGTGCTAGTGTCAAACCTAAATAAAAAGGTAGATCCTTAAAGAAATCTGTTATAAATGTAAATATTGCATATAATAAAATAAATAACCAGAAAACCATTCCAGATTTTAATTTTCTTAAATTATATAATATAACAAATAACAAAAAATTAGCAAAACTTTGATATAATTGAACAGGATGTCTTAAATTTTCATAATTATCAAATTTATAACCAAATATTGAATTAGTTTCTTTTCCAACTAGTTCTTGATTAATAAAATTACCTAACCTAATAAAAGATGCACCTAAAGAAAAAGGAATTACAACAATATCAGCTAGATCATAAAATTTTATTTTATTTCTTTTACAGAACCAAATAGTCATTAAAATATTGGCAATTATAGCTCCATGGCTTGCTAACCCACCTTGCCATATATATAATATCTTTATAGGATCAGCTATATAATAAGCATAATCATAAAAAAACACATGAAATAATCTAGCTCCAATAATAGTTGCTAAAATAACATAAATAAAATAATTTTCAATTAAATTTTCTTTAATATTCTTTTCTTTAGCTAATTTTTTAAGAATAAAATAACCTATTAAAAAACCAAAGAACATTAAGATCCCATAATATCTTACAGTAAAAGGACCAAGAGTAAAAGCAATTGGGTTCATTTAAAGTATAATTAAAATAATTTTATAAACTTTCTTATTTTACAAATGAGTATGAAAGATGTACATTTCCATAATGAAGATTTAGTTAAGCAAAAAATAAAAGAAATTAAATCTCAGGGGTTAGATAAACTACATGTAGTTTCTGATTTTGATAGAACTTTGACAAAATGTTTTTATAATGGCAAAAAAATTCCTTCCACAATTGCTTTAATCAGAGAGGGAGGTTATCTTACTGAAGATTATCCTAAGAAAGCATTTGAATTATTTGATAAATATCATCCAATTGAATTAGATGAGTCCTTAGATTATGATTATAGATTTAAGAAAATGCAAGAATGGTGGGAAACTCATGAAAAATTACTTATTAAATCAGGGATGAATAAAAAAGTAATAAATGACATTTTAGAAAGATATCCAAAAATGTTAAGAGAAGGAACCATAGAATTTTTAGATTATCTTAAATCTCATAATATTCCTTTGTTAATATTTTCTTCTGGAATAGGTAATTTAATAGAAGGTTACTTAAAAAAAGAAAATAGATTAACACCAAATATTCACATTTTATCAAATACATTTAATTTTAATTCAAAAGGATACGCAACAGGCTATAAAAACAAAATAATTCATATTATGAATAAATCTGAGACAAAGATAGAAAATAAAGTTTATAGAGATTTAATTTCAAAGAGAAATAATATAATTCTTTTAGGGGATTCATTAGAAGATATAGGTATGATTAATGATATTGATACAAATTTAATTATTAAAATTGGGTTTCTGAATGAAGATGTTGAAAATAAACTTAATTTATATAAAACAAAATTTGATGTTGTAATTACAAATGATAGTTCTATGAGTTATATTAATCACCTTCTTAAAGAATTAAATAGTAAATAAAAAGAAATAAATGTTGTTTATATAATTAACCACAATTACCTGCAGCTGGAGTAGTACTAGTTGTTGCAGTTACTGTTTGATCGCATCCATTTGGAGGAATATTATAAGCTGAACAAATAGCTTCTTGATAACCTGCTGATGTTCTTGAACCACTGTATTGAACTTTATTTATCATTAAAGTTGGTGATCCACTAACTTGGTAAGTTTGATCTAGGTCATATTCTGCTTTTATTAAAGATACTTTTTCTTTAGCAATACAATCTTTTACTTTTTGAGTATCTACACTAATTGTTTTAGCTACTGCTTCCCAACATGAATCTACATTTTGATATGTACATTTAGTTGAAACTGCTGAATAATAATCCCAGAATTTTTCACTTTGATATTTTTGTATACATAATTGTCTAGCATCTTCATTTAATTCTTGAATTCCATGCATTGAACAGTATTTTCCATTTTCTATACAGAAGTCTGCACTTCCACCTTGATATTCAGAATAAATAACATAATCTACTTTTACTAAATTTTTAATTAATTTAGCAACTGGTGCCATTGTTTGCATAGCTTGAATACCATAAGGACAGTATGACATTATAAATAATCTTACTTCTGGTTTGTCTGTTTTAGGAATTTCTGTTGCTGTTTGTGTTTGTCCTGTTGTATCAGGTTTAACACTTAAATCAATAACACTTGGGAATAAATATTTTCCATTTTTAGAAACATAAGCATTGAAATCTTTTCCACCAACATTTAATTTTATATTATATAATCCTGATTCTTCAGTTACTTCACTAAAATTAGCTTCTATACCTTGTCCAGCTAATACATAATTATTAAGATAATCAACAACATTACTACCAATTTTATCTTTTCCAGTAAAATTAATTCTAAACCCACTTGTAAATATTGAAACAATTAATAATACTGCAAGAATTATACTAATTACTTTCCACTCTTTTAATAATTTTAATTTTTCTTTTATACCTTTATTTTCAGTTTTATGTTGCTCTTTTTCTACCATTTTTTTTATTTGTTTGTATTTATTTATAAACTTTGTGAATTTTATGCTGCTATTTCATATTTTAGTGAATCTTGTTCAAAAGTATATCCTTCATCATTGATTACATCTTTTGTAAATATTCCCATTCTATTAGTATCACACTGAACTATTGCTAATTCTATTCCATATTTGTAATAATCTCCACCAAATGCAAATGTATCTGAATCACTTAATTCACATAATCCATTTTTATGATTATGCCAAAATCCAATTACATTTTTATAAGCTGAATTTGCACCACATGATTCATATTCCATTGAATTTAATGAAGTATTCATAATAGTTGGTTTGTATGTATTTGTAATTCTCCAACCTTCTAAAGTTTTATCTCCAATTAAACATAAAACAGTTTCTTGTTCATTAGAATTATATTCAGCATTAAATTGATTTAAAATATAATCTGATAACATTACTTTTCTTTCAGAAAAAACTGCTCTTCCAGTAATATATCCACCAACTAATAATATAGAAATTATAAGAAGAACAATTGTAGCCTTACTTCCCACCTTATTTTTCATAACTTTTATCATTTTCTTTTTGTTTATAAAGTTTTTTATTCAAATTAAAAGATAATCTACTTAAAAAGTTTATTTTTTACAAATTTTCCATAAAATATTAAAATAATTTAAAAAAGATTCATATAAACTTTTATTTTCAATCATTATTGCCATTGGAGCCGCTTTTGACCAGATTATAAAAATTACTTTATTATCATAAAGATATGTAGTTGCTGGACTTACAAATTCTTTTGGCATATATTTTAATTCTACATTTTTATGAATTGAAATTTCTTTTCCTCTTTCTCTCCCCTGTAAAGTATCAATTAAAATACCTTTAAGTTCAATTCCTAATTTTTCTGATTTATTATAAAAATGTTCTAAATAAAAAGGAAGTATTTCTTTTGCACCTCCATAAGATGCAAATACATAGTAAAATTTTGGTTTTGTTTTTAAAATATCTTCAAATATGGTTTTTATTCCTTCTTTTCCTTCATATACATTTGTTTTTATACTTATTTTTGGAGTTTTATACATTCCAATTAATTCTGGAAGTATAATTTTAAGTTTATTTTGCTTTTCTTCTAAATATTTGCTTAATCTTTCTGGATCATAAGCTTTGAAAACTTTTCTATTATTTTGAATGATAAAAGATACTATTCCTTTTTGTATTAGTTTTTCAAGTGTATCATATACTATTGCTCTATGTAAACCTGTATTTTCTATGATTTTTCCTGTTGTAGAAGAACCCAATTTAATTAATGCTAAATATGTTTTAATTTCATTTTTAGTTAAACCTATTTCTTCTAATATTGATTCATTCATGATTTAATTAAGATTATCTATTATTTAAACTTTACTATTATCATAATAATTATTATGACATACCTTTAAATATTATCCTATTATTACTCTATCATGGTAAAAACACCTAAAATAATATTGAAGGGCGAGTCTCATGCAAATGTTAAAATGGAAGTATATGAGATTAATGTAGATGTAGGAAAACCTGAATGGAAAAAGCATTTACAATGTGATGGTAGAGATGGTAACACCTTTCAAGAAAAAATTGATTATGATAATGTCTCTTTTGAAGGAAAAGACTTAGTAAAAAGGATTCTAGAGGATTGTGATGATAATGGATGGTTTAGACTTAATCAGAATTTAAGAAAAAATGCAACTATAGATACAAATGAAGATAGAGAAGAAAAAACGATTGAAGAATGCACTTATTTTAAGTATGGTCAAGTTAATACGATCTCTTTTATTATTTCAGGCTTTGATTTTGGGGAGAGTGAATATAAACCTAGAGATCATATACATTTTCAGGAATGGATTGATTTAGGTAAACCTTATATTATATATAGTAGGGATTTAAAAGAATTTTCAAATTCACCTTTTCCCATTGGATATTTAAGTATTGCAGTTGAACCTCATAAATAATAATCAAAAAGAGAAATTAAAAAATAAAATTAAGTGATTACCATGACAAAAACAAATCAAAATTTAGAAAAAATAACAGAAAAAGTATTTAGAGAAGGTATAGATTTTATGCAATCTATAATTATGTTACAAGATGCAAGAGACCAAATAGAAGATACACAATCTATTTTTAAAGATTTTAAAAAAGAAAAAATTTCAAATATCTTAGAAAGAAGGAAAAGATTGAAAAAAAGATTAAGAGAATGTAACGATTATATAAAAGAAACACCAGCAAAAATTATACAATTACGTGATAAATTTGTTAGTAATTTTAATGATTTAACTCAAACAGAAAAAGGTATTTTTTTAAAAGAATTATTTTCATTAAGACCTTATCAGTCATTATATCCAAGACCATTTGTAGATTTATCATCTCCTATTTATACAAAAGATAGTTTTAAATCATGTAGTCCAGCATTTTTTGAAATTGAATATTTTTCTAAATATTCATTAAATAAACTTTCTGAAAATGGAGATTATGGTGGTAGTTATGGGGAGCGTCCTTATGATAAAAGATTTTTGGAATTAGAAACAACTCCTTTTGCAGTATACCCTGGTACTAGAAATTACTTGTATGATCTTAAAAAAAATGTAAAAAATACTGATTTAATCAAAGTCGTAGATTTTTTTGATTTTGTTCCAAAAAAAATACCTGCACAATTTGTTTCTTATGGTTTAATTACTAGTGGAAAATCTGAGGGGGGAATGATGCATTATAAAAGAGAAATTGAATGTAATGCTTGTTCTAATCGGGATATAAATTGGGATAATGAAACTTTCAATTTGACTTTGCATATAGTAGATTTTGATAAACTTTGTGGGGTTAAAGGATTAACAGAACATACCATTAAAGTAACAAAAAATGTAAAAGGTAGTTTTAAAGCATAAATTTTATTCAAAAACTATTGAAGCATATCCAACCATGCTGTTATAATCATTAGTAATATCTCCAGATGTATAATATTTTAGTAATGTTGCTTTTGTAGCTCCCATTTCTTTTAATATTTCTAATCCAAGAGCAATTCCATAAACGCCACAAATAGTTTTATCTTTACAATATTCTAAAAATTCTTTAGTTTTAAATTCCATAATTAATTTTATTGCTTCCATATCTATTTTTTCTATATTTTCTCGTTTATTTTCTTTAAAAGGTTCATAATTATACAAAGAACCATAATGTGTAAAGTCAGAAGATATAATTAAAACTGAATCTTTAGGAAATTCTTTTGCTATATCTTTACAATAATTATAATCTATTTCAGAAACAGTTATAGGCAATATTCTTAAATTTTTTAAATTATCTTTAGAAACAAATTGTAAAAACGGTAATTGAACTTCAATTGAATGTTCAAATGCATGTGCTTTTATATCATCTTTTAAATTTGATATTTTTTCTTTAGAATTTTTAACAATTCCAAATGGAGTTTGCCAGTCATCGTAACTTAAAGCAAGTTTTTTACCAAAATAACCAGTATGATTTACTCCAAGAATAATATAAGATTTAGGAAAAATAGAATTTGCAATTTCTTTATATGCAAAAGCAGCACATTTACCAGAATAAGAATAACCTGCATGGGGTGTAATAATACCATAAATTTTTTTTGTTCTTTTATCTTTGCTATTTCCTGGTCCAGATTTAAAACAATTTTTTATTTGTTTTTTTAAATCTTCAAAATTATTTGCATAAAATTGTCCATTAGCTATAGGTATTCTCATTCTTTTCTTACCTTTTTAAGAAGAGTCATTATAACTAGTAATAATAATATGAATAACATATAATTTGAATAAGGTAGTATTGTTAAAATAGAAATACATTTTTTACAAGAACCACCGCAATCTATTCCCGTTTCATCAGAATCTTTTTTTCCATTATTACATAAATCTATTTTCTTTTCTAAAATTCTTGTTGTATCTTCAGTTTTAACTGAATTAATTTCAGTAGATTTTTCTAACACTCTTGTTTCAATTGGTTTTGGTGTTTTTCCAGATCCAGAACTTGATCCACCACTAGAACCACCTGAGCCAGAAGGAGTTGTTGGAATTAAGATATTATTTTTATCTCCAAATAAACCAAACTCGTTAATTAAATAAGTTAAATTTAAAGATAAATAATTGTTTTCTATATTTACACTTGAATTTAATTCTATCCAAGAATTATTGTAATAATATAGTTTAATCGTTGATTCATTAATATTTTGATTAATTATTTCAGAATCATTGTAATTAATTTCTAAAAACATCCATAATAAAACATCACTAATATCATAATCTGGTTGTATATTAATAATACTTAAATTTTCTTCACTAACTACATTATTTCCTAATTTTATTTTATTATTAAATAAAGTATTAGTTATATTTTTAGTTGTAACAAATGTTGCTTTAACATTATTAACTAAAGTATCATTTTCTTGATTAAATTCAATTGTTCTGGTATATATACAAGGATCACAAGAACCACCACAATCTATTCCTTCTTCATCTCCATTTTGAATACTATCATTGCAAGTTGCTTCACAAACATCACCAATACCATTATTATTAGAATCTAATTGATCTTGATTTGTTATAAAAGGACAATTATCACATAAGTCTCCAAATGTATCATTATCATAATTTTTCTGATCTGGATTGTAAATATTCAAGCAGTTATCATTTTCATTTATTATTGTATCATTATCAAAATCGCCTATATCAGTTATATTATTAAATTCAAATTTAACCCATTGTCCTTCTTTGCTATCATCATAAATTAAATTATATTCTAAATCTCCAGTAGATGTATATATTTGTTCATTAGAATCATTCCATTTATTTTTGCCTAAATAAATATGTTTGCTTATTTTATATGTAACGAACCAAGTTTGAGAATCAAAATGGAATTGTATATTGGATGGATTAGTATAACTAGATTCTTGATGTACTAAATTTATTAATAATATATCTTTTTTCTTTTGTATTCTGAAAAAAACATCATTGAAATCTTCATCGCCTTTTTTTCCATTTTCATTTTTAGGTATATCTTCAAAACTAGTCCAAAATTCTCTTTTAGTTTTAATTTCTTCATTTATCCATGAAATTACAGAATCTTTTTTTCCAATATTAATTTCAGATATATTATGAGTTAAGTACCAAGAATTTACAGTAGTTTCATTTATTATATCACAAATTTCAGAATTACAAATTGCAATAAATCCATTATCACTTTTCCAATTAAATCTTGAACTACCATCACCCTTATCAATAATATCATAATTAATTACACCTTTAGATGAAGTAAGAATTTTATCAAAATTATTAGGAGTTATTATTTCATAAGCAGTTTCATTTCCAGTATAATTATATTGATTATAAATTGCAAATCCACTAAAATTAGGATTAATAAACAAAATTAATACTAATACTAAAATTATAGAGCTTATAATTAGAAATATATTACCAAACTCTTTTTCTAAGTTCATGTTTATTAATAGAAATAGTATTTTATAAAGGTTTTTAATAAAAGTTTTTTAATCATCCCTTATAAATAGCAACATTTAAATAATATATATCTAAATTATAATATGAAATTTAAGAAGTTTATATCTACATTATTAGCAGTTGGATTATTATCTTTAAGTTCTAGTGCTAATTATAAAAATATTAAACGTTATGGTCCAGGTTATCAAATTAAAAAAGGTAAGACAACTTATAGTGCTCAGATGTGTTCTTCTATAACTGATAGAGTAAATGGATGGTGCATTCAAGATGATAAAAAGAATTTTGTTACAGATCCGAAATTATATGCTGATTTAGCTTATACATTTGAGTCTATGAAAGAGACTAAAATGATGACTCAAAGTGTAAATAAATCTAAAAAAGCATTTGATTCAATTTTGAATGTACAATTAATAATGGATACTTCTAAATTTTCTATGGATAATTTATCTGAAATTAATGGTGGTTTAATATTTAAGGGGTGGTTTGGCGGAGCATCGGCTTCTGTTGAAGTTCAAAAAGAAATAATACAAGGAATTTTCAAAGATAAACAGAAAGAAATTTATTCTATGTATTCAGAAGAAATACAGAAATTTTCTGATGATTTGTTAAATGGAAAGATAAGTGAAGGAGAATTAAGATTAAAATTAAGAAAAGCATTTGGTAGTTGTTATGAATATCAGGTTAAATTAGCTTCTAGTGAATTAGAAAGATTTCAGAGATTAAATCAAAAGAAAAATAAAACAGCAGGAGATTTTGAATTGATGCGTGATTATATGGTTGATGGACTTGCTAGAGGTTATATGGCAACAGCTTATTTTAATGTTATTAATGAATCTAGAACTATAGATAAATCAGCTAAATCTATATTAGAAGGATTAGCAAAAGGTTCTGGTCTTGATAGTGTATTAGATTTAGAATTTTTAGTTAATAATCCAGATATTGAAAGAGCTACAATTGAATCAGAAAAAGTATTTAATCAATTTTATAACCGATTTATGGAAAATAGTAAATATTGGGATACTAGTATTGCAAATTCTAATGCTGCTAGATTATTGCTTTTGTTGAATAATGTAAATGAAATACATACACAACAAGAAACACAACAAAATACTCCCTCATTTCCATTTAATTCAGGATCTGAAGTAAAAAAACAAATGGAATCACAAGAAGTAAAACCTATTCCAAATTTAGTTCTTGGAAGAAAATCTTATATAGATTTAAATTGTGATGGAACTAATGAAACTATTTTAGTAACAGAAAGTGGAAATACTCTTAGTTTAATCAATCCTCAGGAAACTTCCTGCCCTAAAAATTTTAGTATTATAATAAATTCTAGTTTTATGCCTTCAGAATTTTATGTTCCTAAATTAATAAGTTCTGGAGAGTGTGGATATTTAATGAAAGCAACTACAACTATTAATCCTGAAGATGATTGTTCTTTAAGAAAAGGAAAAACAGCTTATTATTATTGGGATGGAAATAGATTAATACAAAAAGAAATTAAGCAAAAACTAAAAAGAAAATTAGAAAGAAAGATAGATATACAATTTAAATGTTCTGATGAATCTGTTACTTTAGATTTTGTACAGATGACTATAAATCCCAATTATAAAACCGAATTAGATAAAAGATTGTTGAATATGTATAATCAAACAAATAATATTTGTAAAGAAAAAGGAATGAGTTTACGTTATATTATTTACAATAGGGAAGAATCAAAAGATCCAAATCATGTATGGGATTTTACATTGATTTCAGAAAATAAAAATTCAACAATTCAGGAATTTATAAGAGAAATAAATAACTTAAGACCAAATGAATAAGAAAAAAATTATGGGAATAATAGGATTAGTTTCATTAATTAGTATTGGAACTTATTTTTTAAAAAGAGATACTTATGAATATACTAAACCTTCTGAAATAGTACAAGAGGTAATTCAAGAAAAAATAAAAAATAAATCCGTAAGAGAAAAAGTAGAAAAACAAATAAAATTGTATAATGTTTACTTACAAAATAAAAATAAAAAAGAAATAAGTAGAATATTTTTAAGTGATTGTTCTGGGCTTTCTAAATCTAAAAAAGAAAGATATTTACAAGATATAATTAATAATAATTATAAAATTGAATTTAATTTTTTACATGTTTATGGTGATGGACTCAAAGTTGGAATTAGTTTAAATAATAGTGCTGATATTTTAGAAGGAACTTGGGTAAATGATTTACATTTAAGATGTAATTATTTTGAATAGAAACCTTTATATATTACTTTTGTCATAGTTTAGTAGTGAAAAAATGAGATCAATTAATAAAGTAATGATAGGATTAGCAGCTTTAGTTTTAGCATTTACAGCTCCAAATTGTGGAGGTTCTTCAGGTGGTTCTGGTGGTGGAAGTAAATCAAGAAATCATGCTCCAACTGTTGTAATTAATCAACCAATTGATAATACTAATGTTTATAGAACAGATTCATTAAATTATAATGCTTTATGTACAGATTCTGATAGTGATGGTTTAACATACTCATGGAATTTTGGTGGTTTATCAATACCAGATAGTTCATCTTCAACAGGAAATGTTGTTGTTCCAGCAAGTTCTAGTTTAGGTTCTTATGTTTTAACTGCTTCATGTAAAGATCAACATGGAAAAATGGGAGAAAATGATGTTTATGTTAATGTGTTAAATAAGGCACCTGTAGGTAATGCAGGAAGTAATATTTCAGTTAAATGTGGTAATTTATTACCTTATGATTTTAGATCTAGTTATGATTTAGATGGAAATTTAATTAATTATAATATTAATTGGGGCGATGGAAATACTGAAAATGATAATGATGGATTAGCTTTTCATAGTTATGATTGCAGTTTTTCTGGAAATATGCTTCCTTTAAAATTAACTGTTAAAGATAATGATTTATCTGAAAATTTAGATAGTTCAATTATAACTATTTTACCTTAATTCTGTTTAGTAAATTTTATATATTCTATTTGAGTGTTAATATTAATGAAAAAGAGGTTAATTTTTGTACTTTTAAGTTTATTATTCATAAGATTAGTTAATGCTTCCATAGATGTAAATTATAATACTAATCCTGTTTCAGAAGTTATTTATGAAGGTTATAATTGTAATGGTGATTGTAATAATCTAAATAATTTACAATTATTTCAAACAAAAATAGGTTCAGGAACTTCTATTTTGGTACAATATTCTGCTGAAGGAAGTTATAATAATTATTTCTATAAAGATTGTTTTTATCCTTATCAAACTACAGGACTAATTTCTTCAATTTTTAATGGACAAATAATTCCTGTTTCTTTATCTAAAAAATCTGTTTGTCAAACAAATATACCTTCTATAAGTGTTACTGGGGATCAAAGAGTAGATTCAGTTTTAACAATATCTACAACAGTAAATAGTCCATTTCAAAAAGGAACTTCTGCACCATATAATTTTGTTCCATCAACTAGACAAGATTATTATAAAGCACAAATAAAAATTGATTTGTTAATAGATGGGATTGAAAAACAAACAGTAACTAAAGATATTGCAATAGATGGAAGTGAAAATGTAGTTTTTATTTGGACTCCTTCTAGTTCAGAATCTGGAAACCATAAAATAAAAATAAGAACTAATGTTATTGATTGTAAATGTTCTCAACCTCAATCACCACAAACTTCAGCCGAATCTTCTGTAAATATTTTATTACAACAACAATCATGTCCAACTTGTCAATCTTCAACTTCTTGGTCTACATGTACAAATAATCAACAAACAAGAACTAATTATATATGTAATTCAACAACTGATTATCAATGTCAATCTTTTACAGAAACACAATCTTGTTCAACTACTTCTTGTACATTAAACACAAAACAATGTTCTACACAAAGTAATACAATATTACAAACTTGTACTTCATCTTCTTCAGGAAATTATTGGGCAAATTCAACTTGTCCTTCAAATAAAATTTGATCAAATGGAAATTGTATAACGCAATCAACAATTACATGTTCAGATGGAACACCAATAAATTCTTGTTCAACAATAAAACCAAAATATTGTAATATATATAAATCTTTAATTTATAA
>JAQUND010000007.1 GCA_028717785.1 Candidatus Nanoarchaeia archaeon | reverse complement strand
TCGCGGGTTCTGTTTGCTATCCTAATAGTTTTCATAATTGTTTCCTTGAAATAAATATACCACTATTATAATCAAGTGTACAGGTATTTTTAAAAATAAATTATAAATATTTTATGACCTTCACAGAACAACTTAATGAAGCAAAACATTGCATTGATGTTATGAAAAGAATTGGCACATATCATGGCCATAAAATAGGAGTAATAAATATAGAAAAAGACACATTGACTTTATTTAATGGTAGAGTTTGTCTTTATAGAGAAGATGGTGATACATTGATTACAGAGTATGCTTGCGATGAACAATGGATTGAAAAAAACTTGAAAGTAAATAATTGTCTTATAACACATTCAGCATGTGTTTGCGTGCCCAGAAATCTAGTCATCCCATGGAGTTCGAAATTTGAAAAAATATTTGGCAAAAATGTCTAATAAAATAGATATACTTCAATTATGGAATCAAAAGTCTTTAAAAAGCGACTAACATGATTTTTAGATTTTGTGTTACACAAAAAATTGAAATACAAAAAGGTTATACTTGCGGTTCTTATTGTTCTGACTATAAACCTCGAAATAAAAAATGTGGCATTTGCAAATATTCAAGAAAATTCAAATTCTCTGACAGAGAAGCAAAAGAAAAAATTTTAACACTTTTGAATTCTTAAATTTTTATGGATCGTACACAATTCAGAGAATCAGTCTTTAAGCGAGACAATAACAAGTGTGTCATGTGTGGTGCTCCTGCTGTTGATGCTCACCATATTATTGATCGTTCTCTGTTCGAAGATGGTGGTTATCATCTTGATAATGGAGTAAGTCTTTGTGCTGAGCATCATATTGAAGCAGAAGAGACAAAGATTTCTTGCAGCAAATTAAGAGAAAAAGCTTGCATTACAAAAGTTTATCTCCCAGATTATTTTGATTTTGAAGAACAATATGACCATTGGGGAAATATAGTAAACACAAATGGTACACGTCTAAAAGGTGAACTTTTTGAACAACCTAACGTGCAAAAAGCTTTAAAAGATTCTCTCCATTTATTTCTTCCTTATTTCAAATATCAGAAAACATTTCATCTTTCAAATTCTCCTGGGCTCCAGAAAAATGACAAGAAACTCAGAGATGAATCAGCATTTCTTGGAAAAGAAATTGTTGGCACAATAAAGATGGATGGTGAAAACACCAATATGTATCCTGATTATATTCATGCTAGGTCAATTGATTCTGTCGGGCATGAGTCAAGAACATGGGTGAAAGCGTTGCATGGGAGTATTGCATATCAAATACCACAAGGATACAGGATTTGTGGAGAGAATCTTTTTGCAAAACATTCAATTCATTATATGCATCTTACAAGCTTTTTCAATGTGTTCTCTATTTGGAATGACAAAAATGAAGCATTGTGTTGGGATGAAACAGTAGAGTATTGCGAGCTGCTTGATTTAACTACCGTTCCTGTTTTTTATCGAGGGATTTATGATCCAGAAGCAATTACGAAAGCCTTCGAAAAGTATTGTAATGAGAGTAAAGATCTTGTCGAAGGTTATGTGATAAGAACTTCAGGGGTTATACATTTTTCTAAATTCAGAAAGAACGTAGCCAAATGGGTGAGAAAAGGCCACGTTCAAACTGAACATAATTGGATGCAACAAAAAGTAATACCGAATAAAATATCTTAATCCTCTTGACCTTTTTGGTCCCAATCAAGAAGTTCCACAGTTTGACCACTTAGTTCATGAGTACTATCTGGTAGAAATTGAATTTTTCCATCAGTTATAAAACTGTGACAAATTATTTGCTTGCAACCAACAGCTTTATTGTTTTCAAAAACCCAAGTACTCGGATCTCCTGGTGGGTTTTTTACATGTTTGGTTAAAATAGAAGCTCTAATTGTTGGTTTTTCTCTATCACCATTCCAAGTCCATACAGGTCCTTTAGGGACAGTGTCTGTTAAGGCTTGTGCAGGTGTAAAACCACTTGTAGAAAACCAATGAGCACAATTACAACCTGGACAAAGAAAGAAATACACGCCTTGTTGTGCAGAATCATTTATTTTACTCATGAATCCAACCTTTTTGTTTTAATGATTTTGTAAAGAATTTCTACTATTTCAGCATCAAAAAGAATTCCACGTCCATCAAATAAAATTTGCAAAGCATATTCTATGTCTTGTGCTTTTCTATAAGGTCTATTTGAAACCAATGCATTGAAAGTGTCAGCAACAGCAAGAATACGAGCACCAGCAGGTATTGCTTTTTCTTTCAATTTATGTGGGTAACCTTCACCATTCCAACGTTCATGGTGATGCAAGACATAATCACTTATTTTCCCGACAGCATCGACTGGTTTAATAATTTTATATGACATTTCTGAGTGATGTTTAATGAGTTCATATTCTTCATCTGACAATTTATCTTTTTTAAAAAGTATTTCGTCTCTTATACCAATTTTCCCAATGTCATGTAGTCTGCCTGCTATAGTAACATCTTCAATAAAGTTTGAGTCATCAGAATATTCCCAACAAATTTTCTCTGAGAGTTCACCTACCATTTCTGAATGGTTTTTTGTGTACTCATCTTTTTGTTCTAGAGCATTTGTCAATGCTGTCAAAGTATTAAAGAAAATTTTATCTCTCTCTTTTTGAATTGCAACTATTTTTGTACGCAGGTTTTCTGCTAGATGTGTGTTTCTCCTTAGATTCCTTGTATTACGAGAAGCTTGTAACAGTAACAAACCTAAAGTCATGAGTTGAAAAGGTTTACTCAAAAATGCATATATATTCTTTTTTATAATTGTAGTAATAAATTGATCTGTGTTGTAACCTGTAGTTAAAATAATTGTCAATTCAGGGTCAATTCCACTAGCTTGATCTATAAAATCAAACCCAGAGCAACCATTGTCAAGGCAAATATCGCAAAGAGCTACATCAAATTGATGAGCTTCTATAAGTTCTATTGCTTTAGGTAATGATTCAGCAACAAAGCAATGACCTCCATGATTGTCGACAAACAATTTGAGAACATCTAACTCTGTACGATCATCATCAATGACAAGCACAGTCAGATTCATCAAAAAGGGCGTGTGCTGAATTGAACTTGGCATTATTTTGTCCTTTTAAGTTCTTCTGCTATGATAGTATTTGTCGAGTCTAACGCCACAGCTTTTGTTATATATTCAGTATAAGTTTTGATTTCGCCATTAAATTTACAAATCATTCCAAGCCCATAATATGACATAGCATATTTCGGATCTATTGAAATAGCTTTATTGTAATACTCTCTTGCTGTTTCGTTGTCTTTTTTCAACATATAGATGTCAGCTCTTTTACAAATTGCTGGAGCATATCTAGAATCAACATAAGAAACCATTTTGCAATATTCCAAAGCATCATCAAGATTGCCTTGCTCAATTTTGATTTGAGCTAAGAACATCATTAAATTAATATCTTGCGGCTCTTTCTTTCTCATTTCTACAGCTATATTTTCAGCACCAGCATAATCCTTCAATTGATATAGAATTTTTGCATAGATATCTAGATTTGTAAAACTCCTGTTTATTGCAAGCAATTGTTCTGTTTCATTTTTTGCTTCATTGTATTTAGAGAATCTTTTGTAAGAGTCAATTAGATATAGTCTTATTGTTGTGTCTTTAGATTTTTGTTGTTTTGCTGTTTGCAAGAATTCAAAGCCTTCACTCGAATAGGCATCCTTCAAATAGATTTTGCCCAGTATATATAACATATCAGGGTCAGAATTGTTTTGTGCCTTCGCCATTCGTAGATAGGCTAGACTTTCATGTAGTTCGCCTACTTCATAACAATAGATGCCGAGTTCCTTGTTTGCATTAAAGTTCTTACTGTCTCTGCCCAAAATCTCTTTATATGTCTTTATTTCCAAAACTCTGTTGCCGTTCTGTTTGTAGCAATATGCTAGTTTTGAAAGCATATCTACTGAAATAGTGTCTTTCAATGCTTTTGTTTTTTCAAAGTTATACTGAGCTCTCTTATAATCCCCAAGCTTGAAATAAATTCCACTTAGTCTTTCATAGTTTCTATAATCATAATAGAATCTTTTTGTATTGGCTACATAGATGTCTTTTGCAAGATTGACATGTAGCTGTTCTTGTAATCTTCCCATGTGGTAGAAATATGTAGAATCTCTAGTATTGATTTGACAATAGAGTTTATAGAACTTGATTGCTTTTTCTATATTTTTCAAATTTTCATGAGAAACAGCTATGAGTCTATAAACTTCAGCTATTCTAGAATAACTGTTGAATTTCGTACACATAGTCAAAATTGAAATTGCATTATCATATTCTTTAGTCATGAAAAGCGCTCTGCCATATATAAAACTTTGATCAGCATTGCCTATAATATTTGCTAGAGCAAAGTATTTTACTGCTGACTTGTAGTCTTCTTTTTCATAAGAGTATACTCCTACTTTTAAACTCAATTTATCATTTTTATATTTTGCAAGATAAGATTTGTACGTGCTCATTTCTAAATCTTTTTTACCTTGTTTAAGATAAAGAGCTGCAAGGTTGAAGTATTCGTTTTTTGCTGTTTGTACAAGATTGACATATTGTTCATAAGAAGCTATTGCATTTGAAATCGCACCAGTTCTTTCTTGACAAATAGCTATTTTTAGAATAATAGGTGCCGTGATTTTTTCTTGTTGTAATTTATTGTAGACATTCAATGCTTTTGTGTAGCTCCCCATATCATAATAAGTATTAGCAAGGCTTATTATAACCAAACTATCAGCTTGTTTTGTCACTAAAGCTCTATTGCAGATTCTTATAATTTCTGAGACATTTTTCTTGATTATGACTACATAGCTGAAATTCTTGAGATAGTCTATTCTTGAATAAGCTAATGTCATTGTTTTGTTGTATTCTAGATAGGCATTGTCATAATCTTTAAGTTTGAAATAGACATCAGCTAATTTTTTATGAGCATCTACATTTTGAGCATCAAGATTCAGGATCTTTTTTAGATACACAATGGAATTCTGATTGTCTTTTGCTTTCCCTAGCAATGTAACAATTTTGAAATAGTCTGTGACATTGAAAACTCTAAGTTTTTCTAATTCATAATAGTGTTTCAATGCCTGAGCGTTTTTTTCAGTTGCATAATAAGAATTTGCAAGTCTTTCTCTAGATTCTATGTCTTTAGAATCGAGTTCTACAATTTTAGTGTCTATAACAAATAGTTGTTCTTTTCTATTTGTCTCTCTATAACAAACTGCTAAATCTTTGTATTGCTCAAGGCTTGGCGTAAATTTCACAAGAATTTCAAGTTGTTCAATTGCTTTTTGATATTTCTTTTTGTCAAGAGCAATTTTATAGATTATTTCTCTGCATTTATTGGAAGCAGCTCCTTTTCTTAAAAGTGTTTCAGAAGCATCTTTTGCTTTATCATAATCTTGTTGTTTGAAAGCACAAATCGCTATTCTTTCAAGAACATCAAAATTTTCTCTAAAAATATATGTCTTTTCGTAATATTTTTGAGCTTTATCATAATTTTTGTTTTCATAATAGTAATCACCAAGTTGCAAAGCATTTTCTGGCGTATCTTTTTGTTTTGAAAGCCGAACTGCTATTTTTTTTGCTTTTGTCTTATAATTCTGTTTTTCATAAGCATCGATCAACAGGAAATACATTGGAATAGCTGATGAGTCAACTCTTAAAACTTTATTTGCATATAATTCAATTTTAGCATAATCATTTGTAGTTGCATAGTATTGGGCTATAAGTCTATTGTATTCAAGACCTGCGTTTAACACTTCAAATTCTTTTACATATTTCAAAACACTTACATAATCTTTCAAATTCATGTATATTTTTGCTATTTTCAATTTAAGCTGCAATGCTTGTTTGGCATCAGCTTTTTTTGTTGCTGCTTCATAAAAAGCAAGAGCTCTTGAAATATTTTTTTGTTCTTCTAAGCATTTCCCTTGATTTGTCAAATCTTCATATTGAAAACTTTGTACTTGGAGTTTATTGTACTCAACAAAAGCTTCTTGGCATTGTCCTTTTGAGATATAAAGTCTAGCAAGTTTGAGTCTGTCCTCTATAGAAATATTGTTTACAGTTTTCAAATACAATAATGAAGAATCAGATTGACCAAGAGCCGCATAACATAATGAAAGACGGAGTGCAATTGCATCATCTTTTTTAAGTGAATATTGTTTCAATAAATAGGGAATAGCTTGTTTATACAATTTTCTTTCATAGTAAATTGTGCCCAATGCTTCTTTAGCTTCTTTTGTTGTTCTAATTTTTTCGAACCATTTTTGGGCCTCATCATACCTTCTAATTTTGTAACAGATACTAGCATGTTGAAGTTTGTAACTTTCAGTAATTGAGTCTTTTTGTACGCATTTAGAAGAGAATTCATAAGCTCTTTCGCAAAGACCGATTTTACAATAGACTCTAGCAAGAGAAGTTAGAACAAGACAATTAGAAGGATAAAGTCTATATAAAGACAGATAGCAAGCAATTGCTTTTTCATCAAAGCCGAGATTTTCATGTGCAAAACCATAAGCATAAGTAGTTTCTTCGTCTTGCACTTTATAGTTTGTCTCAATATATTTGATAACTTGCTTATAATCTTTTTTAAAAAGAAGACCATCAAGTTTCTTGTCGGCAAAACTTGCAATAGCGACTAAGAAAATCAAGAAAAATTTTAATGTTTTCATATTCCCTCCCATTGTTATGGGCAGCAAAAAAACATCCAGAACAACTTTTGAATTAATCAATGTTCCAGAAATCGTCAAGTTAATTTAATTTTGATAGGAAGGAATTTAATTGAGAGTAAATCAAATCTATCTAACCAACAAATATCTACCCTTATCCTTATATTATAGATTATACCACCTTATTGGTTTAAAATGAAAATAAAAAATATTTTTTAAAAATAATTGTTACTTTTGCTAACTTTGATATATATTTATTCTAGAACAAATGCTCTTTAACAGCAAGTGCTTACATTACTTTGTAGCTCAGCTGGTAGAGCGATTGCCTATTAAGCGATAAGTCTCAGGTTCGAATCCTGAAAAAGTAGCCAAAAACTAGCATTTACAACTCGAGCATTTGTTCATTTCAAATTGAAAATAAATTTTTAAAACTGCTCTTTAACATCGGGTGCTTACATGGATATAACTTTAGTTCACCAAACCGAAGTTTGACGTTCGATTCGTCATTCCCCCGCTAAGAAAATATGTGTTTTCTTGGTGGGGGAAAGTAAAAAATAGCATACGTAACTCGAGCAGTTTTAATTTTGAAAAATAAACAAGTGTTCTTTAACTCTAAGTGCTTACATGCTTTTAAGCTCAATTGGTAGAGCAATTGTTATTGGAACAATTCGTTCTTGGTTCAAATCCAGGAAAAGCGACCAAAAAATAGCATTTATAACTCGAACACTTGTCTTTTAAATAAGGAAAAAATAAGTCATGTCTTTTAACCTTGGAAGCTTACATTTTTTTCGTCAGTTCAAATCTGACTGCTCCACCGGCGGTGGAGTATGGCCGAGTGGTTTAAGGCACCCAACTGCTAATTGGACAAAGAAAACAGCTCTCAGAACTCAGACATGACTTAAATTTTAAAATTCACGATGAAGAAGAGGGCTCAATCAAAAGAGCCCTCTTTTGTTTTTAGCATTATTTTTAGAATTTTACAAGTTAAAATATAGAAATAGAGCAACAAGCAAAAGAAAGGAATGAACTATGTCAACGATCCATGTTGTTTACGGCGGAAGAAATGAAGATCTTGAGTTTGACGAAGTGTTCAGACCAGATAGACATGAAGCTCTGGGAGTAACAAATCCTGAACCAAGAAATATGACACCAGAAATTGTAAAACGAGCTTTAGCAAATCATTATGATGTGAATCAAAATGAATTTGAAGCTCATTTTGTCGAAATCAACTCGAACGGAAATATCACCGTACGTCCCAATGCGAGATGGGGAGGTCATTAAAATGACAACTATGGTAAAAAAAGAACAAGACATCAGGGTTAAAATCCTCAACTCATTTATGACCTGTCCTCATCGAGACACGGGTGAATTGCAAAAAATTCATGCAGAAATGAGAGAGAAAGATCCTGTGTTCTATGCACATCTTGCTGCATGGTACAAAAAGAATGGTGATCTTCGTGATCATAATGAAGTTTTCACAGCCATGTTGATCACAGATCCTTTCTTGGACAATCGCGAAACAGGTATTGCTCTTTTTCAAAATCAAGCTCCCTTTATGAAAATCAAAATTCTCAGTTTCATTAAAGGGAAGAAAATCACTCTGAGGGAAAAGACGGGTGAACAAGTCAAACGCGGAAAGAAAATGATTGATGAGATCAAAAATTCTAAGAAACAAGTTGGTCTTATCAAAAATATCCCAAACATACTTCGAACTGAAATCGAAAGATATGTTCGTTGGCTTGAAAAAGACAATGATAGATTTGATTCTGTTGCTCTGACAAATTTCAATGATTTGAAATCTTTTTATGCAGGTAAAGGTGTTCAGATCAAACCTTGTCCAAGAGCACAACAAATCCTGTTTGAAGAAAAATTTCCTGAAGATAGCAAACTTACTGTTTTCAAACAAATCAGAGAAGCTGATACGCCTGAGAAAGCAGCCAATCTGATGGTGCAACATAAAATTCCTTACACTATTGCAGTAGGTTTGAGAGATAAAATTACGCCATCTATTTTGATTGCTTTGATCAATAACATGACTGCTCAGGAAATTATTACAAACATTGCTTCTTTGCAAGAAAAAGGTGCAATGGATAATCCTGGAACAAAAAAATTGATCACAGAAAAACTTGAAGCAGCAAAAACAGCAAAGAATGTAACTGCTCTCAAATCCAAAAGAGCTAAGCAGACAGGAAGAGTCAAAGACGAAACTGTTCTCAAGCAGTTGGATGAAATTGCTGATAAGCAAATCAAAAAATCTGGGTCAATCAAAGTTTCTACTGGGTTGCTCATTGACAGATCAGGTTCTATGGATGTTGCAATTCAAGTTGGAAAACAGATTGCTGCAACAATTTGTGGTTCAATGGAAGCTGATTTGTTCGGTGTCGCATTTGATACTATGGCACAAGCTGTTAAAGCAAGTGAAAATACATTAACTGCTTGGGAAAAAGCATTTGCGCCAATCCATGCAAGCGGTAGAACTTCAGTTGGTTGTGCTCTTGATTTCATGATCAGGTATAAATTATATGCTGAACAGCTCATTATTGTGACTGATGAGGATGAAAACCAGAATCCACGATTTGCTGATGTATTTCCAAAGTATGTACAGGAAATGAAAGTAACTCCTGCAATTATTATCGTAAGAGTAGGTGACAAAAAAACTGGACTCAGTACTTCGCTTAAAAACGCAGGAATTTCTTTTGATTCATATGAACCATCAGGAAATGACTACTATGGACTTTCAGGTCTGATACCTTTGCTTTCTCGTAAATCAAAGTTAGACCTTGTTTATGAAATTATGGACTTTCCACTTCCGATTCGAAAGTCTTATGTCTAATGTTTTTGATCTTATTAAAAAAGTAGGGGAGAAAGAAGCGGCTATTCAAGAGTTTATCTCCCCTATTTTTTTTAATGAATATGTAGCCACCAAGATCGAAGGCATTGTTTATAAATTCAAAATTTCGCAAAAAACTCCAGGTTGGTATAAAATACAATCCATAGACAGAAAGACAGCAAAAACTGTCGAACAGGCTGATCTTTCTGATATCGATACTTATTTGAAGTTTCTAACCAAGATTCGTTTTATTCTTGTAATGAAAAAAAATAACGTTTATTTTGGTATACCCGAAAAATCAAATAATTTAAAACTTCCATTTGAGCAAATGATCCCTGTGTATCTTACTGATGATTCAGTTCAAGATTTTGACAGAGTCATTGTGCGTTTTGATGGCGCAAATTTCTGGTACCATCAATTGGATTATTCAAATGACATTTCAAAGGCATCATATTTAAGAGAGAAATTGTTGAAAGTTGTCGATTCAAAGAAAATTAATTATTCGGGTTTGACAATCGAAGAAAAAATTGCTTATACTTTAAGAGTTACACTTGATAAAAAACTTGTAATTGACAAAAAGAAGACATCTCTTAAAGATGATGTTGAACATGCTGGTGGCGAATTTATAAAATTTACGGAAAAAAGCGACCATTTCAGCGTAACTTATATTGTCGATGGACAACAATATACAAGCCATGTGAGTAAAAACGAAAGTCATAGCGTAATAACTGCTGGAATTTGTTTGTCTGGTGAAGATAGAAAATATGATTTAAAAAGTCTTATAACAGTTATGAGAGAGGGTCAGCATGCAGGAAGAATCCATAGAACTCACAACTTTTAAAGAAAGATGCTGGACATTATACGGTTTTAAAATTGGAAAATTTATTTTCGGTTGGCTTAAATATTTGGATGAAGGTGAAGAGTTTGCTGTAGAATTTGATTGGCGAAAAGGTTTGTCAAAATTTATCATCGGGTGGTTTCATACCCATCCAACTACGGTTACTTTGAATCCAAGCAAAGAAGACAAAAAAACAATGCGTTCTTGGGTTAGAACTTTAGAACGCCCATTGATTTGTGGGATCATGTATGACCATAAAAAAAGAAGAGAATTTCTTTGGAGAAATTGTTATTTATTTAAACGTTGGCCTGGCGGCAATGTGAACTACCAACCAATTATGAGAGATAAACTAATCAAACATTTTTATATTGGAATTCTATGAAAAATAAAGGGTTCAAAAAAGAAACTCCTGAAGATGTTATTAACTGGCTTGCTTCTATGAAAATAAAGGTGCATTATTTAATAAAAAGCTCAGGAAAAAATTAGAAAAAAGAAAGAAAAAAATGAGCATTGTCTAAATTTCCTTATAATGTCTATGCAACAAAAGAAAAAGTGTATATAGAAAAGAAAACAGGATGTGCAGCTCGCTTATGTTCTATATCTGCCGAATTTTATGACAGTAACGAAAAACAGGAAATAATTTTGGAATGTTCATTTAAAAAATTCCAAGAGAAAGCTATGTCAAGAGGATATATAGTACTTGATAAATTCAGACCTGCATGGGATATTGAAAGAGAGATAAAATGAGTACTTTCAAACATGAAGAACTATATCGGGAAAAAGTATTATTCGAAATGATGTCAAAATTTTCTATTACTATGTGTGGTGCTGGAGCTATAGGTTCTAATCTTGTCGATAATTTGATCCGTCAAGGCTTCAAAAAAATTTCCGTAATAGATTTTGACAGAGTTGAAGATGGAAATAGACATACACAAATATGGAGCTCAAGAGAGATTGGACAGCTTAAAGTAACAGCATTAAGAAATAGAATGTTTGAAGTTCTCAATACGCAAATTACTGCAATTTCTAAAAAACTTGATAAATCAAATCTTAATCTTATAGAGCCTTCAAGTTTAGTTATTGATGGCTTTGACAATGTACCAAGTAGAAAATTGATAACAGAATATTGTAAAGAAAATAACATTGATTGTTTGCATATTGGTTTGTTCCAAGATTATGCTGAAATAATCTGGAACGAAAAATACAGAGTGCCTGATGAAGTAACTAATATGGATATATGTGAATATCCTTTAGCAAGGAATATAATTTTGTTGGCTATTGCTGTAGCGACAGAGATATTAATAGCATATTTAGAAACAGGTGAAAAGCGTAATTTCGTGATAACTTTAAAAGACTTCAAAATTTCGAGAATATAATGGATATTTGGTTCAATATGTTGATCGGTATTCCCGGTTCTGGGAAATCTACTTGGCTAAACATACAACCTCGAAAAACTTATGTTGTCTGTCCTGATTCAATACGATTATATTTAACTGGTGATATTTCAAATCATAGTCAAGAAGAGACTGTTTGGAATATTGCAAAATACACAACACGTTGGGCTTTAGTAAATAATATTTCAATAACATTTGATGCAACTAACACAAGTACATTTTTAAGAAGAGACTTTCTTGGGGCTCTTCCTCTTCAAGTATCGGATTTTAAACGCAAAGCAATTCTTTTTCCTACAGACCCAAATGTGGCTGTTTCAAGAGTTAATGCTAGAACATTTGGCTCAAAAGTTCCACCAGAAAAAATATTTCAATCACATCTATTGTTTCAGCAAACTTTGAAAGATATTTTAGATGAAGATTGGGACTGTATAGAAACGATAGGAGACTCAAATGGCGGAAAAACTGTTAAAATCCCGGAAAGTGTCAGGACCTGAAAACGATGGTTTTACAGAAACAGTAAAACATAAAGTTTTATTCTGCGGCAACCCTGAAGGAAACAACAACAAGTTCTATTCAATAGAGCTTCAAAAAAATTCTAAAGGTCAATATCGGTTATTTACTCATTATGGCCGTCTCGGAAAAACCGATGTTTATGAAGTCCGCGATGAATACCTCGGTAGACCTCTCGATCTTTCAACAGCAGATCGTGAATTTGAAGTTATCCTCGCTTCAAAACTCAAAGGCAAGAAAAAAGAAAGCGAACTCGGTGGAAACCGTGTTGAAAAATATGAATTGGTCGAGACATTCGCACCCACGGTTGGCTCTGTCAATGTCCGCGGAAAAAATGTTGGCATTACTGTTTCAGTCAAAAAAGATGATGTTGTTGACTCTTATTCCAATCCGGAAGTTGCTCGAATTATCCGTCAAATTGTCGATGAAAACATCCATACCATTTCTACATTGACAACCTTGAAACTAACATCAAATGGGTTTGAAACTCCCCTGGGTCCCGTCACAAAAGAACATGTGGCAAATGCAAGAGTCCCACTTATGTCTTTGAAATCTCTGATGGTTAATGACGAAATCAACCCCGACAATCAATTGACTCGAGATCACAATGCAAAATATTTCTCCATGATTCCCCATCCCTTTGGACACAAAATAACAAAAGATGACTGGATTCTTTCTGCGGCAAAACTCGCCGAAGAATTCGAATTGCTTGACAACCTTGAATCAGCTGTTACAATGGGTGCCGCCATGCAAAATGCCGCACAACAAAAACGCGCTCTTGGTACAGATATCGAAATAGTTTCCGACAAAAGAGAAATTGATCGAATTTACTCCTATATTACGACAACAAAAGCGGGAAATCATCGTGGTTCTGATGTGTGGAACTGGAAACCTAAAAACGTTTTCAAAATCAAAATACCTGCAGAAAGAGCAAGATTTGAAAAAACTGAAAAACAATTCGGTAACCAACATGAACTCTTCCATGGCTCAAAAAATGGCAATATTTTGAGTATTCTCAAGGGGGGTCTGATCATCCCTTCATGCAATGCCGGTCATGTCACAGGTCGTATGTTCGGTGATGGTATTTATTTTGCTAATGCATCGACGAAATCTCTTAATTACTCTACAGGATTTTGGGGCGGACGTGGCAATAAAAATTCAAATTCTTTCTTATTTCTTGCAAATGTTGCTATGGGAAAAACATTTGTAGCCCATGACGCTCGGTATTCTGGAATACCACATGGATATGACTCAATTCATGCTCAAAAAGGAAGATCGTTATATAATGACGAATTTATTGTTTTCAAATTGCAACAAGCCACTTTAACATATCTGGTTGAAATGACCAAATAAGGAGGTTCTATGTCTGATGATTCTATCATCCAAGCAAAAGTCGAGCAATTCGGTGCCCAAGGAGGAATGTTTACATCGGTAGACATCGGAAACTCCATCAAAGAAGATCAGCACTGGGTGAAAAATTCCATAGTTGCTGCCTGGCTCAGACAAAACGCATTGGTTGTCCTGCAAGGGTATGCAACAACTCTTATCGATGTTCAAACGTCCAATGGTCCGGCAACCGCTTTCTTGTATCATCCCATGGGTTCAGATCCCAATGATTACAAAAGAAGAAATCAGAGCGCAATGCCCCCGCAAAATACCGTCAATTTTCCGGGAACAACTCCGTCGACAAACTCACAAAAAACAAAAGTTCGTTCCGATTGCAATGCCAGACTTCGTATCCCTGCTTCCATCGTCAGACAACTCG
Organism: Candidatus Nanoarchaeia archaeon; assembly: GCA_028717785.1. Next base: position 60,082 of record JAQUND010000007.1, on the reverse strand, counting down.
GCTGGAATCCCGGCGACATGGTTGACAATTCCAAAATCATCATCAATGGTACAACGCCCTTGACAGACGGAAACATCGTCCATTCAGATGGACGTATTACATTCCGTCGTAGTTGTCTCGGTTTCGGTGACGGTCCAGTCATGGCCTATGTCGAAAATGGTTGCCTGCATTTCGAGAAGCCATAATGAATTTATTCGGACCTTGTAAAGTTCTTAATAATCAGGATGTCTCTTATTTAGATGACATCCTGATGTGTAATGGATTACTGCAAGTTGTGCCTGCAGAAACATTGGCGCAAATACCATCGAACCATTTGGCTATTTTTGGACACAAGTATGGTTTCTATTGTTTCCCGACAATTGAATTAGCCAATTGGTTAAAAGACAATTTTGATCTTTCTAAAATGATCGAAATTGGTGCCGGACATGGAGCACTTGCTAGATATTTGAAAATTCCAGCAACAGACTCTAAATTAATGGATGACCCTCAAATACAGAACTACTACAGTATGATGGGTCAACCGACAGTGAAATATCCAAACGATGTCGAAAAAATAACTGCAAAAGATGCAGTCTACAAATATAAACCCAAAATAGTACTTGGGTGTTGGGTTACTCATAAATACACTATGCAAGAACATGACCGTGGTGGGAATATGTATGGTGTAGATGAAGGATGGATTTTAAAACGTGTCGATCAATATATCATTATTGGCAATGAAAAAGTGCATAATAAAAAAAAGATTCTTGACTTACCCCATAAGGCATACCAATTCCCTTGGTTGTATAGTAGATCAGTCGAGCCTACCAAGAACATAATTTATGTTTGGGATAAGGTGTCTATATGACTGAATTAAAAATATGTGCTATGCGGTCACGCGATAACAGCTTTGTCAGGAATTTTTGGTGCTGTCATGGTGGAACAGGCTATGATGACGAATGGCACGCGGATCCTGGTAGATTTTATGCAGATATTAAAACCCTACAATTCAAAAATTCATTTCCATATCATTTAGAACTTTATAAAATAGGTAGAAAATATCATTTATCAATATCAGTTCATTTTAATCATCAACAAGATTTTTCTATAGCAAGAATGTCAAAAATTTCAAATAAAAAAGAAGCAACAAGAGCAACATTTAAAAGTATTAGAGAATTTGAAAAAGATAAAGTAAGAGTCAATGAAATGTGGCGACAGATATCTCATGACACACCCGTAGTTGATTCTGATGGTATTTGGAGATATTCTGTATTGATAGGTTCTGCAGATACAACTCTAATCAAGACTTCTCTTAACTCTCATAATGCTGCATTAGGTTATGGAGATTTTTATTCTTTACATTTTGAACGTAATGCATGGACTTGGACAAAACATAGTATAATGTCTATGGGTCATAGTACATCAGGTTGCGAACGCGTCTCATTTATGATTTGGAAAGCTATTTATGGTTACAATCCTATTTTAGACACAATTATCGATGAAGCAATTCTTTTTGCACAACAAAACCCTTCACCTAATATAATAGAAGAAGATTTATCCGAACAATATATGCAAGCTTTTCATGACTCACAATTTTGAGGCCACATGCACAATCTACAAGATGCTCTCATAAAAGCAAAATTAGCTAAAGAAGAACAAAGACAAACAACAGCTGTTGCTGAACCTCTCAAACAAGAAATAAAACAACAATATCAGCAACCTGCTCGCTTAACAGCACCAGAATTTGAAAAATTTGAGACGCTTTTCTGTACAGAAAAATCAAAGCCTTTTGCAATACATTTATTACATGGATTTCTTCCTTTCCCTGACAACGATTATATTTGGGGGTGGGAAGACAAAAAATGGAAAAATGGGAAAAAATGCTGTATTTGTGGTTTAGAAACTTTATCAAGAGATGATCTTTTTAAAAATATTGACAAACAAACAGAAGCTTCAATGGAGGGAATGATACGAAGTGTCAAAGAAGAAAATTTTAATGTCCATGAATTTTTAAAATCAAAAAAGCAAGAAATGTTTGGTGATCGTCTTATGGGAGTCACATCAGAAAAAACTTCTTGTATTATGTGTGCTCCTTGTTATGAAACATTTTCAAATTGGGTACCTACAAGAATGCTTTATGACGATTCATTTGCTAAACTTATTACAAAAGTACGTTTGGCAAACACTTTTAAACAACGCGATATCCCTTCATAATAAATCCCAAAATATTTTTTGGCAGTATTAAAAGTCTCTTTCGAAATTGCTCGATGGAGGTACTATGAATCGTTTCGAAAAAATCGAATATTTATATTTTAAATGGCGGCTCATAGTTATCCTCTTCATTCTAGCTGCTTCTGAATATATTTGGTTTCATTGGTATCTTTATACCGGGTTCAATACTCAAAAAACCATAAAACGAATTCGTTCTAATTACTTTTGTCCACATACAGTCTTACAGCTTTGGATTGATTATAAACTTGGCAATCTGTAATTTGTCATTGTGATATAATTTATAGGGAGGCAATATGAATATTTTTACAGCAGGTATGCCGGAACTATGTGAAGAACTCAAAAATAGTTTGAGCTCTGATATTGCTACTTACGAACACAACTTCGAACAAATTATCGGCTTTGCAAAGACTGGGAAACTCAAAAAGTTATGTATTTATATGGATGTGTGGAACGTAAGTGGTCGCGCATTCAATGGTATGCGTGGCCAAGGAGCTGCCGAGAAAATCCACGAGATTGACCCGGACATCTCGGTTCTCATCTGGGATGGTCGTGAATATGACTCCAAAGACCCTGATGTCATAATGCCCCCAGCATTCCAAGTTACCGGAACAATACATCCAATCAAAAACAAAAACGAACTTTATCTGGATTTTGACCACTATAAAGAAGAAGATATTGACAGAATAACAGAGCAGTTCTTTACTGGGGAACTTACCCTTTCGGATATTCCCCAGCGTGAATGTATTGAAATTATGCTATAGCAGGTTCTTTAATTTCAGTTACTGACCAAACATCATTTCGATTAACTAAACGTATAGCACCTTCTGTTGCTTGTGTAAGTGCTTTTCGCATTTCATTAATATCTGCAGCAGAATTTCTTCTTGTCAAATAATTTTCAATAAATGGCATTACGCGTTTTGAAAATGTATTTATGTCACCATTTGCTTTTTCCCAAGTTTCTTTCAAATTAGAAACCAAATCAGAAGATTTTATTAAAGCAGATTCTCTAATTGTAAAATCAACTATGAATTCATCCATTGAACCGTAATACTCAGCAACTTTAGCCATTAATTCGATCGAAGAAATAACTCCAAGATCAGCACCTTTAAGCATTATATTGCCAAGATATTTCAAAACTTTATTCTTATTACCACTAAAACTATCAATTGTCGTAATTACATTTTCTAAATATTGTTCACTAACATTTACTCCTTCATCTCTTGATTTAGAAATCATTTCCTTCATTTCGTCAACAGATTTTTTGTCAAGAGAATTCAAAACTTTAGCTAACCAGTGAGCAAAAGATTTTTCTTTCTTACTAAGATCAACGCTTATAACATCCATTTTTGAATCTCCTTTTTCTTTCTATGTTTTATAAAAACAAGAAAAAAGAGTTAGAATACAAGCTGTTCAGCATTCTTTATATGGTCATATATGACAATTGGACTATATAAAACTCTTGTCGTATTACAATTTTGAACGAACTCTAAAAGATAATCATCGACAGTCTCACCTTTTATCAATCTTGATAAATCAATTCTTGTGTCTTTAGCTATAAATGTTGTTACAAGAACATTATCTTTTGTCTTTCCTTTTTTCAATTCTTTTGACATATAGTCATAAACTTTAAGTTTTATATCAGCAAAAAACTGATCAGCATAAGAAATAATTGGGAGTCCAATTTTTTCTGACCCAACACGACATTTCAACTTGAATTGCGAGTAATCCAAATCAATATCAGTGTTTAGTTCTAGGTCATCGATTATTGGTTTGTTTTTTACAAGACAAAAAAGAAAAAATGAGTATACCATATTCCCTCCTTAAAAAGCAAATTTGTTTTGAATTAATAAGTAAGGAAGGAAATCTAATCTAGTAAATCTTTAGTCTAAATATACAATACTTGTCAATCATTTTTTTCGTTATTTTTTGACATCTGTCTATGTAGCATTCTGTTTTTAACTTCTGAATCTTTTGAAGATCCAAAATAAAAAGAAAATATTTGTGTGATTATAGCTGACAAGACTCCCAAAATGTAAATTGCAATATCTTTTTTTGCAGGGTCCAAAGGAAAATAAATCAAAATAAAGAAAAGACCAAATGTCAGAAATAAAGCAAAAATAGCAAGAAGCGAAGCTACATGTTTTGTCAACCAGGGAGCAGAATGTAGAGACAGATACTCTTTAGAAGTAGGATCATCATTTGGGTCATATTTTTTAGGTGCATCTTCCATGAAAAAAAGAAAGAGATAAAATCAATACAAAAATTATTTCTTCTTTCTTTTCTTTGCTGCCTCTAAATCAGCAGCATGTTTTTCTTGTTTTCTTTTCTTTTTATCAACCTGAGCTTGGCTTTTAAAATAAGAACAAGATGCAGCATTTTTAGGCGCTTTTCTAATGATTTCTAAAATCTCGCAATCTTTATGTAAGACACAATCTTTTATAGGGCAATTCATTATTCTTCTTTCATTGAAGAGACAAATTCTCCGACTGCCATCCAGCCTGATTCAAAAGCAGTACATAAACCTTCATGAGGACACCCGTTTACGGTTTTACAAATTTTCCTGGCAAAGATTTCTGCCATAGGCTTCGATAAATTTTGCAAAGCAACACATACGTCCTTATCAACTAAGTTTCTTGATTTCGGACATAGAATAACTTCCATTGAGAACCTCCCTATGTTGCAATAACTCATATCGTTAGTTAAAAGTTAAACTACCTATAACGTTTCAAGGACACGTATAATCTGTTTTGCGCCTTCTCTAAAAGCAAGATTCATAAGAATAATAATATTTTCTGCCAATTCTTTGTTATCGACTGTCACAAGAATGATCCTGTCAGTTTTTGCTCTTATTTTAAAACTCCCATTGTCTTCAATAAGAACATATTCCGGATCATCAACTATATCATCCCATTTCTTAGAAAGAACCCTACGAGAATTTAGATGAACGTCTAAACTTCTTACGACTTGTGTATATTCGTTTGTAAGTTTTTTTATGAATTCTACGGGTTCAACTTCAATATCTGAAATAAAATTAATTTTATTATTCATGTTTCCTTCAAAAACTTAAATTTTGCTTTCTTGTCGACTTTTTTCTTTTTTTCGGGTTCATCTGTTTCTGGCATCTTAGCTTCTGGATGGGCTGCTTTATATGACTTTACTATATCTTTTGTTTGTTGAGTCATAATAAGAATAGAACAAATTTGAATACAACTAAAAGTAAAAAACCACCAACACCCAGTAACTCCATAAAAAACTGTCACTAAAACAGAAATAACTTTTGAAATTTGGAAAAGCGGTTTTTCAAATTCTTTAGATAAATTTAAAGTTTTTTCATGACTGGTTGTAATCGACTCTATATGTCTGGATAGATAACTAAGTAAAATGACCATTAAAAACGTTAATGATGCCATAAGAACATTATAGACGAAAAACATTTTTACTAAATTATCGACATACCAAGCTTTCATATCAAAAATTTTATCGCAATAAACTAAAATAGTCAAAGATAGAGTTACTACCCACCAGATGTATTTTCCCATATTACCCTTCAATTTCTTGTGAACTGTTTAATCTTGCATGAACTTTACCTTTATTCGGCTTATTCCAATAATTGATTATTGTAATTGCTCTACTCATACCTAATCTAACACCTCTCGACATTGCAGCTGCTATAACATCATTTTTGTTTGATTCGTTTGTTAATTGTGGCCCTTTAGGTAAATTATTCATTTCTTGCCACAAATATTCTACTATTTCAGTTTGTAATCTTGGCGTTATTTGCATATAATCCTTTTTATCTTTTTACAAGCAACTTGAAAATAAATAAAAAGTATATAAGTTAATTACATGAACCATACTAGAACACAGTCTAGCATATTCAAATATAATACCAATAAGGCATTATGACTAAAAACAATTAATTTATCTAAGGAGGCTCGAGTGAACACGCATTTTGAAAAAGCTTTCGAAAAACTTGATGAATGCATGGATCTTTTAGGGAAAGGCATCAATAGCATCTTCAAAGAAGTCGCAGGAAAGGATGCCAAAGAAACTAAAATTAATATCAAGGCAGGATCTGTAGTCTATGTTGGCAAGGGCGTATATGCCAGACTATTGAAAGACACAGAAGCTACTGTCTCATCAATTTCAGAAGAACCTGAAGCAGTAAAATCAACACAATAATCATTGGAGAAGTTCAAATGCCTATCAAATTCTATAAAATTAAAGAACCTTTTGGTGCGTTTTCGAATTTTTCTCGCCATACATTCAAACTTGATGGCTATACTTGGAAAACTACAGAACATTATTTTCAAGCACAAAAATATGTAAATACAGTACGTTTTGAAATGATTGCAAATGCAGCAACACCAAGAGAAGCTGCAGAATTAGGTAGAGATAGATCCATACCTTTAAGAAAAGATTGGGAATCAATAAAAGACGATGTAATGAGAAAATGTGTTCTTGCTAAATTTTCTACTTATCCTGAACTAAAAGCTCTTCTACTTGGCACTGGTGATGAAGAAATTATTGAAGACTCACATATTGATTCTTATTGGGGCTGTGGAAGTAGTGGTACGGGCAAAAACATGCTTGGTAAAATTTTAATGGAAACACGAGAAATTTTAAGAAAACAAATGGCAGTTCATTAATTGCTTACGACATAGAAAGTATGAATACTTTTCTAAAATTCAAATCAAAAGCAATGCTAAGATTAGAAAATTGTAATAGAGCATCTGCAACATGCGGAGAACCTAAAGCTTGTAAAAACAGGAAATATGATCCTAAAAGAAAAGACTGTAAAGAATGTAGTTCTGATGCTTTCGAAGCAATGAAGGAAGCTCTATGTATGAAATGAATGGTAAATATACGACAGCAAAAATTATGATTGATTACGTTGAGGAAGCCTGTACTTCACAAATTATAGGCTTTCTTAATCATCCTGTTTTTACAAATCCTATAGCAATCATGCCCGATACACATGCTGGAAAAGGCTCTGTCGTAGGTTTCACAATGCCAATGACAGAAAAAATCATTCCTAATGTAATCGGCGTGGATATTGGTTGTTTCATTGGAGAAACTAAAGTAGAACTTGCAGATAACAGAAAATTGAACTTCTTGGATCTCATCAAAGAACAAGAAGAAGGAAAAGAAAACTTTTGCTTTGCAAAAGATCCTCTTGGAAATATCATTATTACAAAAATTTTATCTATATTTTTCACAAAAATTGTCACAAAATTAGTCAAAATTATTCTTGATAATGACGAAATTATTTATTGTACTGAAGATCATATCTTCTTTTTATTAAACCAAAAAGAAATAGAAGCAAAAAATCTTGAAGCAGGAGTTTCTTTATTTCCTCTCTATATTAAAAAGGCAAAACAAGTAAAAAATATTTCAACAAAATCAAATTATTTAAAAAACACGGATTATTTAGTTGTCTATAATCCTAAAACTAATAAATATGATTATGTTCATTGTTTAGCAGACGATTATAACACAAGAAAAAATGTACAAAATTCATTAAAAATATTTGTTAGACATCACAAAAATTTCAATAAATTTGACAATAACCCAACCAATTTAGAAAGAGTTTCCTGGCTTACACATTGGAAAATACATGCTGATCATGCTTCTGAATTAAATAAACAAGGTAAGTCAGGTTGGAAAATCTCTTGGCAAAGACATTATGACAAGTTTCGAAAAATGTCATCTAAAAAAATGAAAAAATTAAGTAAAAACTCTGAATTTCAAAAAAAGAGAAATGCTGCTTCAGCAGAAAATTTTAGAGTATATTGTCAGACAGAAAAATTTAAAGAACAATCAAAAACAGCAGGACAAAGAGGAAAAGTATCATTTGTTAGATATAATAAGTCTATTAAAGGAAAAGAAAAATCAAAAGAAATTGCACATAGAACTTATATTTGCCCGATCTGTAATAAAAAAATTACAAGTCCAATTGCAGTAAATGCTCATAGAAAAAAACATGAGGGGCTTACATTTCAAGAATTCAAACAAATCAAAAACCATAAAATTAAATCTATTGAAACAATTTCTTGTGAACCCACTAAAGTTTATTGTTTACGAGTCGAAGAACATAGTAATTTTGCATTATCTGCAGGAGTTTTTGTTCATAATTGCGGTATGAGAACATTCAACATTGGTTCAAATTTATCTTTACCATTACAAGAACTTGATCACAAAATTCGTCAAAGAATCCCATTTGGCTTTGATATTAACGAAAAATCTGTTATTGATTTTGTTAAAGAATTCCCATGGAAACAAACCAATGTAGCAGCTCAAAAATTTGCTGTTTCTTATCAAGAAAAATTCAATACTCGAATTTCTTTGCCTCATTTTGATTTTCCCTGGTTTGAACAAAAATGCAAATCAATTGGTTGCGATCTTGGAAGAGCAATCAAAAGTCTTTGTTCTTTGGGTGGTGGAAATCATTTTATTGAGCTCGGTCTTTCGACCAACAATCATTATTGGCTCACTATTCATACAGGTTCTCGAAATTTTGGAAAATGTATCTGCGAATATTGGCAAGATATTGCCGTCAAAAAACTGAAAAGAACTGGGAGAGACGACAGAAAAACAGAAATTGCAAATCTCAAACTTACTCTTAAAGGCAAAGAACTTTTTGATGCAATAAAAACTATAAAAGAAAAGGCTCCGGTAACTTTGAATTTTTCTGATGACCTTTGTTATCTTGAAGAAGAAGATGCACAAGCTTATCTTTTTGATATGGTTTTTGCGCAAATTTATGCACAAACAAATAGAGAGCTGATTTCCCGAAAGATAATTGAGATTCTCAAAATAGAGCCTATTGACACAATTGAAACTGTGCATAATTTTATTGATTTTGAAGATTTCATAATCAGAAAAGGTGCCATCAGGTCCTATGAAAATGAAAGAATGATAATTCCTTTTAATATGCGAGATGGTATTCTTGTCTGTACTGGGAAATCAAACACTGAGTGGAACTTTTCAGCACCCCATGGTGCTGGGCGTTTCATGTCACGTGCTCAAGCAAAAAAAACTTTGAAACTAAATGATTTTGAAACTCAAATGGAAGGGATTTTTTCGACATCTGTGAACATGTCGACACTTGATGAAGCGCCCAATGCTTATAAAAACCCCATGATTATTGAAGAAGCTATAGGTCCAACTGCAAATATTATCGACAGACTTAAACCTATAATGAATATGAAAGACTCAAAAGGAACAGACAATTAAGCCTGTCCCTTTTGATCCATCATTCATCAAGGAGACTACTGAGCCGCTTTAGCGTATTGGCCACCACCCGGAGCAATTTCACCACGTTGTTCGAGTTTCTTCCTGAAACTAACACCACCGTGAAGAATATCACCTTCAAGTTCTTTTGTACCATCGGTATAAGTAATCAATCTTCCTGAATTACCAAACTCGTCAGAAAGTTCTTCAATTCCTTTTGTCGCTTTTTCATAGCCTGCAGGAGCTTTATCTGTAGTGTAACCCATTGCTCTTTCATATACGCCCTTGCTAAAAGCATCATTTTGTTTCTGAACCATTTCCATAATAGTAGCAAAAGTTTTTGCATCAGTTTTTTGCAAATGTTTCAAATCTTTTACCGAATATGTTTTTGTCCCAAAAGGCGTCTTTACTGTAATCGGTTCGCTTTGCGCTTGTACAGCTGAAATAAAACCTGCAGCAAGAAGAGCAGCTAGAGCAGCTAGATTCCTGATTTTAGGATTCTTAATCTTTGCCTCATGAACATTGGCATTCAGATATTTTTTGACGATATCTGCAGCATTCTGAGGGGTCAGACTAATTCCCAATTCTTTGGCTAAGTCTTTGGGAGAGTATTTTTTCTTGGCTTCTCTGACGGTAGCTTTAAGTAACAATTCATAATTCATTTATGTACTCCTTCTAAAGTTTCTAAAGTTTTATTAAAGTGAGTTATAAAAACAAGACAAAAAACTTATGGCAGAAGGAAAAGAACATTCGATATAAACAGCAACAGGAGGAAATTATGAAATCATTACTTTTTGTCTTCAGTATCTTTATGATTACCCAGGCCAATGTGTTAAGTATTTATGACTCGGTTAGATATGATGAAACTGATTCAGTCATGAGCTCTGCGTACACGGGCCCAATATTTGCTTCTGGTGGAGCAGACTCAGGGCATATAATTAAGGAAATGCAACCTGAAAAAATCGGTTACGCAAAAGACAAACAGATTATCCTTATTGGGGATACAGCCAACGAAATTTATTCGTTCGATTCTATTACTTATTATGAAGTCTCAAAAAATGGAGAATCTTTTTACATTATAAAAATTCTTGCAACTTACAATTTATCCACTTATGATATTATTATTGAATTGAGACATGGCTCAAATTTTGATAGAGTCATGACAATCTATAAAAACGGGAAACCTGATCTGCTTGTTTTATGGGTTGAAACTATGAGGATGAAACAAAAACTTGTTAGAAAAATTTAATCTTTCATAAATGATGCAGTCAAATCTACAGGGCGCTTGCCATACTTTCTTTCACATTCTTTAATCCAATCTTGCATTTCTTGAGGGCCACCCGTACAACAAAGACCCTCAGCTCTTCCACTATTATTCCATCTTGGATCTTTTTTGCTATAGACTGACCACGAACCCATCTTTGGACCAAACATAGTAGCGACCCCGTTTAGCACACTCAAAAATGTTCTTTAGGATTTTCTATTAGTAAGTTCTTCTGTGCCCTTAAATGCATTCTTTGTAACATTGTCGTATAGGAAACGTATTTTTACTATAATCATTGAAATTGTTTTTCTTATGAAATCATCTAAAAGAGACCAAAGAGCAGAAATTGGCCAATAAATAACCCAGTGAGAAATTGTTTTCTTATGATCGATCACCTTAGGTACTGATAAACAGGAATGTCTTCTCCATTCTTCTAATAAATAGCTCGGAACTGGTGTATCTATTGTTATTTCGTCTTTGAGGTTTTGAATATTTCCATGTTCTTTTGCTCGTGTAAGCCAGTTAAATCTGTCTATTTTATATTGCAATGCTTTTTTGTTGACAAAAAGCCACCATTTGATAAATGACCATATAAACCCAATCAATATATACCCTAAAAGAAATAAAAATGATTTTGTAGGATTTTGAGCAATCCATCCAAATACGTCTTTTCTAACTATAATTTGAAAAAATAAAAAATAAAGAACAATGTTGAAACCCGACCAAAAGACAAATTCTTTCTCCACACAGTAAAAAAGAAGAATTATCCAGATTCCTGTAAATATAAAGAACCACACTGTACCCAAAGCAAAAATTGAAGCTAACCATGTAATCATTTGTGCTTCCTTTTTCTTTTCTCAGATAAAATAATAAATAACCCAAGTAAGAACAAAAAACATATACTTGGTATTGAAAAATAATGGTAAAAAGAAATTCCATTTTTATGAATTGCAAGAATAGCAAAAACAAGACACATCACAGAAAAAACACTTAAAGACCAGCCAAATTTATTCACCAAACCACCTCGCATAAAGACGCCAGTATAAATCTGTTCTCATAAAATCTACAAGATGTTCATTTAATGATTCTCTATATGGGCTATCTTGTTTTAAAGCAAACCCATAGGATTGTTTGTCAAACATTTCGCCTGCAATTTTACACCTTTTTTTCCCAGCATTACTCACATAATATTTTAAAGTAGGCATATCGAAAATAACAGCATCAACTTTATTATTTGCAAGCAAATCATATGCATCTTCGATTTTTTCTGTATATGTACCTATGCAACTCATTCCTTTGACATAAGCTTCTGCTGTTGTCCCTTTTTCCGTAGCAACTTTTTTCTCGATTAAATCTTGTACAGAATTTATAGCTGATTCCGTTTTTTCCGTAGTCAAAGCTGTATTCATAGAAGCAATAATGTACGGGAAAATAAACCCAATCCCGACTAGCATAACAATAATAGTGATAAATTTACCTATTGGAGTTTGTGGTGTTTTGTCTCCATAACCTACTGTTGTAATTGTAGTTATGATCCAATATAGCCCGTCACCTGCACCTTTAATTGGATTTTTATGAAATAGTCTACCCCGTTCTACAACCCATATGCCAATAATACCTAGAAGTAAAAAAACACCAAATATTTTAAAAGGAGTACCCATTTGCTTGAAATAAAGAATCAAAACATTCAAGATATTTACTTCTTTATCTTTATTGACACAAATACTTAAACCGGAATTCAAATAAGGGTGTGAGAAATCAAATTTGGCTTCTCTTTCCCCAGTGATAGTAATTCCAGAAATTGCAGCATCATAAATACCATTTTGCATCCCATCTAAAAGTTCTGAGAAAGTAGCCGGTATTTCATACTTAATATCTAATTTTGCTCTTTTTGCAATTTCCTCAAATACTTCAACGTCAAAGCCTGTCGGATTTTTCCCTTGTTCAAGAATAACACAAGGAGGAAAATCATAGACCGCAACTTTTAAAGTATCAGAAGAAACTGAAAAAGAGACAAGTAATATAAACAATACAACAAAACTCTTCATACTTGTCTCTATTCCCTTCATTAAGCAACTTTCTTTGCCGTCAACTTATTACGCATACATTTTTGCATATCAGCTGCGGCTTTGTCAATATTCCATAGATCATAATCGAGTAACTTGATCATCTCTACAGGATCGATCCCCAGCATTGCAAAAGAATACAATATTGGGGACATTATTGTACCGATATCTTTGAGATAAAAATCGAGCGTCTGAACACCATAGAAATTCTTTTTAATATCTGTTTCCATAGTGCCTGATGCAATGAATCGAGCTGCACACCATGTTACATGATTCGTATGCAACAAATACCGCATTTCCTCCGAGTTTGCAGAACGCATTGCAGCTCCCAGCATTTCAGCGACATCTTTCTCTGTAAAAATCGGGTCTTTTACGCTTAAAAATGCGCAAATTGCTTTTGCGAGAGCAAGTGTCGGAAGTTCATTGGCCTGTCTCCGCGCAATGGAAAGTTGTTCATAAGGGCGAAAAAACGGATTGAATACTTTATCATCTGGTTTGGCCTTTGATGAAATCCCCAGTTCGACCATAGCTTCGGAGGAAAGATCTTTCACAAACACAGGATTCTGTTCTTCACCTGTGAATGTATATTCAGTCATTTCGCTCCCGCCATACATTATTTTGAGTGTTTTTCCAACAGGGAAAAACCCACAAAATGGATGGTCAGCTTTGTCAACAAGAACTTGACAACCACGGAGCCAAAGCTCATGGCCTAATTTTGCAGGTACATGCACATTTTCGAGTAAATGTATGTAGAAAGCCTGCCCGCTTCCAGGGATGCTTGATGCACTTTCAATTGGATAACGCACACAACCTCCTTTTAATTTTGCTTAAAAGTAAAGGGACTCCCATTTCCGAGTCCCCTACCCGTTATCTCTATTAAGTAGACGTAGACTTCAAACGAGCCATACGAGCTGAAACACCTGATGTTCCGAGCGCCTGTCTCGTTTGATTTTCAAGTGATTCAGAAGTACCTGATTCTTTCATTGTCTGACTTTTAATCAGACGTTTCCTTGCTTCTTCTTTTCGAGTATTAAATGAAGAAAGCGCCGATGCTCCGGAATTTGAAGTGATTGTTGCAAGTTTCTCATTAGCTGAAGCCGCATCAGTCATTGCTTTGAGCGTAACAAGATCCGTTTCAGCCTGCTGCAAGGCGTTTTCAAGATCACGTCGAGTCGCCTGCTGTTCTTCGAGCAACCCTCGCTGTACCTTGAGCGCCTCTTCAATTGAAGTCACCTGCTTCTCGAGACTCTCGGCAGCCAGGCAATGTTGCTCAGCAAGTTGCTCATTTTTTGCAGCCATAAGAGCTTTGGCATCGTCGTCATGTTTTTTAATTTGGTTTTCAAAATCATGCTTCTTGTCTTCAAGAATCGCAATTTCGCCTTTGATTGATCCGATATTTCCCTTGACCTTATCAATATCACTGCGTAACTGAGCAAGATCTTGTTTGCCGAAATCGACAGCATGTTCTGCTGCAATCCCATCTGCTGCTTTCTGAGCTCTTGCATCAGCAACTTTTCCGATGTTTGTAAACAGACTGAAAAAACCGCCACCTTTTCCCATACTCTCACCTTCTTTCTATTCGACAATTGTTGAAATTTTTTCGACGCCTTGTTTAACCATACCGAGCGTCCAACCGAGAGCAGCCTCAAGCTCATTGAGATCGAGATTTGCGATTTCAAGATTTTCCTTGAAGTAGACTTTTTTGCCATCCGAAGAGAATTTACCATGAACTGCCTGATGATTGAGTTCAAGCAGGTATTTGAACAGCAAAAACTGTTTTGATTCATCTTCAGGCACATCACAGATTTCTGATGCAATGCACACTAAAGTCGGTTCGACATCAATAAGACAGGAAAAACCTTCAGGTCCCCTGACTTCGAAAATATCTTCTCGAGTCTGGTTGTAGGCAATTCCTTCGATGTCGCACAACATTCCCAGAACAATAGAAGCATTCTGGATTTCAATTGTTGACACTGTCATACTTCACCCTTTCATTTAATGATTGTGTAACAACTCAACATCATCAACACGTACTTCACATCCGTACCACACTTCAATGAACCCCCCAAGCTTATTGCCTGTCCATTCAATAAAACAATGAGGATTACCACGAGAATCATCAGCTGTAAAATATTCAGCAATAGTTTTCGGGTCGCTCTCACCGGATTGTGTCGACTTTGTTTCAATCCCAAACTTGCTATCACCTTGACGATCCCACGTGACTTCTACATCATCTTCACCGAAATGAAGAGTTGCATTGAACCGATCAATCAGATCATCCTTGAGTGCATCAAACAATGGGACAAAATCTTCAGATGGACCACTTGAATCCATATAAAAAACCCGAAGATCAAAATTTGCCCCGATTTGTCTGACCATAAGCATGATTGTTTGTTCATCACCGACAGATGGTTTATAAGAAGCAAAATAGCAGGTATAGGTAAAATAACTGCTTGGTTCTTTATAAGTTCTGACCTCAGTGATTATAAAATCGACACTTAACATATTAAATTCAGTTTGGGTTTGAAGATCGCTTAAAGTAACAATGTCGTTTTTCCCAAACCCAAGATACTCTTTAATAGTTTTCATGAGAACTTCTTTCTTAAGAAGATAGCAGCACAAACAATCACACCAATGATTACCAAGAATGTAATCAGAACAGCAGTTCCTGACACTGGTGTATGTCGAATTGGTTTTCCATAGTTATCCCACTCACCATAACCATGGTGTGCCATCGTCATGTTGTCAGCAATCATATCAGCTGCAACAAGTGCCACAAGCATATTTGTGGTTGGATCGACACGACCATATCCATAACCACCTCCTGGCAGTTGTCCATAGGTTACTGGTACTGAAGAACCATTATATACAACAGTCTTCGGTATATAGTCAGGTGTCGTTGTAGGAGCAGTCGGAGTCGTAAATTTATTTGCATTAGCCATTTTTTGACGATATGCAGTTTCAGCTGAAGCTTTAGTGCCGTACGTTTTTATTGCCGTCGTATTTTTTTGCGCCATAGTTTTTCGAGTTTGTCTGTCGAGTGTACTTGTCGAAACAGCTCTGGGTTTCGTAGATTTCGAAGTACCTGATGAAGAAAAAGATGAGCCCGAATTTTTACGTGAACCTATAGATGAAGATGTTGGTGCCGTAGCTTTTTTTGTTGTCCCTGAACTGCTTCTGAATGTTGAACCGCTGTTTGACCTTGATGGGCTCGAGCTTGAACTTCTGAAACTCGAGCCTGACGATCTAGAACTGCTACTGCTCCTTGATGAACTGGTCGATCCACGAGCAATAATATCAGAAACACCTATGAGTACTGACAAACAAAGCACAAAATGAAAAGGTGCTATTTTCATTCTGAACTCCTTTCTTTTAATTTGAATTAATAATGCACATACTTTCTAACGACTTACTTTAATTTATATCTAAAAAAACTACAAGGGCTAATTTTGTTTTCAGTATAATTATTTAGAATAGAGCAACTTATGGACGATTTAGTTCAAATAAAGTTTGAAAAATTTTGTGGACAGATCAAAAAATCAAAATTGTCCCATTCTATTATTAGAACAAAAATAGAACAATGTGACAAAAGTCTATCTATATGGAAAGAGAAACTTAATGACTTAGAAAAAACTTTAGGTATTGGAACAGCATATTGGGGTATTATTTCTTTAGAAAGCAAATTTAGCAATTATTGTAGACTTTGTATAGAAGTAAAAGATGATGGTTTCCATTTAGAGTTTCTCAAAGGTTCACCCTTTGATAGTTTTTTAAAAACAGTACAATGTTTTGAAGAGGATGAAGTTATTTGTTATAATGGGGATGACAGTCTAATAAAATTAGCAATTAAATATAGAAAAAAAGGACTTTTAAAACCTTTTGAGAAAAACCAAGATTTTATAGATAAATATTTCTATAATTACATGCATATTATGAAACGTGAATTAATATTAAGATTTTACAACTTTTTAATTGAGCAATATAATGAATAAACTAATTTTCCCCCTTCAATTTGCTTTTATTATGTGGCTTGTGTTTTTTATTGATGCTCTTATTATACCTATAAATTTTAATAAATATGGCATTCTACCAAGACATATAGAAGGTCTTATAGGAATTCTTCTTATGCCCTTTCTTCATGCAAATTTGTTTCATCTTATTAGCAATACAATACCCATTATTATTTTACTTTGTATTGTTTCATTCTTCTTTTCAAAAAATTTAGAAATTGTAACAAGTATTTCCACTTTAGGCGGATTCTTTCTATGGCTTGTAGGTCGTAATTCTTACCATGTTGGTGCAAGCCTTTTAATCTTCGGTCTTGCAAGTTTCATTATATTCTTTGGAATCTTTAAAAAACAATTTTTTCCTTTAATTCTTTCAATTTTAATTTGTATAACTTACGGGACATCTCTACTTATTGGGCTCCTGCCTATTTTCCCGGGTGTTTCATGGGAGGCACATTTATGTGGTACTGTTGCTGGATTCATAACAGCAAAACAATTGGCAAAATAAAAATAATGAAGGATATTATATAAATATGAGTGATATTACTGTCTATTTAACTACAACAAAATGGACAATTGCAACAGATCATCCAAATCATGATTTTTTTGTAAAAAAAGATGTCCCTGTCTGTTGTGCTGCAATGATAATTGCTTCATTTGGATTCTCTCCCCATGAACTTGAAACAATCGAATTCCGTTGGGCAAAAATCATGAAAGAAATGGCAAAACTGGTTTTAATTGACTCAAATAAAAAAACTGTTTATATTGGAGAAGAGAGTGAAAATTCAGGTTTAATCGAATACACAGAACAAACTGGTAGCGAATACAGTAAACATTTTTTTGAACGCTGGGATCAAACACAAACTCTTATGCTAGAATTCATAATTTATGACAAAAATAACAAACCAATCACTTGTTTAAAAGGCCTCTGGGACATAAACCATTGGGATTATCTTGATTTTTTTCCAACAAATAATATTCAAATTGTTAGTCCTTCTCATAATTCAAAATGAATTTAGATTTGGGCAAAATATCTGTCAGTGTTTCTGATACATGTATTTCTATTTATTGGGTAGAAAATCTTGGACATAATGCATGTGTAGAATCTGATCAGATTATCCCAAATCATTGGATGATTACTAGAGCTCTTGTTAGACCTGATGGTTATAGAAACCAGGGTCTTGGTTCTCATTTATTGAAAATTTTAATCGAAGAAATAAAAAAGAAAAAAGGAAAAAGTATTCTTGTTACTCCAGGTGGTTATGATGGAGAAACAGAAAAACAATTTCGCTTTTATGAAAAAAATGGGTTTATTACTCCCAAACAAGATCAAATTCCTGCTGTTTTTGACATAACAAAACAAGAACATTTAAATCAAACAAGAATCTTTTTATTATAATGCCCTTACCCAGATTCGAACTGAGATAGACACCGTTTTAGAGACGGCCGCTTTACCATTAAGCCATAAGGGCTTTATGCTGTTTTTAATTCCTTAAAAATAATTCCATCGTCATAACATGCAATTGCAGTTAATTGGCCTTCAAGATCAGGTTCGTGAAAACTCCTATGGATTTTCCCAGATTCAGATACTTTTGCGTGCCATGCTTTCAGTTCAAGCAAGTTACGAACTTTGAGAAAGACAATTGTTGAATTTCCCCAAATTTTGAATTGTTCAGGGAAATCAAGCGCGTATTGCGCAAGGGCATGACTGCCCTGCACAATACGATATGTCTCAGAAAGATCAGCACGCACTAACACATACATTTTCAGTGTAGGCATTTTTGATCTCCTGGACTTTGGCCATATCAGGTTTATTATTTTCAGCACAACATTTTTCAATTTGTTCATAAGTCTTTCCTTTCAAAAGACTGTAAGCTATATGATGTAAACGATAATCTTTTGCCAAATATTTTAATTGTTTAAAATAACCTCCGTCAGCACCACTATTACTTTTTTGATAAAGTTTGAGTTCTGCTGTCAGAGTTCTTATGATTGCAGCTTGTTCTTTTAAATAATTTTTGAGATTTAATATCTTTGACATTGCTAGTCTCCTGTTTATTATTGTTTTGAGTTCTGTTTGAAGATACAGTTACAATAAAAACGGGAGACTTACAGAGGTTTAAAAACTCTTACCTATATAAAACCAATAATCTACTGCATTTTTGTCTCTTTTTAAAAGTTTATATTTGCTTTCCTTTTAAATATAATCTAAAAATTTCAAAAAGGAAACAAAAATATGATCGAGTCACTAAAACTTTCAAATCGTAAAAAGCAGATAAGCACGAATTGGCAAAATAAAAATGCTATTGTGATTTATTAATAATATGCTTAAAATTTCAAGGCCTAATAAAGAAAATAAGTCTAAGATAATTTCATTACGGCTGAAACCTAATCAGATGAAGGACGTTTTAAAATTAAAAGGCGACCTTAAGTTTGAGACTGTTACAGACTTAATGTGTTATTCTTTAGATATTTTTAAACGCTTACATGAATGGAAATTATTAAACTATCATTTTTATATTGCTAATCCAGAAAATAAAAATTACAAAGAGGTCGAACTTGAATTATGAAAACTATTACTATTACAATAGAAGCTTCAAGTCCACAAGACACGCATAAATGCACTGTCGACCCTTCTGTCGTTGTCAATCCCCCTGCAATTCAATACTTCAAAGGTATCGAATATGCTTTATTCGGTAAAAAACAACCAAGAGACGACCGTAAAACAGAAATTATAAAACATATAGTAACATGTTTGTCTTCAAAAGATTACCCAAATCCTCCAATTTGTTCTGAACGTAAAGCAAGAAAACTAGCAAATGAACATGTCGGTTCTTTGCTTGAAAAATTGAAACATACAACAAAAACAACTACGAGAGTAAATGTTTGAAACCCTTGAATGCGTTCAATGCGGCTTTTGTTGCACGCTTGGTCCTTGTCCCTTTGGTGATTGGAACCCTATCACTCACCAGTGTAATTATTTAACCGTCAATAATAAATGTTCGAAATATGATGAAATCAAACAAAATCCATTTTCTAATTTCTCGCCAGCATTTGATACTGGCTGTTCATCAACAATTGGAAATATTAGAAGAAAAAATAAAATAAGAGAGTTACTATGCTCTCAGAAATAACGACCTGTTCAATTTGCAGGAGAGAAACACCAGAAAAATTTTTAGAAAAACACCATCTGACTCCTGCTTCAAAAGGTGGTAAAGGCGGAAAAACAATTCTAGTATGCATTGATTGTGGAAATCAAATCCATTTGCTTTTCACAAATAATGAGTTAAGAGATTCCTACAATACTCTCGAAAAACTACTTGAACATCCTAAGATAAAAACTTGGATCAAATGGATTCGAAAACAAAAATTCGGTGTATGTATGAAGGAGAAGAAAAAGAAATAAAATGGAAACTTTTTCTGATAATGGTCTAATTGTTTCAAGAAAAGACAATGTTACGACATTATCTTCTGAAACCGACTCTAGTTTTACAAAAAAAATCAAAACAAAAATCTATATGCCTGATGAATATACTCGAGCTTATAATGAAGTCTTGTCAGGAGAAGACGTAATCGTTCTGGGTATGAATGGATTCTCAACTATTACTCCAGAACGTTGTTCTGAATGGGGAATACAATTTGGAGCTTATGAAGCTGCTTGTGAATTTCTTCTTTCTCATGCAATTGAAAAATTACAACATTATTTCAGAGGTATTAGTATTAGACTTGCCAATGGAGCCTCAGATATTGGTGTTGATCTCGCTATAAATAACACTGCTAAAAAATTTGGATTACCATTGCTTGGACACAGTTGTCCCAAGTATTTAAAATATGTCAGGGAAGATATTGACATTCCTATATACGTGGCTCAAAATCAAGAAAGATACTCTAATGCTTTCACAGATTCATTAGATATTCTTATTACAGCAAATGGTGGTGAAGTTACTTTCAAAGCTGATATTGATGCAGCTTTCAATAAAGCAAAACATGTAATCCCAATTGATATATTGAGTAGCATTTCGACTACTGGTGGTCCACCTGCTTTTGACAAAAATGGAAAAGTGCTTGACGCAGTAAAAGCTTTTAATGAAAGAGTACACATTATTGCAATGCAAATAAATAATGCAGGAGCAGACCAATGGGAAACTATAGTCGATAACTGCGAAAAAATAATAACATCAATAAGCCGCAAAAAACTATCCGCAAAAAGAGCATTCAGAATCTAAATGCAAACATTACAAGATCTCTATAATTCTATCCCAAAATTTACTTGTACACCAGGTTGCAATCTATGCTGTGGCCCTACACCATGCAATACTATTGAACAACAAATTCTTAACATACAACAACCTATATTGCCATAAATTTATAGAATCAAAACCTTTAGCCTTTATTGTCTCTACAACTTGTTTAATAAATTCTTTTACAGCTTTAAATGATTGATAAGTCTCATCCCTTGAAAGATCTTTATACTTGTTTATGATCATAAACTTATCAATTTGAGCAACAAGATCAGCATTTTCTTTACTAAATTGTTCTTTCTTTTTCCCAAACTCCTTATGGTATCCTATAAATTTTTCTTTAAACCCTTCAGGTAAATCTTTATTGCCCTTTATCATGTCAATGACATCCATGTAGGGTACATGTCTATTAACAATAAATTCAGCATAAATAGCTTTTACATCTTTGTCGTTCTTGACAAATTTTTCAAATTCAATTCGTGTTTTTTCGGATGCAAAAGCAACAACTTCACGTACTATTTTTTCATAATTCATATCTATTTCCTTTTCATAAACTTACACGTATAAAAACTCTATAAAAATTCTATTTCATGTGATTTCTAATATAATTAGACATGAAGTGTAGACGTTGCAATCATGATATTGGTGATATTCTATGGCATGGTTGGGAATTATGCGACCATTGCGGCTATCGATTCCATGTAGAAACACAACAGAGCCCAGATGATAAGGAATTAAAACATGAAAACAACACAAACAAACTTGCTCATTGCTAATGAAGTTTCATCAGAAACAATTTCTCTCATACGTTCTTTTCTGTACGAAACTGCCATTGTCAATAATGCTACACAAATTATGGTTCACAGCAAAGACGCAAACAGTATAAACAGAACTCATTTCAATGCAGAACTCAAAAAAATTATAGATCCTGCCTACAATGGTTATTATTTTTTTACTATGTATTAAAAATATGGCAACCCTATCAATTATCTACGATTTTCATACTATGATAACAGTATGCAATAGCCCCCTCACCGGGTCGGCTGAGCATATCGGAACTTTGTTTTGGGGATGCATCTCCATTCAAGTAGTACAATATGCGAAGCAGGGTTTACCGTCCGTTAGAGTGACGCGTCAACGCTCTACTGAAATCACGTTCGAACCGTGGCGGTTGGGCTACAGTATACTCGACATATCCATGCTACAATCAGCGCGGGCACCACGGGCCAAACAAAACAAAGCCCATAAGGTGATTACATAGACACACCCAACACCATTCTAAAGGGTATCTATTATGCTATCGAAAATCAAACAAATTTGCATTCAATTCCCAAAGTGCCCATGCAAACCCCCTATTTGCTCAACTTATCCACATCGAACAGTTTATCCGTGCCAAACAGCTAAACTTACTTGTCCCTTATGGCAAACTGAATGTCTTGTAGACAGTAACCCAGATTCATGGGATCTGGTCACCATACAATCAATCGTAGAAAAATATCATGATTAAATCATTCTTGATCAAACTGTGCATCTATTGCGGCAATACAAACCGTAACAGAAGCTTTTGGGTGTGTCTGTCGTTTTTTGTTGTCTCATTCATCATACGATTTGTCATATCAAATACTTTCACAATCGGGCTGCATATCGCATGCATTAGTATCTTTGTTATACAATATGTATCCATGCTCACTTATGACACCTTTGACAAAAAATCCAAATATGCTTCATAAAGCTATCATAACAGCATACAGAGAAAAAACACATTTTTATTTCTCTTGCTTTATCTTTGTTTATAAAACCAGCATGACGCATAAAAAAGACAATTTTCTCAGTTTTAAAGACATAAAAACAACATGTATGCTGTTTAAAAAATACCATCGTCTCAAAATAGCGATACGTAATCACTATTTCATAGTACATATTTACAATAATCCCAAAGACTTGATATCCTTCGTCGATAAATATGAAGGCAAACCCAGAACAGCAAAAGCAAGCAAATTAAGCGGTGCATACCTTGTCAATATAAGCAATAATAAGAAAATAGGCACCATAGCGCTTACATTTCAAGCTCTAGCACACCCATTAATCATACACGAATGTAGTCATGCAGCTCTATCCTACCACTCCACCATATTCAATAAAAACGACAAACCTACTATCAATACGAGTAAACAAGAAGAATTTTTCTGTGACCTTGTCAGTTTCTTATATGCTGAAATAACTAACTATACTACGAATTCATATAGAACGCTCAATACGCGTATTGGTAAAACAATATGAAAAAATATTTGGTAGTAACATAACAAACTTACGATAGATACAAATTATGGAAGAATTAATTGAAGCTCTACAAATTTTATCAAAATACGGTTGTCCACAATTTCCAACACATTGTGAACATGACACGCTATATGTCAACATAAATCCTGATCTAGTAAGTGCTGATGACCTAAATAGACTTGAACAACTACATTTTTCACCAGACAATAACAATCCTATGTTCAAATCAACAAATTTTGGGAGCTGCTAAACCATGATTACAGACTCAACAATCGACACTTCTTCCGATTTAGACAGATTTATTGCGCTCTACAACAGAGTCGGCATTAAACCTAAATTAGAAAAACACGAGCATGGCACGAACCTCACGCTTTCTGTTCCTAATATAGTTTCCAAACGTTCGAAAATACAAGGCTACGAGGGGTTCTACACCACACTACACTTTGACACAAACGGCAAATTCAAATACCAAGAAATCCAAGAATAAACAATAACTATGCAAGTCACGCCCCTGATCTTAAAACAACAAGGGTTCACAGCATCTACACAAAAAGACATATACTTTAAAAGAGTACATGAACTCATTTTTCTTGAATTCGACATGAATGACCATTTCATAACAATAGTCAGAATGCTCGAAATACCGAAAGCAAGGCGAAACAACATCTGCGACAGACATAAAATTGTGCTCCCGCAAAAAATAGACACAATTTCAAAACTCAATCAAGTCATTACTGTTTTTACTGGTAATTGGTAAGGAGACATTTTTGTTAATCAATTTCATAATACTATTTGTTGGCATAGCTATTGCTGGACTTGGCGGCGACCTTTTTGTGCGAGGCGCTGTAGGACTTGGACGCTGGGCACGTATTTCACCTGCTATAATAGGTGTTACAATTGCTGCTTTTGCTACATCAAGCCCAGAACTATCTGTCGCAATCAATTCAGCTCTTTCTGGTACACCTCAAATCTCTCTTGGTGACTGCCTCGGCAGCAATGTCGTCAACATAGCTTTAATACTTGCTATTGCTCTTTTAATCTCAAACATAAAAACGACAAGAGAAAGCATTAAACGTGATTTTCCTGTTGCATTATTCATACCTTTACTTACACTCTTGCTTTTCATTGACAATAATTTCTCGCGTCTTGACGGTATCATCACTATATCTATTTTCTTAACCTGGCTTATTTTTACAATACTCCATATCATCAAACATAAAAAACAGCAAGCACAGATTTCTACTTTACATCCAGGACTCATTTTGCTTTTCTGTACGCTTGGGCTTATATTACTCATTACAGCTGGCAAATGTATAGTTCATGGTGCAAGCAATATAGCAGCTACATTCGGTATTAGTTCGTTCATCATAGGTGCAACTATTGTTGCTGTTGGCACATCAGTACCAGAACTTGCTACAACTATTATTTCAAAATTACGGGGCCACGACGATATAAGCTTAGGCACTATTATCGGCAGTAACATATTCAACGGCTCGTTCATCATACCACTTGCTGCTATTATTAACCCTATCAATCAACCTGTAACTTCAATCATTGTACCACTTGCTTTCAGCACGCTTTGTCTATTTACCTGCTACCCTACACGCTCGGGCACCATAACAAAACAACAAGGCGTAATTTTGCTAGGCATTTACATAATCTATATCGTTCTTGTACTTACTGGAGTATCTAAATGAACACTATCAAAATTATTACACAATCCAGCTCACTACCTGATCTGCCTTACAACAAACAACACATAATTCACTCTATACAAGACTTAAATGCTTCATTACCTGATAAAAACATAGTTCCGCTCCTGTTTCAAGACCACTGGAACCCGTTTAACATTTTAACAACGCTTAATATAGACAATACGCCCTTGTTAGCTACTCGATACACTTGTCCACTCAACCCAAATAATATCTACTACGGCATTACGCCAGTTTTTATTTTCTCTGAAAACATATCTAAATATGCAATAAACTCATTACCTAATTATATCTTTGACACCACAGATCCATCTATATACACTTACACAAAAATATATAGCCCAAAAACTAATAATCTAAGTCCTTTTATAAAAACTTACTTGGGCACTGGTTATTCAACACACCCGACTGAACGTAATGATTATACTGTTGTGCTTGTAAACCTGCAACTAACAAATGAAGACTATATACTTGCAGTTACGCTGAGTAGAAAGGAGTAATATGTCTGATAATATCATGTTTAAATTAAATTCTTTTGATGATTTGAAACGATTACCAGAAGCCAATGTCACAAAATTTATAGACGGCCCAATGCAAGGTCAGATTGCTGGCATAAAAATCAAACTGCTTGAACGTAATTGCTGGTACGGCGAACCAAAAGTTGCATGAGACAAAAAGGATTTTTGCGAAAAAATAGTAGTTAAAGCCAGAGACGACGACTTCAGTTTAGTTTCAATACGGCCCTTTACCGGTGATGAAATAAGAGAAGAAGAATTTACATCACTCCTCTATGTCCTCGTAAACGGCAACTATCACTGGGAACCCAACTTTCTAAAAGGCTAATATCATGAATCCCATTGCACTTCTCTTTGAATACAAAGCTATCCATCAATCAAAGGATCAAAACAAACTCAATGTTTGGCTAGCCAAAGTCCTTGATTATATAAACAATTTCGATGCTCAACAATCTGTACCTGACTTTACTGACATGCTTATGCTCATCAAAACACCAAGACCAGATGCTATCTCAGTCTACAAATGCGGTGTCAAGGATACACTAGATGCTCTTAGACATGAAAACGAGAAAGCAGTAGGTTAATTATGGACATGACATCTTTCGGCAAAACTAATTACGCTCAAGCAACTACACCACCAGGCTATAAATGCACTTGTGGCGCTACAAACTGCAAACTATGGAGAGAATATCAGACTTTCCTTAACCATCAAACTTTAGCATGTGCACCTTGTGCTGCCAAAGAACAACAGAAAGACATAAGCACATTAAACGAAAAAGGTTTGAGACAAAGTGATACAGGACTGACAGACAATATAGGGTGGCGTATACCAGCTGTACCAACAGAAGAAGGCGATACGTTCTGGGGTTATACTTCAGTACCTCTAGATGGTGTTATCTGGTGGCAAAATTTACCAACATTACCAAGCGTCAAAAAGCAATGCTCAGAGTAACACTAAATTACTCATACTATTTCTTCATATCAGGTAATGCAAGACCACTATAAAATCTTCTTATGTCTGAAACTATAAAATCTAAATCAGAATTTCCAGCAATAGACAAATTATAAAAATTTACTCCAGGTTTGTCAGGATTTATAGGAATTTTTCTTGCAGTACTTATTGTTCTTTTAACTGGTTCTGTTTGTAGATTTGGCGGTAATGCAAGATCTTCAGCTACAAAATAAATATCAAATATTTGTCCAGAAGAAAGTTGTTTGATTTGAGCATAAGTCTCTATATCAGAAGCTGAAAAACTACCTGAATGTACATGTTCATCATAAGCATCAGTTCCTGCTCTAACTTGTTGTGACGTTGGTGCTACAGATTTTTCAGGCAATACTACATAATAAACAACACATTGTTCATCTAATTTTATAAGAAAATTTGCGTTTTGCATTGTAACAGAATCTTGCTTAGGATAACCAAATGCCCAATTTGGTTCATCTATATCAGGCACCACTATTGTTTCATTGTCAGTCTCATTATCACTATTATGTATAACAAGAATTTGTTCGCCTATTGGAGTATTTTCACCCTGTTGCAATATGATTTCCGTATCTGTTACGCTTTCAATTATAAAAGCCGTTCCTCCAATAGTTCCTGTTGGATCTGTTAATTCTGGTATAAAACCACTCCCGGTCACTTTCCATTTTTTCGAACCTAATGATACCACAGATAATATTATAGGTTGTACAGTAACTATCCAGTATGTCGATTGATTAAACCAATTGTTATACCTCCACACAATCTCATTTTCTGTTTCTGCTCTGTCAAGGATAACACGAGTTTCATCAAGAACACCAATAAATGACATACCAGTAAGACCGAACTGAAAAGCTTGTCCGGGATTATTTGGGTATATAGAAGAGACGTCCGCTGTAAATGTTCCATTAATTCGGACACCATCTATAAAAACCTTAAATCGTTTATTATTTTGAATTGTATGATCATCATCTACTTGAGTCAAATCACCAACAACATCAATCAAAAACCAATTATCGTTTGTAATAATACCCGTTAAGTCTACTACAAAAGCAAAATTCAAAGCATCGAAAGTAAACACACATGTAGAGATGTTCGTCATAAAAATACGAAATCCCGTGCCATGAACAGCCCAACAACTTAATGAATCTGCTGTTGTTTTTTTCATCAACATCTTAACAGAAAATTTTGTTTTTCCATCAATAGGTATTCCAACAGGTTCATTGAAGGTTGCTATGCTGGAAGTACTATCGAACCCAAGACCTCTATCGATCTTTCCAGCTTTATCATATGACACACTAACACCATGAGAATGAGGAACGCCATCAATATTACCAGCGCACCTATTCATTAAATTTGGTCCTGAAGCTTCCATATAACCATTAGAAGCAACATGACCTGTAGATGTGAATACCGAAGTAGAATTGTCTTTAGATAAACTTGCACCAGCTTGTAAATAATAAAACCGATTCTGTTGTGCTGAACCTAAAAACCATAATGAACCTGCTGGAGTAGAAATATTATAGTTTGTATCGATATATCTTGAAACTTCTAATCCTGTAATGCTATCAACAACTCCAATTTTTTCGGCTGTGGAAGCAACAGTTTTCCATAAATCGAATTTTGTATTAGATAAATCTGAAACACTAAACAACTGATCAATACTATTTATAACAGCAGGAACAAGATCATTATTTGGAGTCAATTTAATAACTCTTTCAGTCTCAGGTAACAATGGTATAGAACTCATAAAGACCTCCTTTTTACTTAAAAATTATAAAAACTTTACAACTATTAAATTGGCAACATTAAAAACATTCCTCGATATCTAAAATCATGATTACCGACCTGACAATCGACACTTCTTCTGATTTAGACAAATTTATTGCTCTCTACAACAGAGTTGGCATCAAACCCGAATTAGAAAAACACGAGCATGGTACTAACCTTATGCTTTCTGTTCCTAATATAGTTTCCAAACGCTCGAAAATACAAGGCCATGCGGGGTTCTACACCATTCTATACTTTGACATAAATGGCAAATTCAAATATCAAGAAATCAAAGAACCAGCTACCAACAAAGTCGCTCTTTATGATGCTTTTGTTGCGGGACGCAGTTCTATACATATGTCATATCCTGATTCAGTTGCATTCGATAAATGGTGTCATCATGCATAGCAATACTATGCAAGTCACACCCTTGGCAACTCTTTCAATTAGCATCGATTTAAGCTGCTATGTTAAACTATGACCTGCTCCCAGACCATATCATTGCACGTATGGTAGTCATTATCGGCCAACCAGGCAAACACATCAAACAATTGGTGCGCCACCATACAGGGCACACTATAACCATAGCTCCTAAGTACTATAAACGGATTTTCAACAAAGCCCGTAGCCACCTTAAAGCGCACCACTACATAGTCATCGACATCTGGCCCAAATTACTAACAGAACGTGTTTAAACACTATGCAAATCACGCCCCTAATTTTAAAACAACAAGGGTTTATCCCGACTACCTTAAAAAACATATACTCAAAAAGAGTACACGAACTCATTTTTCTCGAATTCGATATGAATGATTGCTTTATAACTATTGTCAGAATGCTCGAAATACCGAAAGCAAGACGGGACAACATCTGTGACAGGCACAAAATAGTGTTCCCTCAAAAAATAGACACAATTTCAAAACTCAATCAAGTTGTAGCTGTTTTTACTGGTAATTGGTAACTTATGCAAACACAGTTGCTCAAAGTAATTGCTAATCGGTTTGCTATTATTTATGGATACCCATTACCAAGTGGCCCATGCGCTTGTGTAGGTATTGAATGTGGTAGACTTTCATGTCCAGTCTGGTGGCTCATTGCATTTGAAGACGAAGAAATCAAAAAATTAGCCATTGATCTCTATACAAGACATAAGCTAGAAATAGATATTGGTGTTGCAACATTACTTGCAAAACGTTTTGTACGAGAAGGAGAATAATTATATGCGTAAAATCTATTTACTCATTACAATTGCATTGCTTATAGCCTGCACAGACCCTAAAGGCACCATACAAATACTTACTAAACAGGGTTACAAAAATATAACCATTACAGGCTACAGGCCTTTCTCATGCTGGAAAAATGACCTAGCTACAGGGTTCACAGCCACAGACTCCAATGGCTTTTATGTCACTGGCTGCAATTGCTACAATGTCCTAACTGGCTCACGTATCAAAATAGACAAACACAAATAAGGCCTAATTAACACTAAAAATTACAATTACAAAAAATTAATTATTTACTGTGTTTATCATAACACACCCCTAAAAAGGAGTTGTTATGCATAAACATGCGGCCCATTGTACTATTTGCAACATACTTGGCAACACAAACATAAACGTGCGACATACACGTGCCCAAACTAAACAAGGAGGCAATGACGACATGCTCGCACAACTAAAAACACTACTACCCAACAACACCACTGTCACACCATCAATCAACGATTCTTACAAAATCGACTTTGACAGCCTTATTACCATTGACAAACACCTCAAAACACTACAACAAAAACTACCAGACTACACAGTACGCCACGTACCTAGCACGCTCTATGTCGTTGTAGAACCCAAAATAAAACAAGAAACAATTAACCTGCCATTCGAACTCACAACTGCACATGGCCACCTTGATACTGAAACCCTACGCAAAATACAAAAACACTTGTATGACACGTCAACAAACAAAGCAGACTTGCACAAAAATGTGCTCCACTACTTCAAACACATACCTAACCTACGCGAATCCTTTGAACACTTTATCATAACTAAACAACCCGCAAACAAACACACACCCGAAAGACTAGTTGATCATTTTATTTGGGACATATCAAAACTAGAAACAAACAAAAAAAAGAAAAAGTTTGAATAGTAATGCTCCTCGATATATAAAGTAAAAACATAACCCTAACAACTCTATCAACCCAATCATCTTGAACCGCAAAGACAAGTAAGCTATCCCTATCAATTTTCTTAAGGTCTCTGCTTAATAGAATCACCCTATCAACTCTTTCAACCCAATCAAACTGAGCCAACTTGAACCCTCTGCTTAGGCGACTCGCTACGGGGGCCCTGGTACCCCCTCGAGTATACCTCCCTATACCTGCACCAGAAGGTATCTAGAAGGCCCTCTAGCATGCCTGTCTAGAGGGGGTATATAGACCATAGGTAGGGTTATTCAAATGTGCCTGCCGGGGTTATAGTATTTATAACTGTGATTTCCTGGTTCTTGTTTTTGGTGGGAGCATCGAAAGAAACCGTGGTGATGTTGATTCCTTTTTTTGCCAGGGCATTGAGGATTTTGGCAATTCTTTTGGTGAAGGTGGCTTGAGTTTCTTCATCGGTTTTGATTAGGTTGACTTGCATTTGCTCTCCTTTGTTTGTTGTTGAATTGTGCATAAACTCTCCTTTTGTTGTACAAGAGTTATATCGCTTGTTTTACTTGTACCTGCCAATTAGCTGGTCGTAGATTTGTACTGCTTCATAGAGCCCAATGTTTGTGGCAGTGCGCAAGCTTTTGACAAATTCGAGTTTCGTTGGAGCTGGGGTTGACATTAACCAGTCATCGGCATATTTTCTGGCTTCGTCGAAAGTGTATGTTATCTTGAGTTTTTTCAAGATGTCATCGTCCGGGTATCTTGTCAAAAGAGTGTGATGTTGTTCCGAAGTTAAAATGACGTACATAAACTCTCCTTTTTGTTGATAGTAAGTATATCGCAAGTAAGGAGAGACACTGCCCGCAAACCGACTAGCATAAAACAAGTTAGGGCCCATGTAATATATAGGCCCTTGGCTTGCGGTGTGCTAAACCAGGTCGCTGTTAGGTGTCGCTGGTTTCGTCATAATGAATGGTGAAGGAGATTGTCAGTTTTTTGTCGTCGAATTTGAAGTTGGTGTAGTAGGAGTCCACAAAGCAGTCATCCCTGCCATGGTAGGTGAAATCGAAGTACCGCAAGTCATCCCAGTATTCCCGGACTGACATGTCTTTGGCAGTGATCTTGACGCCCTCGGACGTCTCATATTCCCGGTGTTCCTCGGTGGGATTGTCGTAGGCATGCTTGATTTTGTCGTAGAGTGCCTGGTCACAGCCAAAGGTGATTGTCAAGCCCTCATTTTTGAGATCGCGGAGTTCCGGCAGTTTGTTGGGCAAGCGGTTTTTCCAGTTTTTGGTTTCGAAAGCTTTAAGGGTGAGGTCGGTGATTACCAATGACTTGAGTTTCTTGGACTTGACCGTGACCGTTTTCTTGCTGATTTCCATACCCTCTCTCCTTTGTTAAGTGGTTTTTCCTTTGATAGTAATTATATCGCAAGAAAACAATCTGATTGCCAAAAACAAAACGGGGCCCGTAGGCCCCAGGGTGAAGGGAAAGCGCCTTAGGCAGTTGCCAGGGCGGTGGTGTCGGCGGCCGGTGCTTTGGCAGTTTTGGTCGTCTTCTTGCTGCTTTGCTTGAAGTATTTCGCCAGGATCTTGTTGAGGTCAACCGTGTCCTCCACACCGGCGATGATTCCGCGCACGCTGCCAAGGTGGCATTTTTCGATCTGAGCATCCGTGAAAACCTTGACCCGGTCGCCGAGTTCCTTGAGCACGCTGGTGAGTTCGAGCGCTCTGCCCTTGAGGATGGCTTTCTTTTCGCCCCGGACGAAGGTGATGCAGGTTTTTTGGGCGGTCATTTCGACACCGTTGGGGAGCGCCAGTTCCTTGACGTCAATTTCGGGCTTGGCGGCTTTTTCGGCCTTGACTGCTTTGGCAACCGGCGCCTTGGTTGCGGGTTTCGCGGTTTTGGTTGTTTTCTTGCTGCTCATAAACTCTCCTTGAAAAGGTTTATTGTTGTTGATAGTAGATATATCGTTTGTTTGCTTGCTTACTGCCAGAGTTATTGATAGATCTTGACTGTGTCTTCAGTAATGTAACTGGTGCAAGTTGCCAATAAATACTTGCGTATTTTTGCAAGTATGGCAGCATGGCGGCTATACTCTTTGGCAATAACTCCGACAAGGTAGCCATTGTATTCGTTGTGATTGCCCTGCAATGCCAAATTGTAGTCATAGCCGTTTTTGTATCTGGCTTTGGCAAGCATGGCACCAATGGCGCCGCGCATTTCGTACGAGGGCACCCTGACTTGGGTGTAGAGAGAAATTCTCTCTATTGGATGTATGGTCACTTTTTCGTCCATGTTTGATTCCTCCGATATGAAGTATATCACAAGAAGAATTTAAGGTTGCCAGAAACAGGTGGCCAACTTGCATTCGTCAAGTTTGTGGCTTATTTCTTTGGCAGACAAGACTGAAAAGTACCCGACAATCAACCAGTCACAATACTCTTTTTCACCTTGGTATCTTGTTCGTATGGCATAAGTGCCAGGTACCTGTGGGTCCAGGTGTACTTGCATACTTTGTACTTGAGCACCTGAGTATTCTTCGATTCCGGCTTTTAGAGCAGCCCGCATTTTTGTATCCATGTTCCCTCCGATAAGAGCTATATCGCCAGTGGGAGAAAAGGCTGCCTAGTTGGCAGCCGCCGTTCTCTGGTCAAGCCGGATTGCACTGGGGAATTCGATGCGGGGAGTCTTGCCCCTGGCAGCCATGATTGCGGCTTTTTCAACCTGGAACTGCGCCATTGCCAACCGGATGCTCTCTTCGATTTCACGGTTGCGCATACGTTTCGGATATAGGGTCCTGGTTACTTCAGCCATTTTCTCTCCTTTGTTGAGTACAATTACTATATCGCGGGTTTTTAGTGGGCTTGCCAAATCAGCGCGGGCCCGACGAGCAAACACAAAGCTCCCACCTATAGGTAACCTATGGGCATGAGCTTGAATGTGCTTAGGGATTGTACCAGAACACTAGGATAAAGGTATAACCGGTTTGAGTTTTGGCGAAGTTTTCGATGCCATAGAAGTCGATCGAAGATCTGCCAAGGTCATTGTCCTCGAGGAAATCGAGCACATTTTCTTCGCTGAGATCATTGGCAGTCGTGAGTTTGACCGGGACTCTTGACTTGTCGTTCTCATCCCGGATATCGATAATTTCTTTGGCTTTCAAATTTCTGGCAACTTGGTACAAGCTCGGCAGACTGGTAGCAATGATACCAGAAAGCGTTCATTAACTCTCTCCTTTGTTGTGCAATAACTATATCGTTGTCAGGTCCAGTGGCTGCCATAGTTCGATTTGTTCGATAGCCAGTTGCAAGTCAGCCAAGTTTTTGATTTGACCCTCCCACTGGAGTATTGGGCTTATAGGGTTCAACTTGAACCCATGGATCGAATGGATTCTGCCACTCGGATAAATGACAAAGTCAATCTCCTCATCGTTGATTCTGTCATATATGGTGGCAAAAATTGAGGGTATGGTAGAGTCGCTGTCTTGGTGGTCAAGAAATACAGCTGTAAACCGTTTGGGCAATATGGCAGCCAGGGTTTCTTTTGTGAGAATGTGCATGTGCGAATTTAAGACATTCATGGTGTCATTTTCTCCTTGTTAAGCGTAATAACGTAAGGGGGCGGTTTGACCGCCAACCCTTAGCCCTCAATTGCTCCAACGCCCATGAGCACCAGAATGCCAACCAAGTAGATCCCCATAACCATAACTCTCTCCTTTGTTGTGGTGTAGAGTTGATATCGTGCGTTTTGTGTTTGGCAACCAACACAGTTTCGGGCGATATAGTTAATACTGCTAAACGGCGAGGGCTTGTGCAGGGAGATCGGGGTAGTGTATTTGCTAAACTTGCTTGCTTACGCGTTATACGCTCTTGTACTTGCATACGCCTGCGCTTGTATACGCACTATAGCACTTATAAAAACAAAAAAGGTAGGAGCCAAAGGCGCCCTGCCTGGGCACTCATTGGCTACCTACCAGTTAAAGGAGAGAGAGATTTTGAGGTGAATTTCGCTTGTTATGCGGCTGCAATTTTTTCTCTGGCAGTCATGACTTTTGCAGCCAAGTCCGTGAACCGAGTTTCTTCCCCAGCAAGTTTCTTTTTATATTCAGCTTCGATCGCTGCCATGCGATCAGCATGATCTTGATGAACATCACCCGCATGCTCAATCAAGTCATAGGCAGAGTAGATATCGTCAGCGTAAGCGCTGTAGCCCATGCCAGGGCCTGAGCGGCTCAACTTGCTGTGTGGCACGTTGACAAGTACGATTCTTGCCTTAGAGTACTTTTTGCGATCATTGGCAATGCGCGTCTTGACTTCTTCTTTGTCAGATGAATAGATGCCCGTGAAATGCAGGCCTTGAGCGTGTGCTTGTTGTTCGTTCATAGTTTTGCTCTCCTTTTGTTTGATAAGAGCTATATCGAGCGTTTCCGGCATGCATGCCATTGATCAATTGCTTTTTGTACGCTGTTTGGCATGCTGTCTGCCAGTTCTTCGTCATTCATTACCATGTCAAGAGCATCTTCGGCAGCTTTGAGTCTTGCTTTATCAACTGCAAGACATTTTCGTGTCTCATCGCTTGATGGCTGGAATGTATTCCCTTCATCACCAACTTCAATAAGGCCTTCATGGATCAAGCCGGAAAGCTGTGTGGCAATTTCATACATTTCACATTCCATACCCTGTGACTTCAGGTAGGAATAAATCTCTTTGGCAGTCACTGGCGCCACAGCATAGATATACTCTTTGATAACGGACCTTCGAATTGCAAGACCCTTGTTTGCTTGTATTTCTTCAGCAGTCTTTCGAATTTTCTTATCCATCGTTTCTCTCCTTGTTGGTGATAGAAGCTATATCGAGCGTTGAGCGGGCTTTGCCAAATCGCGTTTGAGCAAAAGCATACCTTGGTGTATATAAGGCCCTGCATCACTTGTAACGGCGCAATTGATGGCGACTTGCAGCGGGACACGGCACATTCTTGCATAGTCTCTTGCCCAGTTCATTGCCATGGCTTGAGTTTTTCTTCGCCTATTTGTGCAATCCATTCAAGATCAAGTTGAGCGCTCATTGTCTGCCCTCTTTCTTGAGGATTGCATGCAAGACATACAAGTCGATTATTTCTCTGTTGAGTTGACGTACTTGTTCAGTCACGCCAGCTTTTTGTACTACGTGGAGCAGTTTGAGTTTTGATTCGATTTGAAGTTCAAAGTTCATACTTTATCTCCTTGTACTAACTATATCGAGAGTAAAAGTGCTAGCCGCCATAAAACAAAAAGAGCCCTGGAGTTAACCAGAGCTCTTCCTGCCCGTGGAATTGGCAGCTTACTTGTAATAGGCGGCCAGGATTTTGGTCAGGTCGATGGCATCGGCCACGCCACGGACGACGCCCTTGATCGCGCCGAGGTGGCATTTTTCGATGATTTCCTCGGAGTACGCTTCAATGCGCTTGAGCGTCTTGGGCGTGTTGGTGACTTCCAGGGCCCGGCCCTTGAGCACCGCTTTCTTTTCACCGCGGATGAACGTGATCGCGGATTTGCCGAGTTTCATTTCCACGCCCTTGGGCAGCGTAACGGCATTCAGGTCAATGGCGGCAACTGCTTTACTCATAGTAACTCCTTGAAAAGGTTGTGTTCCTCCTGATAGAGGTTATGTCGCATGTTTTTGCAGGACCTGCCAATGTACTTACTTGTAGTATTGCTGCTACGCGCGTATAGCGCGCACGCAAGCGCTTGAGCACAAACAAAAAAGGTAGGGAGTTACAAGGGTGTTGAGCACCCATTGGCTACCTACCATGTGTATTAAGTTAGAAAGAAGAATTCGTCCAGCGAACTTGCAGTGTTGAGAGCGATTGCCAGATTGAGAAAGTCTTCTTGGCCAATTACTGTGTCACGGTCAGGCCGTCCACCCAGGAACGGGATACTTACTGGTATCTGGTATTTTGTTTTTTGTGTGCGTTCCATAACTCTCTCTCCTTGTTAGTTGTTAAAAACTATATCGAGAGATTTTGAGTAACTACCAACATAGCTACGACTGTGCGTAGCACAACAAGTCGTTATTATATATTGTACCATTAAGTGTAGTGCAATAAAACAGCGCTGGGCCCCGTAGGGCCCTTGGCTGTAAGGAGAGAAAGTTATTTGATATAAGGTTTGGATTTGCCACAGAGTGCCCGGAGTTGTGCCACATTGGCAGCATTGCCGGCAATTTTGTAGAGCCGTTCATCGAAACCTTCCTTCAGTTCGTACTTCATGACCGTCTGGAAGAACTTGCTGAAGTTGGCACCGAGCAATTTTGTCAGCTCTGCTTTCAAGACAGCATCCTCGAAAACTTCGGGTTTGAGGGTGACAATCGGTTTTGTCTTGACTTCGACAGCGAACTGGTCGCCGAGCAAGACCTTGAGTGTGTCGATTGCGTCGGTTGAAACTGAGAACTTGTCCTGGGAGATGAAGGTGGCTTTCGTCTTGCCGTCGTCGCTCAGTACTGAATAGGACCCGGAAAAATCGCCTGCAAGGCCGTCGGTATCCTGGCGGTTCAAGCAGAGTTCCAGCAGGGGTCCTTCCTCGGACCGGAAGGTACCTTCGGCGGCTTTCATTTCGCGTTTGGCTTTCAGCATTTTCTCCAGTTTTGCTGACTGAGCCGCATCCAGCTTGATGACAGGTTTTTTGTCCTTGGATTTGACGGCATCCGGGGAAATTGTGGATGTGCCGACCATTTGTTCGAATGACAGATCGGTATTTGCCGTTGCAACGGCAACTGGATCTGCTTTTCTTTTGGCCATAGAAACTCCTTTGGTTAAAGTACGTTCACTATGTCGCTCAATTTTGGCTGGGCTGCCTTGAAATGTTTTCTGTGTTCGTGACAGTAACCCATGATATCTCTCCTTGTTAGAAGCTATATCGTGAGTTTATACTGTTTTGCCATTAATGCGGGCAGTCACATTGGGGCCCAAGTAAAGAGGAGCATCTTGGGCAAAGGACAATGTCTTTGAAATACTCAATGACAAGCAAGTCGTCGTCAAGTGGCAGGAAATTGTCGAGGATAATCTCTTGCACTCGGTCAACAGTTTCTTCATTGAGACCCAGCTGGTTTATAACGGCTTCAGCTGTTTCCAGTAAAGTATCAGCTACATTGCTCATAAACATCTCCCTACCAGCATGCCGCCGATAAAAGCAACTGTGCTGCACATAACAAGTATGAGCAGCAAGTATTTTGCTTTTGGGTGTTTCATTTGCCCGACCTGCAATTGGCATTACTTCGTGTTTTTTCTTCTTCTTTGAAGTTGATGCTCAAGCCATCGTTAGGCATGGTCAAGTTCGCTTCCGTGCCGCAAGAGCAAACATAACGCATTGAACTCACGTGGCCATTACCACCGCCGCCTGTACTCTCCATGTTTTTATGGCATTTGGGACATTTGATCTTGATGAAGAGTTTCATGACGTCGAAGATACTATTACAAGTCGAGTGCCAGTCGATGTCGTGTTTGGTCATGTACTGGATTGCTTCGACTCGATAATTATCTCGGGTAGCATGTTCGAAGAAGTCACGTTCAATGAGTGCTGTCTGATCAACTTCGAGTTCGCCTAACTGCAGGCGTACACCGGGGCATTTTTTCTGAAAATCTTTGAGTTTCATAATGGTTTCTCTCCTTTGTTACTAGCTATATCGTGCGCTGTTGAGTTACAGCCAAACAAAGCTCCCCGCATTTTACGTTTGGCATGTCTACCGGAGTTTCCGAAGTATTTGAGTACTTGGGAAACTCCGCATGCCGCCCCAACCAGCAGAATGGCTGTTGTGCAAGGGAGCTTTGTTAAGCTGCCTTGTTATTTATCGCTCAGCAACATGTAAGCTGCCATTACTTTATCAAACATTGCACGATTCTTATCATTGGCGTTACTGGCATCATGAGAAAAATTGCCTTGCCGGTATTTGAGCACCAGTCTAGCCATTGCTTTACGGATTTCAGTAACGGTGGCAGTTTCAGACACGCCCAAAATAATGTGAGGAGATTCTCCATGCTGGAGGATCTGAAGCGCTTGTTCTCGGCTCATTTTTATGAAATTGAATGCTTGCGCCCATTGCTCTGGGTTGCCAGCTTCACCGTTGTATGTACCGTAGGGTGAAGAGTCTTTCCAGATATTGCGCTTTGGTTTGCCGGTTCTGGTTCGTGGCATGGTTATCTCTCCTTGTTAGTAGCTATATCGTGGGTTACTGTTTGAGTTGCCGGTATTTCCAATTGGAGTAGTTGAACTCCAACTTGAGCGTTTCCGGGAGCAACCTGAACGTTTGTGTTGTCAACATGGGTACATTTGCACTGTCTTCAAGCCGTTGAGCAACCAGTAGCAAGTCGTGTACCCTTGAAAGTTGCTCAGGGGTGTACTCTTCCGGAGCATCCATGTCCGTACAACCAAGTTGATCGCCATCTTTTTTGGGTGTAATTTTGTTTGCCATACTCTCTCCTTTGTTAGTAACTATATCGTGAGCTACAGAGAGAGTTACCGAGTGTAAGCAGGCAAGTTTGCAGTCCACTCTTGAGAGTCAGTCAACTTGGACAAGACCGCGAAAAATATGTCATCATAGACTTCCAGGATTTTCTTGCCCAGTTTTGTACGCAGTTTGCCAGCGTATTTGAACTTGCCCTCGTCCGTGAATACATACACGGTTTCTTTTTCTGTCTTGACGACAAACCAGGAAATGCTGTGGTGTTGTTTTTTGAAGAACGATAACGTACCAGTAGTGGTGCCGTCCGAAATACTTAATGCGCCCTCGACTTGCTGTGGATTGGCTTCAAGATTATCTGCTATAGCTCGTGAGGAAAGTTCTTTATCTACGGCGCTCAAGGCAACTGTTTTGGGAGCCATTACCCTTACCATAGAACCTCCTTATTACATGCATCAATATCGCAGAAACTCAGTAAAACTGCCACATAGCTACGACCCAGTGTAGCACATACAAATAGAGCCACAGGTAGACCCATGGCCCTCAATTACTTGTTGTGTTAGTCCGGCTTACGCTGCATGAGCGATGGCGAGTCTGGGTGCCGCAATTGCCGGTGCAGTTTTGATAGCATCTTCGAGTCGTGAGCGCCCGTATTTGCGACCCTTAAGGCCCATGGAATCAAGATGTTTGCATGAGCCATGACGGATATTGCCCCGGCAACTGCACGTCCAGTAGCCGCCGGCTGAATCGAAGGAAACCCGGTAAAGCGAATTGCTTGACTGGGACCGCACGTTGAAGCGGCATTTGTATCGGCTGTCATCCGGGAATGTTTCAACTGCGGCTGCCGGCACCAGGTAATTGGTTGTTGCTATTGCGTTGTTCATAACTCTCTCCTTGTTATTGGTGTAATAGCTATATCGTGAGTTATGTAACAACTGCCTTACAGGCCAAAGGTTTCAAGCGCCTTTATTACCGTTGCACAGTCATTGGCGTTGTAGTCAAGTGAGCCTTCAATGTCGGCAGCCAGAATCCGGATGCAATCATCGATCAATTCGATTTCTTCAGGAGTGCTTGCATAGGCGCTCTTGTTTTCTGAGTAGCCGTGGTAGAATTCCTGCAAGCAATGTTCGTTGGGATCGAGTTCCTGCCAGTCGCTCTGTTCGGCTTGCTTCGAAAAGTGGTCAATCACGTGGAGTTCGAGTTCGGTACGTTCGTGTGCGTGCATTGTTTTCTCTCCTTTGTTGATAAGAATTATATCGCGAGTAGCAATTGGGTTGCCAAACAAAACAACAGCCATTGAGCTAAAACAAGTTGAGGCCCAGCCAACATTGCTTTTTGGTTGACTGGAGCCCCGATTCGTAGTAATTCGACCGACGCCGGTTTGTTCAACGGTGGTTTAGAAAACTCTTGCCTTAAAGGAATCCGGTTGGATACCCTTGCGGCACCAGCCGCAGTACGATGGTTCGCGTCGGTTTGGCGTCGATTCGGCTGCAGGGGACCAGAGCCACCGCGGCGGTTGCCAGCGTCCTGGCAATCATTCGGATAGTCTCGGCCGCGTTCTGGCGATCATCGATAATAAAAAAACCATTCAACATTTCGCGGTCCCTCTCGCCGATTGTTCAGAAATGGCCCCTCGGGTTTTTTTGCCGGTACCCCGGGGCGTTGTTTTGTACCTTATTAATATCGAGTGTTTAGTTTTTGACTGCCTTAATTTTTTTTAAAAAAACGTTTGACCATTATACGCTCTTGCTGCGCGTCCATATCTCTCCTTAAAAGAAAAACGCCATTACTTCTTGCGGCGTTGTAGTTGCTGTCATGATTTTTTCGATATCAATAACGTCCTGCGGTTTATATCGTATGTTTTTCTTATCGAGCCAAGCTCTTATTGCATCCATACGAGATTTTTTCATGGCACCAGAGAATTCTGTCCGATTATATGTGGCAGCAATTTGAGCTTCAAGGTTGTTAAGATAGCCCTTTTTTTCTGCTTGACGGTAGTGCCTGCACAACTTGCGGAACCCAAAGCCCTTGCAGTTGCAACTGTCATGGGTAACTTTGTATGTGTGCCCTGAGCCAGAGACGCACTCGACGTACCCTTGCTTGAGGGTAAATATGTCGGGTCCTTGTGGTTTATAGCCCATAACATCTCTCCTTGTTAAAAACTATATCGAGAGTTTTTTGGGGGTTACCAATTACCTTCATTCATTAAAGCAACAAGACGCTTTACTTTTGCAACCGGCAACCCAACTTGTTTTGCCCATTTTGCAGCTGGCACTTTGAAAACAATATTGCTTTCATTTGCTTTTTTAGTTGCCATGAACAACTTGAAAAGCTTGTATTCTTTTTCTTTTGCAGTCATATTACCAGTCCTTATCCGGCATTTCATCTTCCTGCCAACTGTATCCGGTTGCTTCTTTACGAGCGAGCATAGCAGAGAGCCGGTCTAGCATATCAGGCTGACGGTGCCTTTTATGTCTCCTTGGCGCTCGTTGCGCCTTGCTCGTCAGGCCCGTAGTAATGCTTGAAGCGAGCATTGCATCAAAGGATTCAATATGATATTGATTGGCACATGCAGTGGCAATTTCATCAATTGCGAAACATTCGAAGTCGGACATACAGGTGATTTGAGCAGCCTTGTCCCATATCAACTCCCTTGACACGTCCTTGTAACCTGTCAAAAGGATACGCATTATGCCAATTGCTTTAGAAAGCAGAATTGCTTTTTTGTTTGTGTTTGTGTCCATGAAGTCTCTCCTTGTTAGAAGCTATATCGTGAGTTGCAATTGCGGTGCCAAACAAAAAGAGCGCCCAGCCTAACTGGTACGCCCCCAAGGAGAGAACGAGAGGAATCTTGTTTACGGCTCCGGAAAGAAACCGGCACCGGCCAGAATGGAGCTTGCCTTGCGCACAATGCTCTTCTTGTTTTTCGGGTTTGTACTTGCTAAACCCGCAAGTTCTGCAGGTACACTTTCGCCCGGAAGATTCTGGATAAGGGCCAGTGTAATCTCGATGATTTCGTTCCCGGTGAGTCCGTCCAGTGAAATTTTACCACCGGATTGCGTCGTCTTGAGTTCGGCTATCTTGTCAGCGTGAATTCTGGCCATCTCAGCCCGCACAACTTTCTTGTTGGCCTTCTTGGTTCCGGTTTCTTTCTTTTCACTGTTCCGGCGCATGGATTTCTCGGTGGCGTGGTCCAGCAATGGAATTGCGTTCGGGTCAATTTCCTTGCCAGCGTTGAGTGACACAACCTCGTAGCGGCATACCCGCATTTTCTGGTTGTTGTAGTCTTCAGGCACCGCAACCACGTCTCGGGGATTTACCTTGACCTCGATCTTGACGTTATGGTTATACTGACTCCAGACGTAGTCGAAAGCAGCAACATGCAAGCCGTTGCTGCAAGTTTCTCTGCGGCTCGGGTTGACTCTGGCACGGTCCATGGTAACCACTGCACCGATATTATTGCAGAAGTTACCAGTATAAGCGTCTACCAGATCGCCTTTATCGTTGCGGTTCACGCCCTTGTATGCCAGGAAGCAACCGTCGTGTGTGATGACCATCTTGTTGGCTTCCAGGAAGAAAAACAAATGCTCTTTGCTTTCCTCACTGGGATTCGACTGGATATTCCGCCAGAAATTGAGCAGCGGTAAGTACGGCAGCTCTTTTCTTGCGAAGTCGATAATACGGTCGGTGATGGAATCGTGCACTTCATTGCCGTCGATCATGACGGTG
This sequence comes from Candidatus Nanoarchaeia archaeon, assembly GCA_028717785.1. The sequence continues at coordinate 17,485 of JAQUND010000007.1, read as the reverse complement.
CCAGCATCGCGGTCAACGCTGAATTCGCCCTGGCCGTAGTTTTCGATTTTCTTGGCGACATCCAGCTGAGCAAGTATTTCATCGTCACTTGCGCCGGATGTGAGAAACGGCATGATTCTTGCATACTTCTCGGAACCGATTTCCAGGGTAATGGGCCACATTGACCCTACCGATACTATCAGGTAATTACCTGTGGACAACCAATTTGCCATATAAACTCTCCTTGTTAATGTTCCTTAGCTATATCGCTTCTTTTTTCTCGAGTGCCAACATTTGCCTGAACTTCACTTTGCACTGGAAGATCCTATCATCCTTTGCATCTGCAATACGGTGATCATCTTGTATTTACCGTTTATAAAACCTCGATATTTTTGATATGCTTCATTCCAGTGCATTGGACCTTTAGATGTGGCATAAGCTCTCTTCATATTTTTAGGTGGACCTTTATCGGGCATTTGTTCCTCCAGTGTAAAAAAAAGGCCCTCCTTGCGACTCGCTGGTTGAGGGCTACCCCTGGATGTCCAATGGGCTTCGTAGGTATCCATTAGATGAGTCTACCGGAGCTCATACTTTGCGTGTTTTTACCTTGCGGTAATCATTCCGGTCTCGTATGCTCCGGTATAGCTTTATATCACACGTCCACGTGCAAATTGCCATTATTCTTCAGGGTCCATCAATCTTGAATAGACCATGCATTCGAATTCAACACTTGTATCGACTTCTTTGAGGATTTCTTGTATTGTCGTTTGGTCTGTGAAGCCAAAGATTCTTACCTTTTTGCGCCATGTACCATAGGCATCTTCTTCGAAGGTGATCATGACAGGATGACCAAGCACATCAATGGCAACATAATTGAGCCTGTTTCTGCTTGTCATTTCAGCGAGCGTGCTGTTCGCTTCAAAAGGATATTGTCGTGCATAAGCCGTAACTGTCGCTATAGTTTTATCCATGTTTTCTCCTTGTACTAACTATATCGTGCGTCTTTTTGCATACTGCCCGCAGCCCGTTTAGCATAAACACAAGTTGGGGTAATGGTTTCCCCTTACCCCAACTTTTAATATATGCCTGTGCCTATTCGCGCTGATTGATAGTTACACCAGTTTACCGGCCTGCATAAGGATAGTTTCACGGTCATTTATGTATTCTTGTACCACTGTTTTCCCACTATACTCAAGTTCGTAGCGGCTCAACAAGCTAAGCATTGGGAATGTCTTGTACATGGTTTCGACTTGTGCTTTCAACGTGCTCAACTGGCTTGATGCCGCATATTTCTCCATCAAGTCACTGGGCATTGAAATGTCAAGATTTATTGTCAAACTCTTTATCGTAGCCATCAGGTCAGTAAAAGTTTTGCTTGTGTAAGTGTAAGTCCACAACCATGTCTTGTCACCAACCACAGTTGAAATATTACTTGCATCAACCAACTTGGTAATTATCGCTGGCGTAAGCAACTTGCGTTTTGCATCAAGGCTTTCAATCAGCCCCAGCAACCGTGCGCCTCTGTTCCTGTTCGCATAAATCACATTGAATTCAGGCACCAGTTTCGCATTCATTGCAATTCTCAGCATCCGGTACTCAGCATCCTCATATGCTATATTCGGTATCTGGAGGATATCATCGACAAGCACTAGAGCATAGTTAGCAAGGGTGAATGGCGAGCCGCTCTCGCTTGCAACCTGATTTCCATCCACTTTGATATATTGATAAGTACCCGGTTTGCTGCTTGAACCATGACGCCGGGAATAAGACCCTGCATTGCTAAAATACTGGATCCACACCTTCAATGTATCAGGTTGCCGCACGCTTGGGATCTTTGCTGCAGCTTCTTTGGTCACCTTCATCTTTTCAACATGGCTATACAAGCTGTATGCAATACCCAGCTTTGCAAGTGCTTTCAGGTCCTTGCGGTACCGGCGGTAACCCTTGTTGATTGACTTGCGCTCATCTTTATTCAGTTCATTGTACCGCAAGTACTTGGGTTCCGTTGGCCGAATGGCCATGTATTCATTACCGCCAGCAAAGATTGTTGCATCCTTTAAAGGTATATAAGCCATTGTTGCATCGAACAAGAAAACTCTACCTTTAAGGAGTGCATCGCCAATCTCTGTCGTTTTTGTTCTGGTAACTTTCCCGTTGTCGTTCTCTACATCGAAAAACTGGAGCGTCTGGAAGTGACTGTCAAGCCGCAAACTTAACTGCCGGCCGTCAAAGTTCTTAACCTCTTTCCAGTACGGGTCACTACCTGATAAATGTGCATCAAGGTACTTGTAAAGCGTCCCTTGTTTTGTGCTCTGATAAAACAAAGCAGCCTGTAACCAGGTAGTGCATTTCTTGAACTCAGTTTGATAGACAGACTTGACTTCATTTATAAAAGCCACAAAAGCAAGATTGATTGCGCTCTTTGTTTTCTCGTCGTACTGGACATGTTCCCGGTTAGCACTTATTGTAAGCACACCAACCGGAAACTTGAATATGACTTGGTGGTCATAAATGGTGTGTCCTGCCCAGTTGATTTGTGAACTTGAAATCGGGTAGAAGATACCGTCAAGCAACAACCCATATCCCTGACCCAGGAAATCCTGCTTGACTATCATGAATTGGTCGTTGTCAAGCACCGTTTCGATTTTGAGGCGTTCAAGTTTGAGCCCGAAGTTTTTGTATACCGGGCGCATCGGCCAGAAGATAGTTGCTTTGTAGCATTCCTGCTCAAAGTTAGTACGGTCGCCTGATTTGATCGGGACCAGTATCGTTGTACCGTTAGCTTCTTGCGTTTCAGCCGTATCAATGCAGTATATTTTGCCCTTGCGGCCCTGTTCGATTGCAGCCACATAAGTATACTTGATACCAGCAACGATTGTTTCGATCGTAAAATTGTCTGTGTAACTGAAAGGCGTTTTGGCGCCCAAGCCAAAGCCACCAGTGAAAGTGTCGCTCTCTCTCTTGGTTGAACTCCCGTAGTTGACAAACACATCAGCCATGCGTTCAGGAGATATACCAGTACCGAAATCCTTAAAGTATATCACCATGTCGCTCATGCTCAAGTGGCTGTTGGCAATACCAATTTCGATCGGTACGTTGTTTTCAGCTTCACGGTTGGCGTCTCTGGAATTGCTGCTCACTTCCCTGCAAATTGCACCAATTGGGTTACTGTACAACTTGCTGCGCAGTATTTCGAGTATCAAGCCCATATCAGCTTCTTTGATACCGAAACTGAGCTCTTGGAATACAGCGCTCGTCGTTACGGTTGTCGGTTTGCCTGCTAACTTCATTGCTCTCTCCTTGTTAGTGTTTTTCCTTACACTAACTATATCGTGAGTTCTCGCTGTTTAGCCAATGTTAGGGTCGTGGGATTTGCTGGGTTTCCATCATTGTATCAACTGCACTTGACACCCTTACTTCTAATTCAAGTGCGTCCAAGTCAACCACGTTGTCTCCCTCGTCAAAACTCAACGGGCCTTTCGGTATTTTACCGGCTGCCTGTGCTTCTTCTACTAAGCACATAAAAATTTGCTTGTTTGCAAAATCCTCAGCACGTACAATCATAAAATAATCCTCCTGTTACGTGCTATATCGCGTTTCCTTTTCATGTTTGCCAACTATTTATATAACAAAAAAAGCCGCTTGGCACCCGCCAATACGGCTTCAACAAGGAGAGAAACTTTTATTTACGTAGTTACTGGCTCTTCAAACTTGGGCTTCTCTTTTGCCATTTTAAACATGCCAAACAACATGTGCAAAGGGCTGGTAAGCAACCAGAGCACTAACCACACAATCAAGTATATAACCATAGTACCTATAAAGGTAAACATGGTTTCAAACCCTGGTTCTGTTGGTGCTCCATATTTCAAAACTGCACTTGCAAATACCGGGCAACCAACCAGCACGGCAATTATCCCCACCCATTCCAATATGGGTACAACATGACAGAGCAACTTCCAAAAGAAAGTTACTATGTATATAATCGGAATCGTGATCAGGGCCATAACGACTACAGCCATATATCACCTCCTGTTACTTTCTATATCGTGTATTGTTTAAAAACAGCCAAGGGCGCCCAACCAATATGCGCCCCAGCTATAAAAGGTTTGCTACTTGCTTTAGTTCGCCAGTGCAACCGCCGTTTTCCAGGCTTCCTCTTTCAGGTAACTGGCGCCCAGCACGCTGTTTGCCAGCCGTGTTTCCGCATCCGCGCTCCGGAAATGATCAATCCACTCGATATAACCGTTGTACAAGTCGTACAACGTCCCCTGCCCGGTGCCCTTACCGGCTTCGTAAAGTTCGGTCACCTTGTTTATCAGGTTTTTCTGGCGGGTCCCGCCCTCTGCGCCGCTGAAGCATTCCTTAATGAATTTGTCAACCATTGCCGCATCACATATCACCTGTGCAAGTTTCCGGCAGGTTGCTTCGAACTTTTCGAAGTAAGCGGTTCCGGCGGCCAGGATCCGTAATGCTTCACCGGCCTTGATCTCGCCGTTTTTGGTGTGGTGTACTTTGCACTTGTTTTCGCTCGCCCAGCCCATCATGCCGTTCTCGCATATCTGGCGCCAGACACGGTAGATCGCTGTAAAAGGATAAGAACCGTCGAAGGTATTGATCAGCTGAATTTTGCGATAAACTTCATCGCCCTTGCGGATCGTGATCGGATCGCCCACGGTAGCTTCCAGAATCAGTTTCCGGCCGCCGTCGATCACATATGCGCTGGTGTATTTGGCGTTGTTCTGTTGACACACCGTATCGAACCAGGAATATGCAAAGGAATTCTGCAGTGGAGTGTAGCGATCGCCCACAAGACCGATGACTCCATGGTTGTCACTCCGTAAAACGGCTTTGTTGTCGGGGATTTTGATACCGGCTGAGATATCGCCATCGGCGATCGTCTGCATGGGAACGAGTATCGCAGTCCATTTACTTTCGCTCTTATCGAGCGCTTCTTCGGCAGTGGTAACTCCGCCAAGGTCGTACTGAATCGCCTTCATAACTCTGCTCCTTGGTTAAAGGTTTGTTGGTTACAAAAGCAATATCGTGTGTTTCTCACCGTTTTGCCAAAACTGCTGCAACTTTATGGTGCAACGCCAACATACCCCGTATATCCTTAGCTGTCAGTCTGTGTGCAAACGGGTATTGATAAGCATCACCGAGTGGCAGGTGTATTAGTACTACCGGGGCTAAACTTACAATTATGTAGCGGGCATCTCCGTCAGCCACGCCAAAACTGATTTCTTCTCCGGCTTCGGGCCATTTACCATGCTCCTTTGCCCAGGCCTTCACCTGTTCAACAAAAGCATGTTCCCGTGCTATGTTCTCTTCCCTGGACACTGTATGGTCCCATTTGGGAGCATCCATACCCTCGGGCGGGTCATATACTTTCCCCATTATCCCTCCTTTGTTATTTGCTATATCGCGTGTTGTTCGTAATTCTGCCTATACCCAAACCATTCATACTCGCAACTGGGCGCCTCGCACAATGCACGTCCAGTCTCGTACATTTTTACGGGGCTGCCACAAATAGGGCATTTATCAGGCGGTTGCTCTTTCATACTCCGGCTTCCATTGCACAAAGTGCTCGTACTGCCGCTCACTCCACTCAAACTCAACATCGTTGCCATGCATTAAACGCTGATTAACAGCTTCCACAAGTGTCTCGTGCACTGCTTTGTTGTAAGTTATCCCAAACCTTGTTATAATTTCACGCAGCCCACTCGCTAGGCTACAAGTTGTAAGGTATAGGATTTTATGGTTGGGTATGTCGAGCAAAGCGATGATCACGTTTGCCACTTTATGTGCCAACTCAATCATCACCTGCGGTATTTGCTCCGGGTGCTCAAGGTCAACACCACACTCAGCCAAAAAAACCTCGCACAATCGGCTACGTTCATTTTGCGTGTTCATACTCTCTCCTTTATTACTCTAACCATATCGTGCGCTCAAAACAAAAAAGCCAAGGTTACCCTGGCTCATTTTATACTTGTTAGTTCTTTATTTCTAAAAGTGTCGTTTAAATTCTTTTGCATTGTTTAAACCAACCAAGTAATCTTGAGCAGCTTTAAGCGTCAAGCTATGCGTACCCTGGAAACTCACATACCGTATTTCAACTTTGTTACCCTTGTGCGTTGCACTGGCGCCAAATAACGGCTGGTGCTCTCCTTGTTGCTTATTCCAGGGTGTCGCTTCCCATGTTCTCAAGTGCCCGTTTATTGCGTCAGCAACTTCCATAGCACACATCCCGTATACATCCTTAGTCACACGTGCTTTCGGCTTGTACCCGGTCACTACTGGTGCTGCACTCTTGTCTGCAAGTAAATTGCTTGCTTCACCTACCGGCAACAACTTAACCAGGGTACTTTCATCCACGTTCAACCCGTGCTGAGTCTGCAAAAATACTCCCAGTTGGCAAGCAACCTGTGTTTGCATTGTGCCCAGTTCCTCTTCAGCCTGCTGCACAACGAAATCGTCATTCTCGCCAAAATGGCTCAATATGGTATCAGCCTGCGACAAAAAGTCTTCCAGTTTCCTCTTACCAGCACTCCCACCAGCCACAGCCTCGTACAAATCTTTCTTCAAGTCGGCTATCCTGCTGCGCAGCTCCTGGCGGCTATCTCCCAAGCGCTCTTTCATCCGGCTCCGCACCGTTTTAGGCCGCTCAACTTGCTCCACTATCAACTGGCCATCCATACCACGGTAACGCTCCAGGGTACAGGGCACCTCTCCATTATACATGAGCATCCTGGTCATCTGCTCGAAAGTAAGCGCTACCCTTGCTATCAGCCTGTCGTCAGGGTCCTTTATTTGTAAGCTCACATAATGGTGCTGGGGTACCATTGCGCCATTGAGCCACGTACCACTGCTGCTTGTCATAGCCATGCACACAGTGCTTGTCGGTTTTTTCTCGTCGCCTGTTCTCATATTGGGTCCCTCTCTCTCTGTTCGTAAATACGAAAATCAGTTTCCTCTCGTGCAATTTCATCAAGCGTAGTTTCGAGCTGCTTAAGCATTTGTTCAGCCGCTCGCTTGTCAGCAGCTATACGCATACACTTGTCGTATCGTTCACTGGGCATACACGGCCTGCACGTATCAAACTGGCATGTTTCAAACGTAAGTATGTCAATTTGAGTAATTTCGGGCAGTGCCTCAGCCGCCTGCTGCGCTCTCATTTCGCGTTCGTTGCTGTCATCCCACATAACAACTCCTTGTTAGTTGCTATATCGTGTGAAGCCAGGCTCCTTACCAGGTCATGTTCTTAAACACCTGGCGGTGCTTGCCAAAACCGAAATCCAAATAAACCACGCACTTGGGCTGCATCTTAAAAAACTTACGTACCTGTGCCATAACTTGCTCCTTGTTTAGGTGTTACTTGCCACATATTTTCTTTATATCAGGTTCGGGCACCCATATGCCCTGGTATTTTGTCAACTCTCCATTGCACTTAAATAATAACTCTCCAGCTCCTTTAAGGCGCTCAGCCCCCGGCTCATCAAGTATTATGCGACTATCTTGTCTGCTCTCTACTCTAAAAGCCACCCTTGCTGGCATGTTAGCCTTTATCAAACCTGTCATTATTTCGACTACCGGGCGCTGTGTTGCCATTACAATATGCATACCAGCAGCCCTTGCCAACTGTGCCAACCGAGTTATTTTATCACTTATTGTCTTGTCTTCGCTCTGCATCATCAAGTCAGCCACCTCATCAATTACCAAAACTATATATGGTAACTTTGTTTTGGCTACTTGGTTATATGCATCAAGAGATTTAACGTCGTGCCTTGCAAGCAACTCATACCGGCTCTCCATTTCGTCTACCAAACTACTAAGCAAACCGCTTGCTTGGTCAAGTTTAGTAGCTATAGGTGCATATAAGTGCGGTACGCTCCGGTACAAAGCAAACTCAACCCGTTTTGGGTCAACCAATGCGAGTTGCACTTGCTCCGGCTGTAATTTATACAACAAACTCAGTATAGCAACGTTCAAGAAAACAGATTTACCCGAGCCAGTAGTACCGGCTACCAATAAATGGGGCATACGGCTCAAATCAATTACCTTGTTTGCGCTCAATACTACTGGCAACCGCTCATTTGCTATATGATTAAAGGTTGTTATGCCCGTAAAATCAAGTGGAGTGGCATTAACTACAGGAGTGCTAACGTCTGGTGTAGTTGATGCCACTAAATCTGCAGGAAACATTATCAAATACTTGCTCACTTCAAAATCAATCTCTCCTATATATTTAAGGTCGCGCTCAATTTTATCAAGCTTACTCGCTATCATCCCTACGTTCACACGTTTTATGCGCTCTACCTCGTCCTCCACCTCGCTATAATGTAACCTGGCCTGCATTTGCCTTATGTCTAACGGGCTCGCGCCGCACCCTACCATGCTACTCAACGTTTTACACAACGCCCGGTCGACTTTCAAAGTTTCCAATATCTCCTTAAGATTCATAGTCGCTCCACATGGGTTATTGGTTTACGTAGCGTTATATCGTGCGCTTTTCCTTAACTAACCAAAACATACATGCTAAATACTCGCCAGGGTACTATACCCATGTTTACCCTATACACTATATCGTGTGCTATATTGCTGGCAGCCACAACACACCCGCCAAAAATTGTACCCTGCCAAAACTATAACAAAACAGTTAAACAGCGCGCACAAGCAGCCAAACAACAACTCTAACACACTAAAAGCTATCTAGCGTTGTAGCGCTACCACCACATGAATTACAAGATTTAGAGCAACCTACTTGTGGAATTTACTAACATATTTACTAGCATAAAAGGTAGGAATATAGCACAACATATAACTCATACAAAAAGAGCGGAGCAAACCGTGGTAGCACTCCATAAGTTCACCCCGCCCAGTATTGCATAAGAGTTACGAAAGGAGAAGCTCTTACGCAAAATATTTGGTTACCAACTCGTTCAACTCGTCCTGGCTGGTCACTTTCCCCAGCATACGCGTTTTCCCCAGGTGGTTCTTCTTCGCTTCTTCCTCACTTACTGCTTTAAAACCCTTCAACCCGGTTACCTTATGGGTCAAACCCACACTGGCTCCACGTACCCACATACGTTTCTCTCCGGCTTCTGCCGTAATTACGTACTTGGTCTCATTCACGGTCACGCCCTTGGTTGCCTTAATTTTCAAAGGCTCCTTCTTCACACGCGGCTGCTTTGCCTTCTTGTCCTTGTCTACCGGCTTAGTCTGCTTGGGTTCCGGTTTTTTCCCTGTTGCGGCTTTCTTCGCCATTTCGTCTTCTCCTCCTACCGGCTGCGTATCTCCCGCATCCGGAATCGTTCCTGTATCGCCCATATCGTCAACTCCTTCTAGAAAATCAGTTGAACTAGCATCTACAGCATAAATTTATATCGTGCACTCAATATTATGTCTTTTATTTTACAGTTTACCCAGCAAATCTATGTGCAGCCTCTATCTCTTCTCTGCTCAATATACTCTCTTCCTTATAAACTATAACTACCGGCGCTCTATCCTCCTCCAACCCAGTATTATAAGCAACACACTCTACTACATGCAATGCCTTCTCAAAGCGCTCCTGATATAGCCGCGCCTCTTCTCTCCCAAACTCCTTATTCACCGCAAGCAGCTCCCTCAATTTTTTCGTCTCTATCAGCATAACTATTCCTCCTGCTGCTCACACACGTGTGCAACAAACTTGTCCAAATTTATCTCTTCGTTCAACTTATCTTCATTCCCTCTATACTTACACCCTTTACACTTTTTATCAGCTCCCGGCTCCTTACAAAACGAAAGCCGAAAGATAATATTCGTGGCAAACAAACCACAACGATACTCCTTCTCCCACCTACGCTTTCTTTTCATACTACTCATATCGCCCGAACATCTATTACATTGCCAACACAGAACGACACCTAGCAGACGCACGCGCCTGCACGCGCTACGCGCGTACGCGAAGCTCTCGAGTTTTTCAAACTTGCTCGATATGCCCGAGCCACAACCAACAAAAAACAAGCAACAAAAAAACTCCCTCAACAACCAGCCACATGCCCGACACACCCGAGCAAACTTGCATAACTATTTACCAGTGCACTTGAATGCGCATATACGCGCTTGCAATTCTCATATACATTATGCGTTCTAGAACACGTTTATAGGGTTATAGGAACTGAACAGCAAAAACAGGGCCCTAGTTTCTTATAGCTGTTCAGTCTTATAGCCGTTCAGCATAGCTGCTCAAGCTGTTCTCTTAGCGGGTTCTGTTTAGCTGCTCTCGTTCTTTAAGCTGTTTAAAGCCGTTTTAGGTCTTGTATAGTTGTTCTACCATGTTTTGTAGTGAGTTTGTTGTTTCCTTTTTTGTTTGTTTGGATGTCGTGTGTTTTTTTTTAGATTGCCATGTTTTTATAGTTTATAATTTCTTGTTGTTGAATGGGGGGTTTTGTATGTTTGAGCGTAGGGAGTTTCGTGTTGGTTGGTTGCGGGCGTGGTGGGTGTGGTGTAGGGAGGTAGATCGAGTTAGTAGGTGGAGGGAAGTTGTAGTTATAAAGCGTAGGCTTGAGTGTGAGTTGGTAGAGCGGGCGTTTGTGCGTATGAATAGGGTTGGTTGGACGGCGATGTTGGGTTGTGATGATTATGACCGGTGTGTTGAGTTGGGCGTGAGTTTGAATGTGGCTGGGGTGCATTTGGTGCGGGATGGTAGTGTGGGGCGTGGTTGTACGTGGTGGGAGGCGCCGGTGGTGGTTAGGGAAGCAGCTGGTTTGGAGCCCTTGTATGGGCATGTGGGTAGTAGAGCTGTAGGTGTTACAGGTATGCAGGGTGTGACTGGCGTGGGAGGGTTGTGGGATAACCGTAATAATGACGTTTGGTATGAGCCTACATTACGTGGTACTGGTTTTGGGGATATAGTTGAGCCTGTTGCAATAGGTGACGTTAGTTATGCTGATTATTTTGGTGGTAGGCCGGTGGAGGTGCAGGTAAGTTTTGACGTGGTTAAGAATAAGCAGTTAGTGGAGCAGGGCCCTAAGGTTAATAGGCGTATGGGTTGGGTGGTAAATGAGTGTATAGAGCAGCAGCCCAAGCCTGAGCAGCCAGTAATGGGACAGCATATAGAGCAGCCGGGGGTGTGTGCATACAAAGCCCGTTGTAGTGGCACACCCGTTGGTGAGCGACCCGGCTGCAAGGGTTAGGGCCCGTTGGGCTGAGTTATTGCGGTTAGCAGACGCAACACATAATGAAAACGAGCGTACTGGTGATGATACCCGTGAGCAGGGTGCATAGAGGGTGATATATAGATAGTTGGGTATGAGCCGTGAGGAGGAGTTATGTGGGAGAGCTTGAAGCGTTATTATTTGTAGTTGATTTGCACTATACAGAGCATGCCGTTGATAAGCTTGTAGATAAGCTTGACTTGACAAATTACGCTATGGTGCGTATGAAGGAGGAGGGTGGATATGCGCAGGTTTAAATAGTGCAAGCTGCTGGCCATAACCCTGAGTTTTATGTAGTAGAGTATAGAGTGTGGTTTTTGTTGTAGTTGTGGTAAAAATAGTATACCAATAGATATAACCATAGTAAGCAGCTTGAAGTAGTGGGTAATATGTATGATAACCCAGAGTTGAGGGAGCAGGTAGTTGGGAAAGAGTAGTGAACCAATTAGAATGTGGACAGTTTTAAGTGATTGTGCAATATGCCATATTACCGTGCCGGGGGCGCCTTATTTGAGTACTGATATTAGGTATACGCTTGACGAATATAAACGCATAATGGAGTATGAGTTACGCCAGCAGAAACGGAAGCGGCGAGCACATAGCACACATTTTAAATAAGGAGTTTTTATGCAGTTTGGTTGCGGGCATAGCATAGTAAAGTGTAAGGCATGTGGTAAGGTGATAAGCCAGTGCCGGTGTTTGAATGCAAATAAGCCGGTGGTGTGGAGCGTGTGCGACAAATGTAAGGCTGGTGTTGACCCTAAGCAAGAGGTAAGGGGATGAGCTGTGTGCGTGATAACAAGAAAAGCAGATGACGTAGTGGTGAGCATTAGTTTGATACCTGGGTTAGCCAGACTGATGAATGATAGATTACAGGGTGGGCAGTATGTGTTGTTTTGCGAAGATTGTGCCCGTAAAGCTGGATTAGAGAGCAGTTTTGAAAATAGTATTATAGGCGTGATAGCAGGACAGGGCGTGTGTTGTCAGGGTTGTGATAGGGATATAGGTGGTAGAGATGTTTATTTGCCCGATAAGCGTTTGAAATTTAAGTGGATAGCAAAATAAATGTTGAGTGAACGTTGTAAGTATTGTGTGCATAGAGATGATAATGAGAGGGTTTCACACTGGCAACAAAATTTTAGTTGTATAAAGTGTGCTGGTTTGAGCAGCTTGGTTTTTTTTAAGTTGGATAGAACACAGATTAATAAAACGGTAGTTGAAAAACCAAGGCCAAGTGCTGCTGGACGGTTCAAGTTTGTGTTTAAGGATATGTATGATGAGAAGAAGCAAGACGATAACCGTAAGCAGTACGTACAGGATTTAGTAAACAAGTTAGCTGCTCTACATCGTAGCCAGTTGACACGGTTTGTAGGTTTGTTAGAGCGCATAAAAGAGTTTAAGGATGTGGAGCCGTGGCAGTGGGTGTGGTATGACTGTGATAACCCGATAACATGGCCAGAGCTCGGTGTGCCCGTGCTTGTTATGGTAGGGCAAGCTTATAACCGGTATTATATGGTTTTAGAGCGCAGGGTGTTAGAGCGTAATGGGAGTGTGGATAAGTGTTGCTGGTTTATGCATGTTGAAAATTGGTTTTTGCGTGACGATATGAACGTGGTGTGTTGGTGTTTAATAGGCCCACCGCCCGTATTACCTGCACCAGTGCCGACAGCGATACCTATATGAATATACGTAAACTAGCAAGACGTAAACCGGCAACAAGAATAGCTGTACCAGAAGAGGTAAAAAGTAAAGTAATACGTGTGCGTGTAACTGAGCAAGAATTTAAGACAATATATAGTGCTGCTAAACAGCGTGGAGTAACAGTAAGTATGTTGTTGATTGAAACTGTATTGAAAAAAATAAAAAGGGAGTTAAAAAATGGATGTGCTTGATGGTATTGAAAAGTTTGCTGACAGAGTGGGTAAGCTATTTGGGAGTAAGGGGTGGGTGATAAAAGCATTTGTTATGTTTGCGTGCGTGCTTGTGTGTGGCGGGTTGATAGTGATAGGAGCACTTGCAAAGAAGGATAGCAAATGAGTGCTGACAATAGCGAAATGATGAAGGAGCTGATAGAAGCACTTTGTTTTTATGCTGACCCTGATACTTATTTTGCTATAGGTTTTTTTCCTGATTTGCCGTGTGGTGAGTTTATTAAAGATTTTGACGAGTCGAAAAAGCCTGGAGCAAGGGCCCGTAGTGTAATAAAAAAATACCAAGCAGAGTTACAGGGGTTATATGACGATAGATGATGGCGAATATTACAGTGCGATACCGTATGTGCAGCTACGTAGACGCAGGGTAAGGCAGCCTGAAAAGAAGGAAATACGGCTTGACGTTGATGCATTTAGACAGGAGTTGCTTGATAATATAAAGCAGAACCCAACACAGATAGGTGATAAGCATATTGTAATGTGTTGGCCTGAGACAGAATCAACACGCCGTGTAAGGTTGAAGAAGTTTTTAGAAAAGCGTTTTTGTGTTGCGCCCTTGTTTAGACGAGGATGATAGCAATATACATGTGCGCTGGTTGTTTGAAAAGACTGAAAATGGTTTTTTGGTGGCAGGTTTGAGTTTGTGAAAGCAGAGAAAAGGGTACAAAAGCAGCAAATTGAAAAAAATAAATTGAGGTTTATAGTTAATGAAAACTGAGGAAGTGATAAGTGCTTTGAGCGAGGCTTGTAAGTGTGGTGATAGTGCAGGTTTGCGGCAGTACCACCAGCAGACAGCACCGCATATAAGTTATGTTGAGTGGCTTGAACGTAGAGTAGTTATATTGACTGAGTATATAGTTGAGAAAGCATTGAAAGAGCAAAAATGACCATAGATGATTTGTGGCGCCCAAAGCCGAATCTGTGTGTGGCAAAAGATCTTGACGTCGAAATGTATTATGAGGACGTAATAAGTTGTATACAGAGTAACCCAAGGCAGAATGAAAATAAGGACCGTGTGTTGTGCAGGTACCAGAATCGAAATGTTTTGTTGGTTAGGTTTGTTAGAGAGGGCTATAATTATTTTATTTTGAAGACATGGGGCTTTAAGGAAGCTTGTTCTGATTTTAGTATCAATTATAAGTTGTTGCATGTGCGTTGGGTGTTAGAGTATAGAGCAAGGCCCGATGATATAGGTAGGTTTGAGTTGGTGAGAGAAGATGATGGAGATAGAGTGCAAGTGAAAGAGCAGCCTAAAATGAAGTTTAAGTGGCTGGCAGAATAGAAAGTTTGACAAATGGCACGGCTTGGTGAGCGTAAGAGTATACGGTTAGAGAGCAATGATGGATTGGCGACTATAAGAGCAAACTTGTTAGCTGACCCGCAGCAGACAAGCCGTAGGAAACTTATGTTTGGGAAAAGCACTGGTATAACCTATGCTAATTTTAGTTTGCCGGTTTGGTTAAAGCGCGGGTATGAGTTGTACCGGGTGCGTAATAGTATAATCGAGTGGGACAGCACGAGCCGGACGTTTAGGTTAGTGCCCAAGGTGACAATGGATACATTGGTGGCTACGAGCGATGTGACTAAGAATAAGTTTAAATGGTTAGTTGATGAAACATTGGTTACATTAAAAAACCGCGATTTGGGTGATATAAGTAATGATATCCATCGATACTATGATGTAATTACAAAGCCGCCAGCGACAAAGCCTTCAAGTGGTGGACAGTCGATACCTTGGAATTATATAACAACAAGCGAGGTGAATACGAATCCGTGTAATTGTTGTGGACTTTATGAGGTTTGTGAATCTTGTTGTGATGCTCAGTATCGTTTTGTATTTGACGATAGACCCGAGCCAAAGCCTAAGTTTGCATTTGTGTTTGGGTGAGTTATGTGGACTGTGCGTGTAAATGATGGTTTTTGTACATGGGAGTATGAAATGACAGGTGAACATAGTAGCGTTGCAAATACAAGTATAGCTAATGTGATTAATGCAATTACTAAGAATACTGGTTTGATAGTTACAAAAGCTACTTTTATTAATGCAATTGAGCCGCAACAAGTGGAGTCGCAGGTAGACAAGCAGAATAAGCAGAACATAAAGTTTAAAAGTGGAAAAATAGGTGACCCAAAAATAAATGTAAAGTTTAAATTTTTAGCACAGGAGTGAAGTATGGTAAAAGAGATAGTGGAGAATTTTGCAAAGAGTGGTGTGTCCCAGGCTGCTTTAGAGCGTATACTTGATTTGGGCCAGGGAGATTTGAGCAAAGAAGAGACGCCAGAAATGATAGCTCTTATGCGTATTGTGGCGACATATCCTTGGTTGCTTAGTGTAGCTGAGCATCATTATGACGAAAAGTATGCAAATAGAGTCGTGTTGCATGTGGGTGTAGATGCATTGCTCGATATGCAAGAGCAATTAGCAGGTAGTGAGTGCAAGTGCGAAAAAGAGCAGCCAGCAAGTGAAGATGCAGGTAAGAGCTAATTTGCATTGATTTTATTTTTATTATAGATTGCGCGCAAGCGCGCACAGAGAGGGATTAGTAGTCATGTGGTTGGATACATTTAATGATACTGAAATAAATGTAGGCATATGTGAAGCTTGTATGCAGGAGTTTTTCCCTGATGATAAACTTATGGAGAGTGCTGCTTCTTATCTGTGCCCTATATGTATGAGTGTAATTCAAGTAAGGGGCAAGATGGGCGTGCTTAAGTTGAGGAAAAGCGTATTTGAAGCACTCATGAACACAAAAACTAAACGTTTTATATTGTGCAAGCGTTGTGCTGACAGCAGGAATTTAACCAGCGAGAATATGACAAGTCCGTTCACAGACAAAAACAAGTATGTATGTCGGTTGTGTGGTAATAAAGAGGGACATGCTGAATATATGTTGCCGAATAAAGAAGCAGATTTGTTGTTGAGAAAAAAGAACTCGAAAACAATTGACAAGTTAAAATTTCGTTTTATACAGTGAGTGTTAAATGGCAAGAATTTGTGGCAAGCGTGGTAGAGCGATACCGTCAAGTAAGGTTTTTTGTTTCGATTGTGAGGTGAGCATGTTGGAGAAGCAGAAGAGCCCTGATGAAGAATTGAGAATGAGAGCCAATGAAATAATGTTGGGTTCAAAAGGTTTCATGTTGTTTGCTGTTACTCATTCTGGCGCAATAGAAGCTGTAGGTGATACAACTAGACTTACGACAGTAGAACAACTTGGACTTGAGTACTATGTGCAAGAATTTAATCCGATTGAAATTGATGAAGACGAAGACGACCGAGCACCTTTTTGAACAGGAGAAAATGTGGCTCTAGCTTTAAATATAGGTTGCCATGACATACATATTGCTGGTATGGTAAATGTAGACAATGACGCAGCAATGAAGCCTGATTTGTTATTAGATTGTACGAAATTGACAAGCAAGTTTGAAAAGAACAGCGTTGATTTTGTGTATGCCGGGCATTTTTTTGAGCATTTTGATGTGCATGTAGGCAAACAAATTGTAATCGATATTTTTACTATATTGAAGGATTATGGTGTTCTAGTTGCTACAGTACCAGATTATACAAAATGTTTTGGTATGAAGATTGAGGAAGCTGAGCGAATTATTATAGCAGTGGGTACCCATAAGGTACTTATGAACATAGATAGATTGAGAGATTATTTGTGTTGTGCTGGTTTTAAAACTGTGGTACAAGCAAAGCCGAGTGAGTTAGCACATTGTCCGTTTCCTAATGTAGAGTGGCAGACAAGTATAATAGGCATAAAGCACCCGCATATAAATTTCCATGGTATAGCATAGTTACCAGTACCATGTGTTGTTTTCATCTACGCTTGTGTCAATGCGGCCATTGATTCTATCTGATATGTTTGTTATGATTATGCTCAAGAATGCAGCAATGCCTATAATCCATAAAATAGTTTGTAACATAAGATTAATATACTACAATTAATAGGCTTTTGAATCAGTTCGAGTAGGTACGGGCACATAGGTAATTATGGTGTTTTATTTTTTTATGGTTAGCCGCCATAGAATGATTGCTTTGCCGAGGTGCCCAGTTTTGCAAAGGTCTATTTTACTTAAAGTTGAGTAGTTTGTGGTGAGCAGTCCGCTGTTGAACCCTGAGCCCGTGTATTCGGGACAATCGTCAAAAAAAACATATTTTTTGATACTGTCGGGCGAAATTGGGGGATGTGACAGTATAAGGTTAAGAGCGCCGAAAGCTTTTCGAATTGCTATGCTTTGCTGATTTCGTGCTAAAATTTCTTTGAGCGTTTCAAAATCTGCAAGGGTGTATGTGTGCGTCATGGTTTTACTCCTAAGGTATACAGGGCAATGAACAAAAGGCAACCATAGATAATTATTAGGTTGCCTTTTGAGTAT
>JAQUND010000006.1:29529-91264 GCA_028717785.1 Candidatus Nanoarchaeia archaeon | reverse complement strand
TGCTGGAACAGAATCTGAAAGGATGAGAATAACTTCCGATGGTAAAGTTGGCATTGGAACCAGTTCTCCATTGACTGACGTTGAAATTCGTCCACATACTAACGAAACCGTAAAACTAACAATTACTGGAGATAAAACTATCTCTGCTATTGGAGACGAGTTCTGTTCGTTAGATTTTAGGTCTGGCGGAGATCCATCGCCACTGTCAACAGATGATATTGTTGGTAGGATAGTGTCAGTAGATGAATATGGCAGTGGGGCACGCAGCGGAATGGCATTTTATACGACAGATAGCGTATCTGCGCCGTATATAAAAGAGCGAGTCCGAATTGATACTTTGGGCAGAGTTGGAATTGGAACGACGACACCGACGAATGCATTAGACGTAGTGGGTGTAGGACGTTTTTATGATGACGTACGCTCTAACGGTAACTATGTTGCTACTATTAATGGTAAAGGGTTTGCGTGTAATGGTGATTTATACTTATTTGCTGGTGGTGGTAGTAAAACTGCAACTCTTACACAAACTGGTGGTGACTTCAATATTTCTGGAAATTATTATTCATCAGGTCTGCTGACAACTGGCAATGTAGGTATAGGAACTACAAATCCTTTAACTAGACTTCATGTTCAAGGTGATTCTTTAGTACGAGGAAAACTTTCTGTTAATGATCTAGAGATAACTAATGCTTTTACAAGATGTGATTTTGTTGCTCCTGGAACAAATAATTCTATTAATATTTGTCATGATGCTTTATCAGTAGGGCATCCGGATAGGGCTAAGGGTGGTTATATACGAATTGCTGGTAGTACGAATTCTGAAACTGGTGATATTAGTCTTGAAACAGGATTTGCTGGCGATTTAATTCTTTCATCTGGTGAAAGTGCTGGAACAAAAACTAAAATTTATGGTACTACTATAGAGAATTATTGTACGACTTGTAATTATAATGGTACAAGTGAGTTTATATTTAATTCAATAAATTCGAGGATTGGTATAGGAACTGATATAACAGGAACAATAAATGATAGTTATTTAACTATATGTGGTAGCAGGTATGGTAGTTCATTTAATGGTGCTTTTATTAGTTTGTATGGTAATGATGTTTCGGGAAATACTGGAAATTTAACTATGTTTGCTGGCAATTCAGGTAACATTTTTTTGGGTTCAGCGCATAATTTTTCAGTATCTGCTTCAGATTATGTTCATATAAGAGGTGAAGATAATGTAATTTTAAATTCTGACGAGGATGTTCTTTGTGATAGTTTTAGAACGGGAATTGGTACTGCATCTTTAAATCAAACAGGAGGAGACAGTGGCACTTTAGTAGTATATTCACAAGGTATAGCTAATATAGCTCGTTTTATGTTTGATGCAGATTTAAAAGCAAAGATTGATTCTTCAGGTCAGTTTTATTCAGATGCGGGAACAACAATAAGTTCTCCTGCTGATTTTGCTGAATGGACAGAAGTAGAAGATAAATTAGAAAATTATGACGAAGGTGTTATAGTTCAACAATCGCTATCTACAGATATGCTTGTAGAACTAGCTTCAAAAGGACAACCAGTTTATGGTATTGTTACTAATAGAGCTACTTTTTGTGGAGGATTTCATAAATCTATTTGCGATAAGCAAGTAAGAGAAGATTTTATGAATCTTGATATAAATGAGCTTGAAAATAAATATAATGCTAAAAGGGTTGCTATGACAGGGCATGTTCTCTGTAAAGTAGTTGGAACGATAAATAGGGGTCAAAAACTTGTAATTTCAGATATTCCGGGTGTTGCAACTTGTATTAGTTCTAATAATGACGAGTGGTTTGCTCTTGCAAGACAAAATTATAATAGCGATGAGATAGGTCTTATTGAAGTAAAGTTATAAAAGATTAAACAAAATTAACTAAGGAGAGTTTATGTCAGAAGAAACAGAGACAAAAAAAGTTTTTACAGATAATGAAGAACAGAAAAGAAGTGAAATTTCGAGAAATAATGAAGAACAAATTGAAATTGATTTAAATACAGCTTTTAGTTTGAAGTTGCAAGAATTTGACAAAAAGATAGCTGATGCTGAAGTGACTATTGCAACTTTAAAAAGAGATAAAGTTGCATATATACTTGATTCGAACATACAACAGATAACGAACGCTTATAGAGAAAAAAAAGTTAGACAACAATTAGAGGAAGAAACAAAAAGAAAATTATCAATGCAAGTAGGAAAAAGAGATGACATTTGAGAAATCAGTAATAAGTTATATATCAATTAAAAGTAGATTTCTTCTTGATATTTCTATTGTTAGAAAAAAAATGTCGAAAACAAGTTATAGAAATTGGAAGAAAAAAAATGAGTTTACTGATTACGTAGATTCTCTTTATGTGCCCCCTCATTGTCAACATTATGTTTACATATTATGTAGTTGTGGTGTAGAATATTTTTATGCAAATAAAGAAGAAATACCTGAAGAAAGTTTTGTGTGTAATTGTGGACAAAAAGTTATTGAATATAGTAGTGAAATACCTTGATTTATCTATTGATTTTATTAAAAGGTGCATTTTCGCGGATTGAAACATTAAAAAATTTTTCTAAATTAGTATCTTGTCGCATCATTAGTTGGTGCGAATATTAAAATAAAGGTTATTAACACTATTCATAAGGAGTTAATATGGCTGGTCCTTTTCAAGGGTATGCACCACCCTCTGTATATGTAACATCAACTTTGGATTCTGCTATTGGTGGTCTACTTGCTAATCTAAGAATTCCTGCACTCATTGGCACAGCAGAAGAAATTAAAAGAACTGAGGGTTATGAATTAGTTCGTGGTTCTAGTCCCAATTTTGACAACAAAAAAGTAAACGAAGATGTTTCTACACAACTTACTGGTACAAATAGAGACTTTATTGTCTCAAATTTTCCTATTGTAATAGGTGATGGTTTAGGTCAAATTACTAACAATACAAACGATGTAGAAGTAAAAGTGAATGGAACGAAAGTTATTGTTGCAAAAGTAGAAGGTGTGAATGGAAAAGTTTATTTGGCGTTAGCACCCTCTGATTCTGATGTTGTTACTGTTACTTATTTTTATAAGAAAACAGACACTAAAATAACCGATGAAGATCTTTCTGATCAAGTTGACGGTTCGACCGTGACTTTTTTTGCACATTATAAACCTATTGTTGATGGTTCTAATGCGGGAAAAGCTTCGACAAATATCAATAATATAATTGTTAAAGTTAATAATTCTATTGTTGAAGTTTCAAATTTAGACGGCGTTGAGGGTTCTTTTACTCTTACAACTCCACCAGTATTAACTGACACGTTAACTGTTACTTACTATTTCAATACTCATCTTAATACAGCTGATGATTTGCCTTATTCTGGTTTAACAAGAATGATAAGAGTAGGTGTTTCACCAGAAACAACAGATTTTGTAGAAAATGTTGATTATGCAATCATAAACGATCAAATTCAGTGGGGAACTGGTTATAAACTTAGTCAAGTGATACATACTACTGGGGGAGAGTTTTTTGATGACAATCAGATACAAGCAACTTTAGTTGATGACAAAATTTATAATGAAGATGTTTCAAGTCAGTTTACAGGAATTGAGACGTCTTTTACTGTTATTCATACACCTATTGTTGATGGTACAGGAAGAGATATTGTGACAAATGATCCTTCTCACGTAATTGTAACAGTTAATGGAACATCTGTTATAGTGACCAGAGTTGATGGTGAACAAGGAATTGTATATCTTAAAACTGCACCTGCAGGGGGTTCTGTCGTAAAAGTTACTTATTGGCGTTCTAGAATGGAAGACGATACATATAGTCTTGAAGTTGTTACATCAGGTGGTGTTGGTGTTGGTTCATATACTATATCTTCTCTTGAAGATGGTCGTCTTGGGATTGCAATCCCAGGTGCTGAATTTGTAGCTAACCCTGGGTTTACTGGGGCAAATTATATTACAGGGCCTACAGTTTCGAAGGGTTATACTGTTGACGAGACTGTAACATTAACTTTTACTTCAAATACTCAATTTTCAGTAACATCTACAGATGCCATAAATGGTTCGTCAGGGTTTGGTATTACAGGATCTACTTACGTAGATCAAAAGACAGGGTTGATGTTTACTTTGTCTGTAGATCCTCTTTATGCATCAGGAGATACTTTGGAAATTAATGTTACTGCTGAAGCTACATTTATTACAAGCGTGCTGCCTGTTACAAGCATACCGGGTATGTATTTGTTTGTGAATAATACAACTGATGTAACATCAGGAGATATTACTGATTTAATAACATTTGATAAATCTGGTAATGAGCCAAATGTAGGTGATGTTTATTATGTTTCATATTATTATGAAAAAGACAATTTTGATTGTGCATTATTTACTAAATTCAAAGATATTACTAATGAATATGGTGATTTGAATGCATCAAATCCACTTGTTCTTTCATCATATTTAATGTTTTTGAATGGCGCAACAGCACTTATTTTGTGTCAAGTACAGAAAGTTGAAGGAAGCGATTTAGCTTCTGACGCATCTTATATTGAAGTTTTACAACGTTTAGAGCAAGATGTTAATGGTGTGAATCCGTCAGTTATTTTTCCAGTTACATCTTCACAGTCTATTATTAATTACACTGCTACACATTGTGCAGTTCAATCATCAAAGAGAAATAAAAGAGAGAGAATTAGTTTCTTTGGTTTCTCTGTTGGTACGGAACCCATGGATGCTGGTAACTTTGCTCTTTCTTTAAATACAGAAAGAATGATAGGTGTTTATCCAGATGGTGCTGTTATAGAACTGGTTGAACCTGATGGAACTGTTAGCGAACATGTAATTGATGGAACGTTTATTGCAGCTGCATTTTGTGGTTTAAATGTTAATCCTATATATGATGTCGCAACACCTATGACAAGAAAAACATTGCTAGGGTTTAAAAATTTGGTAAGATCTTTGGATGAAGTAACAATGGATCTTGTAGCAACAAGGGGTTTAACAGTAATAATGAAGGTTAGCTCATCGTTTATTGTTCGTCATGGTTTAACTACAAATATGACGAATACTTTGACGAGAGAAATAATGGTTATTACAATAAGAGATTTCATTAATCAAGAGACACGTAGAGTTCTCGAACCTTTTATTGGAAGAAAAATGACTTCTAATTTACCTGGAGAAATTTCTGCTACTCTTGGTTCTACTCTTGCATCAGCTGTAGATTCTCAAATAATTACTGATTATAAAGGCGTTGTTGCTGAACGTGATTCTGTTCAACCTGATTATATAAAAGTAACTGGATTTTATATTCCTATGTTGGGATTGAACTGGTGTGACGTCGAATATCAAGTAAGAGTAAGATTTTAATTTAATTTTATTATGGTTTTAAAACGGGAGTTTTCTCCCGTTTTTTGTTTGACAAGTAATTAAATTATGTTTTTTATAAAGTGTTTATATGGATGATAATTATGTCGATTAAAAAAAGAATTTATCAAAAGGGAGTATAGTATGGCTCGTCAAGCTTACATTTATAGAGAAGGTGTATCTCCTAATACTCGTCTTCTTAATCCTCAACGAGTAAGAGTGTTTAGTATTGATGCTGAGGATTCTGCTTTTCAGCCTATTGGTCTTATTCAGACATGGAATCCGACTGATACAAGAGCAATAGAGCCTGTAAGAGGAATAGGATTTGGCGATCAGATCGCTGAACTTGCTGTTGGTGTGACTGATCTTTCAGCTACTGCAACAGTCATGATGATGTATCTTAGAGATATACAACAGCTTTTTGGTTATAAAGCTGGAAGTTCTGGTTTGATTAGATCTTTAAAGCATCATCAGTGGCCGTTTGATGTTTATGAAACTATTCTTGTTCCTGACTATATTAAAGGTCAAGCAAAAGCTGGCGCTGTTGATGAGGGTTCTGTTAAAGTGGTAAAGACTTGGTATGAAGGTTGTTGGATGTCAGATTTTGCTAAAACATTTGATATTGGTGCAACTTCTGTGACACAAGATATGACATGTCAGATATCTGATGTTTATGCTAATAAAGAATCTTTGACTTCTACAGATTTTTATGAAAGCAATAAAAACACGTTAAGAGGCCATTCTACTGGTACTCTATAATAATTAAGGAGAGTAAATAACTCTCCTTAATTCTTCAAACTGTATTTCTACGAAAGTGTTCATTGACTCTGTGCAGTTCAGAGGAGAATACTTAGATTCTAGTTTTTTGCAAAAAATAAAATTAGGGGATACTAGTGAATATTGCTAGAAAAGTAACAAAACAAGATCTAAAGTTGCTTTCAGATCTAATTTTTAATTCTTATGTTGAACAAAACATTGAATTAGTAGAACATCATTTTATTATTAGATCTTTGACAACAAAAGAAAGAGATGAAATATTTAGAAAATATCAATATTTGCCAAGTAAATTTAATATAAAACTTATTTTGGAAATTCTTACTTATTCGATTTTATATATAGATGGTCATATTTTTGATAGAAACAAATATGGATATTTTGTTCATAAATTTAATTCAAAGTTGATATTGAAATTATATTCAGAGTTCCAAAGTTTAGAACTTTCTATAGCTGATGCTTCAAGATTTGTTGATTATTATATAGAAACAAAAGAGTCTCGTAATATGTGGGCTGTTTTTAAAATTTGTAGTAGATTACAAGAACCATTTTCTATTAGAAATTTTAATCAATACCAGTTTTATTGGATTGTAATGAATGTTTTCAAAGATTCTTTGGATGACGAAAAAAAGAGTTGGTCAAGAACAGAGTATATGACTAATTCTATTTGTGCTTTTCTTAATCCTAAAGCTTTTAGAAAAGTAAAAAGTCAAATTGGTGTTGTAGAACATTTGGAGCAGTATGAAGATAAATCAAAAAAACGAATTGTTGAAGAGTTAGAAGAAGACAATGTTAAAAAAGTTGTGGAATCAAATGATGTGTTTTCGTCTTTAGAAAGATTACAAGAAGAGACTGATGAAGAATATGAATATAGAGTTAATACTTTATTAGAGAAAACTTTGAAAGGTGAATTAGTTGATGAACATGATAGACTTGTAAGAAAAAGTGAAATAGATTTTTTGAAAAAGTTTTTAAGAGAAAAAAGAATTCAAGTGTTAGTCGAAAGAGAAATACGTTATAAGCAAGGATACAAATTTGACAATGTTGAAGCTTTAGAGAATGAAGCTCTTAAAATACAATTAGAGGAAGACAAGAGACTTGGGTTTTATCATGATGATTTTAGTTATATTGACATTGTTAATATGAAAGATTTTGTTGCAGTGTCTAATGAAGAAAAACAAATAATATTTGATGAAGTTATGAGTGAAGACGTTGATGAAAATGTAA
The DNA here is from genome assembly GCA_028717785.1 of Candidatus Nanoarchaeia archaeon. The sequence goes on along the minus strand of JAQUND010000006.1, from coordinate 83,900 downwards.
AAACAGAGGTTAATCGTTTTCTAAAAGATTTATCTTCTGATAAAATAAAAGATGACGATAGAGAAGGTTTGAGTAAAGACAAATTAAATCCTATTGACAATAAAATCGAGAATGTTAGCGAAGGCGAGTCTGATTCAAGCAGTGAAGAAAACAATATAATAAAAACATTTGCTGATAAAGCAGCTAATATGTCTATAGATATTAAAGGTATTGATTTACTAAAACAAAAACAAGATAAAATAAATAATGCAATTAAAGTAATGAATATGAGAAACAATACAATAAAAACAAATTCTGACTCTAATTTAGACGTAATAAAGTTCGAATGAATTTAAATATTGATTAAGGAGGTGTTATATGGAGTTAAACGAAAAAGCAAATGTTTTAAGATCAAGTTTGGGGAAAAGAAAAAAAGGTGAGCAAGAATTTGATTCTAAAGAGAGAATGAAAAAAGTATTAGAAGATAGAGATATAGCAATGCAGAAAATTTATGATTATCAAGACGAAACTGGTGTGCCTACACGTGAAGAAACAGAAAGAAATTTTTTCGGAGTAGAAGTAAAACAAATGAATATTAAAGGAGATTAATTATGGGAACTACAGATATTTTTTCTGTATTAAGTGAACTTTCTAAGCTTGGAAAGAAAACTAAAGATGTAAAAATTGGTGAATTGAATTTAACTTTGAGCACTTTAGATTCTGATCAAGAGGGCAACGTGTTTATTTCTTGTTCTGATCTAACAGGTAATGCGTATTTTTATAAATTAAAGTCAGAAACTTTGAAACATGCTATTAAAGTCGTCAATGGAAAACATCTTGATGACTATGAAGGTATAGATGATGAATCGAAGTTGAAAAAAGCAAAGCAAGAAACTTTAGATAAATTGGGTAAAATTATTGGTTCGTGGAATGAGACTGTGATTTCTTTTTTATATTCAAAGTGGATAGAGTTAACAAGCGAAGTTGATAAAGAATTAAAAGAAAAAGGTTTGTTAGAAGATACTGACACACTGAAGGAATAAAATGGCTGATACAAAAAGAAAGTATGTAAGCGAATTTGAGATAGAGTCAAATATTCAAGAGGCTTTAGATCAACTTAAGAAATATTATGTTGAATTTTCTAAAATGCCAAATGTTGTTGATTCTTTCAACAAGTCATTGAAGAAGAATGCAGATTTAGAAAACAAATTTATAAGTATGATGTCTGCTATTCCGAAGACAATGAAAAAACTTTCTGAATTGTCAAAAATAGAATTAGTTCCAAGGAAAGAATTAGAAAAATTAACTGACACAATACAATTGATTTCTAGTGCATCAAAAAGTTTACAAGGTAAAACAGTTTTTGATGCTGAAGAAGTAAAGTCTATTGTAAATGAATTTGGAAAAGTTACATCAGAATTAACAAACTTAGAATCTAGACATAGTAAAGTTATAGAAAAATCTGAAGCTTACAATAGATTAATAGCTGATTCAAGCAGAATTCATAAAAACTTGGTTGCAAATGCTGATAAATTTAGAATGTCTACTACTGATATTGCTTCTGAATATGAAAAAGTTAGAAGGCAAACAAAACGTATTTCTACTGAACTAGAAAATGCTAAAAACGAAGGTAAAATATCAAGTTCACTTTTATCTGATTATGATTCGAAACTAAAAGATGTCAGAGATAAAGTTTCAAATGTTAATAAAGAATACGATAATATGTCTAACAACATTGGAACTTTAACAAAAGACTTTGACAAAGTGTTATCTGTTTCTAATGACATATCAGGATCGATGAAGAATAATATAGCAAAAACTAGTTATCAGAATGTCATAAAAGATATTGAAGAATTAAGAGATCAATTAGAGATGATAACAGACAATACTGAAAAATCAAGTACAATAATGAACGGACAGTTGTCTGATATAAAAAGCAGATTAGAAGAAAACGTAGAACAACTAAATTTAGCTGTTTCTGCTGACGAAAAAATTGTAGCTGAAACAAAAACTGTGAATGATGCTTTTAATTTATTAACAAAAATGACAAGCGAAGTATATGAAGAAATGCAAGATATTTCTAATATTGAATTGAGAAAACAATTTGAAGAAGCAAATAAAAGAATTCAACAAATGAGTAATGATTTACAAAGAACTATTTTATTAGAAAACGGTTCTAATCAACTTATTAGAGAAAAAATGGGATTATTGAAGAATGAAGAGATACGATTAAGAAAAATAGTAAATCAACAACAAGAAATAAAAAAACTCGAAGAATCTTCAATTTCAGCTACAGTTCAAAGAGCAAGAGAACAAAATAAAGTTAATCAAGCTTATATACGTCAAGTTTTAAGTCAAAGAAAAAACCTTGGCGGATTAATTGATGCAATGAAAGTATATAAGCAAAATATACCAATACAGGCTACAGCAAAATTTGGTGAAACTGGTTTAATAGCTGCTAAAGCTATGACAGGAGCATTTAAAGTTTTAGGTGCAGTTATAGCACCTTTTGCTGGAGCGTTTACTTTTCTGGGTATGGTAAAAACTGCTTTTATGTTAGAGAGACAAGTTAAAAATGCAAGGAAACAAGTTTTATTTATGGCTGCAGATACACATTCTGCTGGAAAGACGTTTGATGAAATAAGAAAAGGGGGTGTGTTAGCTGAATCTTCAATAGAGGAAATGAGAAAGACTACTGAAAGTTGGTCTTGGTCTCTTGGTGTTTCTATGGATCAAGCAATAGGATATTTAGAAAATTTGAGACAATCAGGTTTTAGAGCTGATGACTCTCTTAAAAATTTAGAAGATATGATGGGCATAGCTGCTTCTATGGGTGTAGAAGTTAGTGAATTGGCATCAAGATCGGGAGTTTTACGTTCTGAATTTGGAATGAATCTTTCTGAGATAGGGACTGGTTTTGTTCAATTGCAAAAAGATGCAAGTAATGCTGGTATAACTACTACGATTTTTTTTGATAAAGTTGTCAATGCTGCTACAGGTTTAGGATTATATGGAAAAAAAGTCGAAGATGTTAGTAGTCTTTTTAGTGGTCTTGTGAAGAATATGAGACTACCAGAAAAAGCTGCTACAGATGCAGCAACAAGTATTGTTGGCAGTTTTAAGGATGTATCAAGCGAAATGCAGATTACTACTTATAGATTAGGAAAAGGAAATAAATATTGGAAGAAATCATTTTCTGAGCAAACTGCTGCGATAGATAGACAGCTAAAAACTGAACAAGATACTGGTAAAAGATCGAGTTTATTATCAAAAAAACGTGCTCTACAAGAAATGGATCAAATGAAGGGGTTAAATGCTGAATTAATGAGAGCTAGAGGTTTAGATCCTACAAGTGAATTTTTAATGAGAATGCAAGCTGTTGCTGGAAAAGTTGGTATAAATATTGAGGGCGATATTGAAAAAGTTGATGCTTCAATGTCGAAAAGTTTCTATAAAATGGAGAAAATAGGAGAGATATTTGGAATAAGTAGAGAAGCTGTAATGTCTATGAAGAGGTTGTCAGAAAATTTACTTGCAAATTCAAAGGGTTTAAAAACTGCTTTTGGCGAACAAGATGCAAAAAGCATGATTAACGTGTTATCGTCTGTATCAGATTCTGATAGTAGAACAAGTCAGCTTACAGAAAAATTGTTAAAAATGCAGAGTAAAGGAAAAGATCTTAAAGAGATAAAAAATTCATTAATAGAACAGTTTCCTGAACTTAGTAGTGATCTGAGCTCTGCTGTAGATTCACAAGGTAATATTACTGCTGAGGGTTTAGCGAAAGTTATTTCAAAACTAGACGTGAATTTTAAATCTTTAAGCACTACACAAAAACAAAATGTTAAAGAAGAATTGAAGCGTCAACAAAAAGCTGCAGGACTTCAAGCTTTAAAACAAACAAAATCTACAGAAGATGCGCTTAATAACACAATATCAAAAGTTTTAAGAAATATTTTTGTTTTAATAGAGAAGTTTGTTAATATCTTTAGTTTTATTTTCAAGGATAAATTGAAGGGATTCGAAGATTTAAACGAGTCTTTGTCAAATAATGAAAGCGTGTTAGGAGAGTTAAATCAGAGAATAAGGTCAAAAAGAAGTGAACTAGAAATTAGCGAAATAGAAACAGGTTTAAAAGCTGACAAAGGTGATGAGACTGCAAAAGCTCAACTTGATGAAATTAGAAAAGAGCAAAAAATATTAGAAAGTATATCTAATAAAACAGATGCTTATTCGAAGAATCAACAAGCTCAAAGAAAAGAGCTTGAAGCAAACGGCAAAATAACTGATAAATATATGTCATTAGTTCAAAAAGGAAACTCAATTGCAGCTGATTTAGCAAAGAGTTCTATTGCTGAAGGATTAAAATTCGAAACACCTGCTGTTAGAAAAAGAAAGGCAGTTTTAGGGCTTGGAGGTGGTTATCAGGTAGGTCAATCAACAAAACTTACAAAAGAACAAATTGCAAGTAAAGGGCCTGTGAAATTAACTGATGAACAAATGCAACAACTTTCTGGTAAAAAAATTCCAAGTTTTGGTAATGGTGGTATAGTACCAGGTACTAATTTTCAAGGTGACAAAATTTTGTCTGGATTAAATTCTGGTGAATTAGTTTTGCCCAAAGCAATTTGGAAAAACATAATGCCAACGGATAAAATTTTAGAAGCTGTATCTGGTAAGTCAAGTGATTTTCAGACAAGTAGAATAGAACAAACAAAAAATATAAATGATAATAGAGTAATAAATATTCATGTTAATCAAAATGATAGACGTCAAGTTGAACAGATTGTTTTAAATGCGCTTTATACAGATAAAATGTAATGAAAACAGCTAAACAAACGCAATTACCGGTTTCTTGGAGTATAGTGAGTGACACAAAAGTTCCATCTTTAAATATGTTAATTAATCCAGCAAATATGGATACTACTTATTCTCCTTTGATAACAGAGACAAGAACACTTGGTGGATTTGCACATGAATATTGGGGTGAACAACTGACTTCATTATCAGCTACAGGTAAAACTGCAATGTTTTTAGATAGCGAACAGGGTCTGACAAATAGACAATCAAGATCTACTGAGTCATATCAATATTTTATGACTTTACTTAATATTTACAAAAACAATGGAAAGACATATTCATCTACTTTTGATACTAATGCGACAAAAGCTAATCAATCTAAGATTATAAGCGTCGGGTTTGTTTCAATGGTTTTTGATAGTAGACAATATGAAGGTTATTTTGAGAATTTTTCATACACAGAAGATGCTTTACATCCTTTTAATCTTGAATATTCTTTTACTTTTAAAGTTATGCGAATTTTAGGACAATTGACTGTGACAAAAAATGGCTATACACAATAAAATAACAGTAAAAAGAACTAATGTAAAACCCATGGTGTTTGAATTGGAGATTAACGATCCTCCACCACCTTTGACTTTGTTAATTAATCCATCAACATTAGAAAACAAAAGCGTGTCAAAAATATTGGAACAACGCGTTAGATGGACTGGTGGAAACATTCCTTATATTTTTCAAGTTCATCATGACGAACTTGATGTGCTAATTTCATCGGGAAAATCTGCAATGTTTTTTTCTAATGAAAAGGGTTTAACTCGCATAGAAAGAATAAAAACTGCAGGATACGAGAATATTGAAAAACTGATAGCTATTTATAGAAATAATGGAACTAATAGAAATACTAAACCTAATGGTTCTATAAATCCATGTACTATTGAAACAATTGGTAGAGTAATTCTAAGTTATAATGAATTTATTTATAGAGGTCATTTTACAAGTTTTTCTGTTTCTGAAAATGAATCTATGCCATTTAATATTGATTTTAATTTTGAATATAAAGTTACTCAAACTTTTGATATTAATCGTGTAAATGTAGAGTCTGTTTTGAGAGGTAGTACTTTTTAATGAGTACACAAAATCAAATAAATAATATTTATAGACAACCAGAAACAGTACAGCTTGCACCTGATTCTCTTGTTTTTATAAATGGATCTAATTTGTTGTCTGACTCGCAAGGTAATAAATTCGATATTAGACAAGATATAACAGAAATTAGCACAAGTTTGAGTGTAGATTCTGTACCAGGAACTGCAAATTTTACGATTTCATATCCAGAACATAATGGCGGACGATTTAAAACAGTGAATTCTGGAGCGTCAAAGTATTCTAGTTTAAAAATAATGTCTGAGGTAGAAATATATTTTAGGGGAAGATTTTTAAAAACTATAGATAATAAAAAGAAATATCCTTATTATAGAGCTTTTTGGGGCGTTGTTACTGCATTGACAGAAAATTATAGTGATGGAATGCATACTATTTCTGTGTCTTGCGCTGACATTTTACGTTGGTGGCAAATAACAAATACAATAATGAATCCATCTATAATGGGATCAACAGAATCTATTTCTGGTTATTTGAAAAATATTGGTATGGAATCTAAAGATATAGCTAAATTTCTTAAAGGTGATTCTGTTGAAGTAGGAGGGAGAACTATATCTATAACAGGTAATATTTTTTCTGGTCTTACAATACCTGAGATATTAAGAGAGATTTCTCGTGTTTCAATGCTTCAAATGGTGCCAATTAATGATTATTTAAATTACAGTTATAATTCAGTTCAAGTTGACGGAAAATTAAGATCTAGCGCTGAATTGTCAGAAATAATGAGTTATTGGTCAGAAAGATTAAATTATATAGGAACAAGACTTAAAATATATGGTCTTAAAGATTTTACTAGTTCTAGAGGTAGAAAATATCTAGATATTGATATGTCGCAATTAATTACTTTACCCTTGTCTCAGAATTCTAATCTTACAACAATAAAACAAATGTTAGGATCAGCTTCTGTTGTATATCAATCATATCCATCAGCACCAAGTATTGCTAAAAGTGATTTTAAAAGCCAACTTGAAATAGTAAACGAATTAAAAGAAGCTATACATTATGAGTTCTTTATGGATGTTAATGGAGAATTAGTTTTTAAATTACCGTTTTATAATTTAGATGTTAGCAAAAATATTAATTCGATAATAAATGATTTGGATATTATTAATTGGAATTTTGTACAAAGTGAGTCTGAAGTAATAACTAGAGTAGATGTTTCAGGTGCTCTAGCAGATGTAGTTTCAGATAGTCAAATAGTGAATGGTATTGCGTCCGATCCCCTTTTAGCTTTACAATTTGGTGAGAGACCTGTACAACGTTCTATGCCATGGTTACACACTTCTACACAATGTAAATTTTGGGGTAGAGCTGAACTTGTTCGTCAAAATGCTTTAATTCGTCAAGGTTCTGTTACTATACTTGGAAGACCCGAATTAAGACTTGGTTATCCTGTTTACATTCCTTCAAGAGACGCTTTTTATTATGTTAAAGGAATAGAAAATAGATTCTCATTTGGGGGAACTTTTACGACAACACTTACATTGTCAGCAGAGAGAGTACAAAAGGGACAAAAAAATTCTTTTTTTAGAAACGTAGGTGAGGTAACTGATGAACAGTTTACTGTTATTGGTAATTCTATTGCTGAACCTAATGAAACGAATAATTTTGTTAAACAAGTGTCTATGCCATCTATTTGTACTCCAAGAGCAAAAGAACATGTACAAGTAATACAGCCCGAATTTTCTATTGATTTGACAAAAGTAAGTTCAGATAAAACAGGCACATGGCAAACATTTTCAAATATTATTGCAGGGTCTAATGGAAAAACTGAATATCAACTTACAGATACTAATGGATATGAAATTATTGGTCAAGTTGGATTGCCACCGTATATAAGTTATGGTTATGGTAAAACATATACTTCAAAAGGAACTATAGAAGATTTAATTGATTATGAAGAAGCAAATAGTGCAGCTCATAAAACTTTGTCAATGAATCCTCAGAACATGCAATTAGAAATAGATCCCAATAATGTGATGTATACAATAGATTCTTCTACAGGTAAAATGATAAGTTATGGGAGTAAAACTGATGCTGCACAAAAAGCACAAAAGAACACGCCAGAGGTATCTGAATGAATTATCCATTAAAACCTTTGTTTACGGGAGAAAATCCTTATAGAGGAAAAAAAGTCGATAGAACTAAATTCGTAAGACTTGCTGTTGTATCAAGAGTAGATTATGAAACAGGTTATGTCGATATTGTATGGTTAGATAATGGAAATGGAAACACGCAGTTTATAAGGTTGCCATCATCACATAGTTCTTTAAGAAGTTGTATAAGGGGCATGCCAGAAGAGGGAAGTGTAGTAATTTGCGGTTGGTCTAGACAAACTCAGACTTGGGAAGATCCTATAATTCTTGGTTTTGTAGATGCAAATCTTAAGCACCTTTTAGAATATCGTCTTTTGAGAAACAAAAAAACTCCAGATAATCTAAAAGAATTAAAAACAATAAGAGAAAAGATTGGATACAACGTCACAAGAGGTAAACGAAGGAAAATTTACCCTGGAGAAATACAAATAGAATCTACACAAGGTTCAGAATTGTATTTAGATGATGATGTTTATATCTCAGATTCAAAACTAAATGAAATAGAAATAAGATCTTCAGATAAATCTATACGTTTTTCATCAAATCAAATATATACAAGTACACAAGCATCAAGAACTTGGAATGGAATGATAATTAGAGAACCAGGAGATCTAGATTTTTCATTTCAACCAGTTACTCTACCCAATGGACAAAAAATACAATTTGTAACAAATAATGGACAACCTATTTATCTTGGTGGAAAAGCATTTACTGAACATAGAGTTGAGTTGTACGAGTTATCTGATGGTATAATGAAAGCTAACGAAGTGAATTCTGGTTATGATGTAGATAGTTTAGCTCCATATATTTCGTTTGTTATGGGAACTCTAGTTGGTAATGATAAAACTGATACAGCAAAATATGCAAAGGTTCTTAGACCACAGATCTTTGGTACTCCAGTTGCTACTGAATTTTCTTTAGATTATTTAGAATGTATGCCAGAAGAAAATTCTTTTTTAGCATCTACATTACATTTTAGACACCAATCAAGAGCTCAGTTTGATATTGATAAAGAGGGTCATTTATTTACATTTTTTCCTGCATCTTCTGGTAGACATTCTTTGGGTCCTGGTAGAAGTTGGGAAGCTGGGTTTGGGGGTTCTGTTAAATTAGTAATAGGAGCTGAGGAAACAAACAATAGATCTTTATTTTTAGATACTAAGGGTGGAATTAGAGGAACTATAGGGTTTGATAACGAAGGAAAAAGTTCTTATATAGTTGCTCAAAAAGGTTTACATTTTGAAGTGATGGGACCCGCAAATGATGGAACATCTTATCTGTTAAAGACAACAGGAAAACGTGTAGAGTATTCTGACGGTAATTATAATTTAGAAGTAACGGGAAATTATACTGTTACTGTACATGGTAAATATAAAGTTGAATCTTTGGGAACAAGAGAAGAAAGTTATATTAATGATAAAAATAATTTATATGGTGGTTCGTATAAAAAAATAGTAATAAAAGATAAACAAGAACAAATTGGTTATAATAATGTTCAAAAAATAACTGGAAATATAGAAAGGGCGCCTGGTGTATTTACGCCAGCTTTGCCTAATGAAACTTCTGACGAATATTCGTTGACTACAGGATCAAGAGTAGAAACTTTTATTAATGGTAATCGTAAAATTTCTATTCTTAATGGTAATATTGAAGAAAATGTTGTTCTTGGTGATATAAAAAGATCTATAATCACTAAAAAAGAAGTTGGTTTTAAAGATGAAATAAAAATAGGTGATCATGTAACTAGTGTAACAAGTGGAAATAAAATAGAAGAAGTAAGAGTAGGAAGTTCTACTGAGTCAATAACGACAGGTGATAAAAATGTAACAATTAAAACAGGTAGTTGTACGATTTCTATTGTTGCAGGGAATATTAATATTGTTACAAAATCTGGAAAAATAAAACTTGATTCTGTTTCACAGACAGTAGATATAAATGGAATGTTGACTGTCACTGTTAAGAGTGGAGTTAAATTAAATTTATCAGGACCACAAGTTGCAATTGGTCAAATACCAGCAATGGGAGGAGTTGTTACAGGTACTCCTGGGGTACCTTCACATTTGGATTTTTTAACAGGTCTACCTTTGCTGGGTAGTAAAACAGTTAAATCATCTATATAGGAGTATAATGCCTTTATCTGGTCCTGTTTTTTCGAGTCTACTTATATCACAATTTGCTGCTCAGGGTTTTACAGGAGCAAAACTGTTACAAATGTCAAATGCTATAGGTAATGGTGTTTCAAACTATATTTTATCTTCAGCTTATTATCAGGGAGTAAGTACGGGTGTAGGGCCAGGTGTTGGTATTGGTACAGGAACAATAAAAGGAATAGAAAGTTCTATAGCTACTTCTAATATACAAGTTGCAATGTTAAGTCAGGGTTTTACAGGAACTAAAACTTTTCAGCTTTCTAGTGCTATAGGAAATGCATTTTCTTCTTTTATATATACAGGTATTGTTAATTCTTCAAGTGCAGGTGTTGCAGTAGGAAATGGTGTAGGAAAATTATTAGGAGTTGTAGGTCAAGTTATGAGTTTGAGTATTCTAAACATGTTTTATTCTGTTGGTTTTACAGGTTCTAAAATCCTACAATTGTCTAATGCTATAGGAAATGGTATTTGCAATACAATTTTATCAGTAGGAATTGTTACAACAGTAATAGTGGGAGGATGTTTTCCAGTAGTTCCAATGACAGGTGTAGATATAGGAAAAATTATTTGACAGGAGAAACAATGCCTTTTATATTGCCTCTTACACAAGAAGATATTAATTTATTAGTTAGTTCTAAAGAAGATACGCAAACATTAAATCAGTCTATACAAGAATCTAATGTTACAATATCTTCTGAGATAGCAAAACTTCTTTTAATTGATGTACCATTCAAAAAACAATTAGATCCTGTTCATGTCGACATTTTTGAATTTGAAGAAGAATTGAGACGTTTAAATGGAATGTCTATAATACAACCTTTGCAAGAAGCTGGATTCACTATATCAAATACTTCTGGTAATCCAGCAAGATTATCTATTAACGATGGAAGAATGATAATAACAGAAAACGATATAGAAATTCTTAATATACCGTTATTTCCTGTTAGAGGATTTAGTAAATCGCAACAATGTGGATTAAATTTCGATATATGGTCTAGAGATCGTTTAGGCTCTACGACATCATCAAAACACTCTACAAATTTATTTTCTATTGATGGTGGTAATAGAAAACTTGCTGTACGATTTGATGAGAGTTTAGATGTTGAAATTGATATTTCAAGTATTATAAATATATTTCAAGAAGGCGAAGTTGTATTTGCAATAACTACAGGAACAGAAACAAATGCTATTTTGAATTATTCTCCAATTATAGTAAATTCTGAAACTGTTATAATGTCAGGAGAAGAAGTTTTTCCTCTTGAAAGAAATATTGACTATACTATTAATTATACTACTGGAGAAATAACTTTTCTTAACTCGTTGGTTGTTGATTATGAATTATCTGTAGATTATGAAAATCAAGTAATATTAGAAGCTTCTGCTTTAGCATCGACAATACAAGTTTTGCTACAACAATCACATTCTTCTTTACAAAATGTATCGTGTGTTTTCAATGAAGAAATAATGACATTTACTATAGTTTCTAATCATGGAGGTCCTACATCTACTGTAGAAGTAATACCAGCTTCTGAATATGATCTTATGGGTATTCTTGGTTTTTCTGATCAATATATGATACAAGGGAAATATCAAAACAATTTACTTAATGTTGAGATTGATGGCCAAGCAGCAGAGATTAAAATCTCTGATTTTAGATTATGTTTTGAAGATACAGAAAGAGGTTACAATAATGATGATATAGGTTTTAGTTGGTCTGGTAGTTTATCGTCTCCTTTGGGATATGTGGGTTATGACAAATTAGGACCTTTATTTTGTTCAGGACTTAATAATGGAAAAGACGTAGCAAAATCAATCGAAGCGCAATTGAGAATTGTTGGTTCTGGTGGATTTAAAAACGCGACTGTTCATTACTTTACTGATGAAGAAGTATTTGTTATATATAGTGGCACTATGGGTTTATATTCTTCTGTTCATGTTTTACCTGCAAGTGATGTCAATAGAGATGCTTCAGGTTTGGTTGGTTTTTCTACTCCTCAAGAAGAAAGAGGAAATGAAGAATATTATGAGACATTACAGAAACTTTATGACAAAATTAATTCTATAACAAATATGATAGCTTATAATTTAACAGAACCATCGAGATTAAGCCATTCTATTCTTTATACTAAGTCTAATGGCGTAAATATACATTCTGATTTTCAAGATTTTGATGCAACTACTACAAAGATTTATGATGATGCATCAAGAGGATTGCCAAGACTTTATCCTAATGGAAAACTTGTTGTAGATTATACTAATGATAAAATATGTTTTATTGAGGTTTTAAACACAGAAAAAATAGCAACAGTACCCCATGGAGTTTATGATAATGAAAGTTTCTTGGCAGAAGGAATAACTTATTCTCTTAATATTGCAGGTGCAAGTACTGATTATAATTGTACATATAATTTTCAAGCTAAAAAATTTACTATTTCTAAAGGTTCTGGAAACTTTTCTTTACTTTGGCAAACAGGTGCAAATGCTATAACAAGCATAGGTTGTTATCTTGGCTATGATGTAACAATAGATAAAACAGGTTCAGGGTCATATATTTCAGATTTTCAAGTTACTTTCCAAATGCAAGATTTTTTTAATCCAGCATTTCCAAACCAATTTGATGGTACAGGAGTGTCTTTGCCATTAGTACCAGATTACACAGTAGATGAAAAATCTGCAATTATTAAAGAAGAAGAGTATCTTAATGATGAAAATACTAATTCTTTTTTACTAAGAATGAATACTGCTACAACTTATGATAACGAGATTATAGTTGATACATGGGAACAACTTGTTTCTCTTGAACTTGCAAAAGTAAACCAACAATATAATGCTATTAGGTATCATCGTGGAGCTTATGCAAATCATATAAGCGAAACAGATGCAATAATTACTACAAAAACAATAGCATATAACAATCTATTGCCAAATAGAACCAATCTAGTTGGCAGTCTAGCACATCATAATGTTATCCTTAATGTTATACCTATGATTGAAGAGTATGTTGCAGAAGCCGATTTTAGCAATGGTAGTTTAGATCAACTTGTTTTGTCTATTTCTTCTGGTTCTTATGATAGAAGAATTTATAACAATCCTGCACCTCTTGTGATTAATAATGTTGAAACAAAACACATACCAGGAAGATTTGATAATACGGGTTTAATGACAACATCAGTTATTTACACTCCAGAATCTCGATCAGCTTTTAGAATACAGAGAACACAACCAAATACTAATGGATATAGTTATTCTCATTCCGATTCAGATGGTTATAATATTTTATATTCTTCAAATACTTTAGCTTCTATTATTGGTAATAATATAGGTCCTTTTAATATGAGCTCTGGTAATGTGCTTGAGTTGAGTGTTGATGGTGGACTTACTCAAATAGCGACTTTTGATGCTACATCAGGTTATACTGAGAGCAGATTGTCTACAATAGATAGTTTTTTAGTAAAATCTGGTGTCAATGATAAACTTGATTTTTGCGAAACAATAGGCGCAGAGTTTACAATAACAATACCTGAAGGTAATTATACAGGTGCAACTTTAGCTAATGAAATTGCGACTTTATTAAATTCAACAGGTAGTTCTTTTTATGAGTGTTATTATAATTCAGTTTTACCCAAAAGATTTGCGTTTTTTTCTGATGGTGCAGGAGGTTCGGGAATATTTAATTTATTATTGTTGTCAGGAACGAATAGTTCTACGTCAATAAGTTATACTTTAGGTTTTAATAATGTTGATAAAACAGGAAGTCTTACATATTTTTCTGATAATCAGACATCATTTCCTGTATTATCAAATTTAAACGATACGTTTTCTATAAGGATAAATGGTATTGATTCTAGTTTGCCTATTGTTTTAAATCAAGGTAATTATGCAAGTTATACTGATTTGATTTCTGAGATGACAACTAAAATTTCTAATGATATAAATTTTGATATTTCAGATTTTACAATAACATATCCTTCAAATAAATTTAGAATAACTTCAACTATGTTAGGTATAGGTTCTACAATTGAAGTTTTTGAAGGAACAAATGATTTTTTAAGAACTATAACTATGGATGGTGATGTTCCTGTCGTTGGTGGAGGTGATGTAGCTGATATTTCTGCTGTAACTACTAATGAAGTTGCTAATGTATTAAATTCAGAAATTTCTGGAATATCTGCTTCTAATGATGGTAATAAAATAAGAATTTCGACTATATCAGAAAAAGGTTCAGTTAGTTCAATAGAAATAATCGGAGGTACGTGTAGAATTGTTTTGGGCTTAGATATTACTACAGTTTTTGGACAAGATCAAAATAATAAACTTAAGGTTGATATAGATTTTAACGAATTAGAAGATCCAATAGAAGTAATTACTGGAACAGGTATTTTGGGACAAACAATGGCTTCAAGTATACAAACGCAACTTAGAGCTATTGGTTCAAGTGGATATTCTAATTCTATTTGCACTTTTAATGAAACTACAGCTTTTCAAGTTTTTGTAGATTCTCTTAGAATTATTTCTGGAACTTATGGTTTGAGCTCTTATGTCAATGTTAGTGATAAGACAATAAAAATTACCAGTTCTAATAATAAGATTGATTTTAATGAGGGTTTGGGAGAATTAACTTGCGTTCTTTCTGAAGGTTTTTATAACAGTTCTACGTTATGTTCTGAGATAAAAACTCAACTAGAATTAATTGGAACTAATATTTATCAAGTTTCTTATATGTCTAATAAAGTCACTATAAATACTGATTATAATTTTTCTTTATTATTTGGTTCTGGATCAAATAATCTTCAAAGCGTTTGTAACACTATTGGTTTCTATAATATTGATTATTCAGGGAATTCGACTTATACAGGTATAGGATATATTAAAACATGTTCTTGTATAACAGAACTTGGTTTTAACCTTCAAACAATAGAGCCAGGTCATTCTCTTGATTTAACTAATTTAACTATAACAGATTCAAATGTTATTTCAACAATACATTGGTTAGATAACGGTGGGGGAAGTAGAATTGATTTTAATATTGATATTACTTTATCGCCCTTTAATATAATACAGGGTTTAATCGAAGAAATTTTTTCTTATGATACATATACTATAACGTATAGTCCTGCTTTTTTATTGGGAAGAATTCCAAGTAAATTTAGAATAGAACATAATGATTCTTTAATTGTAAATGTTAATGGTGGCCCAGATAATATGATTACAATAGATGCAGTAAATGCTTCTTCAGTGTCTGGTGTTGATCCTTGTACAAGAATTTTCTCTGGAGTAAATGATAGATTAAGATTAATTTTTAATGGTTTACCATATTATGAGATAGTCATTGGGACTCAAATGACACCAGAATCTATTGCATCAAAAATACAACAAGAAGTTAGATCAATATTTCATTCAGATATAGAAATTCAATCTACTTTTTCTAGATTTACATGCGAATATTTATCAGGAAGGTATTTTCTATCTACAGGAAATAGTGGTACTAGTTCGACTTTGTCTGTTGTCAATTATAGTGCAGCACCAAGTTTAAAATTAGGTGTAGCAAATGGAGGTGTAGAGACACCGGGTACAGGTGATGTTTCTAATAATAATTTTGCTACAGCAAGTGAATTAGTTGCAAAATTTAGTTCTTTAACTGATATAAACGTTTCTGGAACAGATTATATAAAGATTTCTAGTAATGTATCTGGCGATTCTACAAGAATACAATTAGAAGGTGAATTAGCATCAAAATTAGGTTTTGATACGGGTTGGAACGATGATTCTTATCCAGCAACTGATCTTTCTTCTGCAAATAGTTCTTCTTTATTAAATATAGTTGATCAAGATATTTTAAGTTCGTATTATGATGCAGTTAGAGGGTGGGATGTTTCAAAAGGTAATGTAAGAATAGTTTTTAGTACTTGTGACAAACAAAAAATTGTAGAAAGACTACCTATAATATCAAATCGTTTGTCTTTTATACCAGGAAGAAAGATGCAAATTACTAACAGGTCTATTGATGTTTTATCAGAATTAACTTATAGTGTTTATGATTCTAGAAAAGAAAAAGTTTTAATTAGACTAAATAAAAAGACAGGTTCTTATGTTAAAATTGGAGAAAAATTGAATCAACAAGAAAATAATGAAAGTTCAATTGATGTTAATAATGATTTTATTGCTACTATTGATTCTATTTTGTCTTAAGAAGGGCTTATGGAAGAAAAGATAACGTGGGAAAAAAAAGATTCGATAAAAAACGATTTTGCTGCTAAATTAGATTCTTTAATGAATGATGTTGTAATGTCAGAATTGAATGATATTAATAGCAAGATTGAAAGTTTGTGTTCAATGGGTGTTATAGAAAACGATAGTAGTTTAGAAGAACTTAGAGAAAAAATGAAACAACTAAGGGAAAAAAATGTTAATAGTAAATAAAATTTCGATTAACTTTGGTACAATTAGTTTTTTAGATTCTAAGATTTCAACTTTTTCTATCACAAATATTGAAGAAACAAGTGTTGAAGTGACTGATATAATTCTTGGAAATGCTGATTTTAGCGTCTCTGATACAAGTTTCGTCTTAAATTCTGGTGAGACAAAAACAATCACTGTCACTTTTTCTCCAAGTTCTATAAGTTCATATTTAACTTATTTGACTATAAAAAATGATTTAGAAGATGTCGTGTTAGAGTTGTCAGGTATATGTGTTTCTGCAGGTATTTTTGTAGACAGAAGTTCTATAGATTTTGGTTTTGTAACAGTACGAACATCAAAGACTGAAAACATTCTTGTGTCTAATATAAGTACTGAAGATGTAGTTTTACTACTGGTTTCAGTTACTACAGATAATAATGTTTTTAGCGAAACATTGAATAATTTTAAGATAGAAAAAGGTGAAGCGCTTAAAATACCGGTAACTTTTTTACCTGTTTCGCAAATTAGTTCTACAGGAAAATTAATAATACATAGTAATGATAACTCATTACCAATATTAGAAGTAAATTTATCGGGTGTTGGATTTTTATCTCCAAATATGTTTTCTTCTACAAGTTATATAAATTTTGGAAACGTACAAATAGGAAATTTATTAACTAAAACATTTAAAATAACAAACTCGGGTGATATCAATTTGACTCTGTCTAATATTTTTACTAATAATACTTTATTTAGTGTTACCCCCAAGAATGCTATTATTTTACCCGGACAATTTTTGCTTATAAATGTCTCTTTTCTTCCTTTAGGAATCGTTCAACAAATTTCTAAATTATTGATTTCATCTAATGATCCAGAAAAACCAATTTTTGAAATAAGTTTAGAAGGTAAAGGTTTATCTCCTAACATAGATCTAGGACAAACGAGTTTAGAGTTTAATAATTCGAATATTAACGAAATCAAACAAATGGGATTTAATATTGGTAATAATTCAGACATTGATTTGATAATTCAAGATATTCAAGTAGAAGGTTCTTCTGATTTTCATATAAACGAAAGTCTACCTTTTACAATAGATTCTTCAAAAACTGTAATTGTTGATTTTATTCCTACAAGTTTGGGCAAAAAAAACGCTATGCTTAGCATAACGTCAAATGATATAGAAAAACATATAGTTTATGTTAATGTTAGTGGAACTGGCGTAAATCCAAATATTTCTGTTTTTCCTAATACTTTAGATTTTTTTGATGTTTCTGTTGGACAAACAATGTCATTGACAGTAACAATCTTAAATTCTGGTCAAGGACAGTTAGTAATTTCTAATATAAGTTCTTCTAATATTTTTTTTAGTTGTAATTTAAATAATTTAATTATAAATCCTGGAAAATCACAAAACATATTGATTGAATTTTCTCCTTTAATAGGAGGAGTTCAATCAACAGGTGTAATAACTTTTTCTAATAATGATCCAGATACTCCTGATATTGATTTACTTGTAAGTGGATATGGAGCATTACCAATAATAAATATCACAGAGTCTATAATAGACTTTGGTTCTGTTGTAGCAAATAATATGAAAAGCAAAGATGTTGTAATAAATAACACTGGAAGAGCTAATTTAAATCTAGTGATTTCTTCTAATTCTAGTTTTTTTACGACATCAATAACAAATTTAACAGTAGAAAAAAATTCTTCACAAACTTTTTCTATAATGTTTTCGCCCGAATTTTCTATTAATTATTCTGGTGAAATTTTATTAACTTCTAATGATCCGAACAATCCTGTAAAAACTTTAAGTGTGTTAGGTGTAGGTGTTGTTTCACCTAAAATTAATGTAAATACAAAAGTATTAAGGTTTAATGATGTCGAGATAGGGAACACACAGGTTTTAGATTTAATTGTTTATAATCAAGGAAGCATGATGCTGAATTTTACTACAAGTTTAAAAAACCCAGTAAATTTTTCGGGTCATGCAACTTTTTCTTCAGAACCAAACTCTGGTTCAATACCTATAAGTAGTCAATCTATTTTATCGATAACTTTTAAACCCAATGATCCTTCTGATTTGGAAGGGACTTTAAAAATACAATCAAATGATGTTTCTGAGCCTATTTTGAACATATCTTTACAAGGAACAGGTAAGCAAGCTATACTGTCTTGGGATAAAATAAATACAATGTCATGGGTACCTAATGAAATTTTTACTATTGCAACAAGCATGACAGGAATCATAGACCCTCTTATTTCAGCTTTAGATTTTACAAAACAGATTTTAGACATAATAAAGATTTTTATTATTGATATTAGTGATGTGATGACAATTCTTTTAGAGCAAATCAAAAAAACAATTGATGATTTTATAAATGATCTTTCTGCTACTGGTTTATATGTTTTATATGTTTTACCTGGTAAGCCTGGTATAACACCATATACTTATCCACAATATTTTATGTCATTACCTAAAAGTAGTTTTAACATATTTGATATTAATAATCCAAGTTGGTTTGATAGCGTAAAAGGAGGTTATTCTTCATTTATTTCTAAAATTGTAGAATCTTTTGATGATCCAGCAGATGGTAGGAGACCTCAATTTTCTGATACTTCCATGGTTGGTG
Organism: Candidatus Nanoarchaeia archaeon; assembly: GCA_028717785.1. Next base: position 64,682 of record JAQUND010000006.1, on the reverse strand, counting down.
CTTATGTTATGATGTTTGATTCTGGTACTATTGGGCCTGATGATATAGCGAAATTTATACGTTCAATACAAAAATTAATGAAAATTTTTAGGAGTCCATTTAAAGTTGCATTCGAACCACCCTCTAATGTTTCTGCTTTTGCTTCAAATAAATTAGTTAGAGTTACTTTTACTCCAAGTTGTTCTGTATTACCTAAAGATTATTTTATTTTTAGAAGTAAAGTTCAGGGTGGTGATGTTGTGTCTTATGAATATAATAAGAAAAACTTTCCTTGTCATGATGAAAATGGTAATCCAGTAAAAAGTTACGAGTTAATAGGAGTTGTAAATGTAAGGAAACAACTTGCTGATATTTTAGGAATTGACGAAAATAATGCTGATTCAATTTTAGGTGAGGCTGGTTATGCTGCTAAAGAGTTGTCAAGTGTTTTTTTGAATGGTGATCCTTTTCGTTTTGTGTATGAAGATACTGATGTAGTAAATGATAGATCTTATTATTATGTAGTAGCTGCGGGATACACTTCTTTACCAAGTTATAAGGATTATGGACAGATAAAAAATGTTTTATCATCAGATTTTGACAAAAAACTTGTTTCTGCTGTAGACCCTGATACATTAGAGTTAATAGAAATAGAAATAAATTCTAAAAGCGTATCAGAAACAAAAATATTAGCAATAGGTTCTTTAAGTTCAGAAATTTCTGCAAAACCTATAAATGCAAGTTTTGAAGTTTTAGGAGGACTTGCTAGATGTAGGAATTTCAGATGCGGGTTTGAAGAAGAAGCAAAAGATACATATATTATACCATCTGATGTTCCTGATTTTTTTATTATATCAAATACTCCTGTTGCTGGTTCTGTAAAAATAAAAGTTTCAAGAAATGGAGCTAATTTCACAGCAAGTTCATATAGTTATCGTGTTGATTATACTCCTAAAATAAAAGAAAATATAAAGTCTTATCAAGCGACAACAAGTAAAATATTTATAAAATCGAAATATTATTTTAGGTCAAATGACGTACTATCTATAACTTATAAATTTAAAAAAGATTTAAAAACAACAAATAAAATAGAAAAAGTCGTTTTAGATCAACGTCAAACTTTTTTGACTAGTAAGAGACCTATAGATTCTTCTACAATAAAAATTACATATAATAGCGTCGCATTACCTGATTCAGAGGTGACAGTTTTAAACGATAAAGACGGAAGAGTAAAGGTTAATAGGCTTCCTGGAACTTCATTAGTTGTAAATTATAATTTTTATTCAGATTTTTATCAAAACGATTTTTTAAAGTGTGTAAAACCCGAGTATAGCAGGTATTTTTTTGATGTTGCAAAATGCGATGCTGGTTCTACATTATGTACAGGATATGATAATGCTAATTGTTATTATAATAATGGTTCTGAGTGTACAAATACAGAAAAATCTACTAGAAAAGTATTGACAAGTCAAGGGTTTATTTCTGAAGATATTTCTTTTAAGTCTTTTTGGGATCCTATTTCATGTCAGAATGGTATTATGCAGCAACGTTGCGATGGTTATTCAAAAACATTTCCAAGATATTCTCCTAAAGTTTGGCCTGATTGGTCGTCTGTTAGATTATCAGCTATTGGTTTATTTCCAAAGATAGAAGAAGTAATGAAAATAATGCAAAATTTACTTGATTCTTTATTAGCAGGTATAGAAAAAATGTCAACAGCAATTGTTAATTTTATAGATTTATTGCAAAAAAAGATAGATTCTTTAAGAAAATTGTTAGAGTCTATAAGATCATTTTTAGTTACAATTAAAGAAGATTTCACTATACCAGATTTATACTTTTTAAGAGTTCCTTATGCTAGTGGAGGAAATGAGTATCTTAAAACAAGTATTTCTAATGCTGAAAATGGACCAGAAAGCGATTATAACGCTTATACTGCAGGTGTTGTGTTAGTTTATGGCACACCTGGTCTGGGAAATGCTCTTAAATTGTTTTTTGGTTAGCATTTCGTTTCAATCTATGCTAAAAATATTGATAATAATTAAATAAAGTTTTTATTATTTATTTTTTATATTAAGGACTACATCTTCAAGACGTTCATAGACCTTAGTAGTCGAGGGAGAACGTTATTAAATTATTCTTATTTTTTCTACACTTTTTATCTGATTATTAATGACATGGCATTTAATTTTTTGGGAACATTGAGCACAACACAACTTCAAGAACTGCGAAGTTTTCTTGAAGAACAATTAGTTGATCTAGATGATGAAATAAATTTTTTATATGTTGAAATGAATAATTTAAAGCAGACGTTAGCTAGTTTTAATCAAGCAGACTTACATTTTGGTGGTGAAGCGTTTAGAACTCTTTATGAGAATGAAATGCATGATGTAGTAAGGACACCTAAACAAGACGATAGTATATCATCTAGTTTAATGTACAAAATAAAAAAACCTTTTATTTCGACTATTAAGTATAAACGAGAGAAAAATGAATATAAAATGAAAAAATTACTAGATGCTATAGAACAAACAAAAGAAAATATAGATAGAAAAGCTATTGCAAAAAGTCAAACAAGTTCTTTGATGAATGAGTTGGAATCTATGTTTACTAACAAAAATTCTAATTTTTTATTTAGAACAACAGAAGAATTGAAAAATTATTCTCAGGGCATAATAACCGATGTCGTATGACTTCAAGTTGTCTAAGATTTGCGACCATAATGTTGTTTATGATGATCACATTGTAGAGAACGACTTAACAACAGTTATCATTGGAGTACCTGTTTCTAATACTAATTTAATAGTAAGGGTAAATGATTTTAAAATATCTTCTAATCATCAAACTGAGACTTTATTGAAAGAAGAAGTTTCAGATCAAGTAACTGGTTCGAATAAAATCTTTTTTGTTTCACAAGGACCTATTTATAGCGGATTGAAAGCAAACAAATTAGCATCATATTTTGAAGATGTAGTAGTTAAGATAAAAGTTGTTGAAGAAGTAGTAACAGAACAATTTACGGGAATTGAAAATTATTTTTATACTCAAGGAAGGCCTTTACTTAGAGAAAACAAATTTGATTTTAATAGTTTTGTTACAGTTAATGATGTTCAAATAAAAATAGATGGTGTTACGCTAAATGAAGATCAAATAACAAGTGTTGATGCGAAATCTGGAAAAATACAATTAAATATTGTACCAGATTCTTCAAGTGATATTGTTGTTACATATTATTATAGAGCTAAAGTCGTAGAATTGAACTCTTTACAAAGTAGAATTGTAATAAAAGAAACTCCTAAATTAGGTCAAGAAGTTTATATAGCTTATTATAGCAAACAAAATGATGGGTGGTATTTAAAAGAATCAAAAAGATCATTAATTGAAAGATCAAAAGATGTAGTTTTTTATAAGCCTAAAAATACTAATAGGTTTTTTATAGAAAAAGAAAATGTTTCTGGACAGTTTACTGGAACAGAAAAGTCTTTTAAGACTAAGTATTTTCCATTGCTTCCTATTTTTCAAGTGTTCAAAACAACAATAGATGAGACACTTAATAATGCTGCAATTGTTTTTGTAAATAACACAATAGTACCAATAGCTAATATTTCTAGCAATACAGGTGAAATAACTTTACATCAAACACCTAAGTCTTCAGATATTGTTCAAGTTTCTTATTATTATCAGTCTGTAATAGAACCAGACAGAATTTCTTTAGACTATTTTGTAGAATCAACGTATTGTGATAAATGTTCTAAGTATTCAGATTTATTAGATTATACTATTAATAAATTGGGTTTATATGAAAAAGTTTTTGATGAAAATAAATTAATACAGGATTTAAAAAAGATAATTAGAACAATTTTAGGTTCTGACCCTATTGCTCTTTGGTATGGTACTAGTTTTGAAACAATTATAGGCACTAAAATGTTTGCTGAAATAACTAAAACAAAAATAACAAACGAAATAGTTACAGCACTTTCAAAACTTAAGTCTATGCAAATACAACAAGAAGAATATCAAAAAGTTACTGATAATGAGTTTTTAGATGTAATATCAAGTATTGATACTCAAGAAGTTTTATCAATACCAACTTTATATCTTACAAATGTCAATGTTATAACTCAATCGGGACGTTTAGTTCCAGTGTCAGAAAATGTACAGATAAAGGGATAAAGATGACACCATCACCTCCGACAGGTATTAATGTTGTTTCTTACAGCAATAAAGTTGAAATAAGTTGGGTTAAAAATCCTGAATCTGATGTTAAGGGTTATAATGTTTATAATTCTACAACTTCTGGTGGCGGGTTGAGTGGATATGTTAAATTAAATAATTCTATTATAGAAGATTATAGTGAAGTAAAAAAAGAAACTACAAATTCATCTGAAGTTGTTGAAGAAACAAGTGAAACAAGAACAACAACAATAGTAGAACAAATAACTAATACTTATATTTATAAGTATACACATGTGAATATTACTGAAAATAAAAAACAATATTATATCATTACTGCTGTAAATAATTTAGGTGAAGAAAGTGCTTTGTCTATAGAAGTAGAATCCACGCCTTTATCAATTCCTTCAGAAATATTTGAAACAACAGTAAGGTCACAGAACGATGTAAGTCTTGACTATATAACAGAACTTCTTGAACGCGAACCCAATTTGGATGTTAAACCTGGTTCTGTTATGAGACAATTACATATTGATCCTAATAGTAGAGAAATGTCTTTTGCTTATGTTAGAGAAGATTTTGCAATGAAATGTCAATCGTTTTTGACATTAAAAAGTATAGATGATGCTGATGGCGACGGTATATCTGATGAAGTTTCAGAATCAATTTATAAGACATTATTAAAACAAGTATTTTTTTTAGATACAGATTCACAAGTTCAAGAATTAATTGATGATTCTTTTGATGCATTAGCTTCAAATTATGGTAAATCAAGACAAGGTGCAACGAACTCTTCTACTTCAGCTGTTTTTTATACGACAATTTTACCTACATCAGATATTATAATACCTTTGGGCGAAATTGTAAGCACAATACCTACAGAGACTCAATCTGCAATTCAGTTTTCTACTTTATCTAGTAAAATTATGGAAGTTTCAAGAATAGATGAATATTATAATTCTATAACTGAGAGATACGAACTAATCGTGTCTATTCAAGCTGTTGAACAAGGTACATCAGGTAATGTTAACGCAAATACAATAATAAATACTAATATTGCTGGACTGTCTGTTACAAATCCAGAATCAGCTTTTGGAGGTGAAGATGAAGAAACAAATGCTGATCTTGCTGATAGAGCTCAACTTTCTTTTGTTGGTTTAGATGTTGGAACAACTTATGGTTATAAAAGAACGTGCGCTGAAATTCCGGGTGTTAGAGATGTAAAAATAGTTACTGCTGGTGAAACTTTGATGCAAAGAGATTATGATGACGTAAGAAAAAAACATGTTTATGGAAAAGTCGATATTTATATAAGAGGTGGAGAAAATACGCAAACTGAAGAAGATGTAGGTTTCTTATACAAACAAATAATTAATGAAGAATTTAATATAATAGATACTTATGAAATGATTATTCAGACTACTAATTCTCTTGTTTCAATTAGCAAACCAATTTATAATGTAAATAATATAAGAAATGTTTCAATAGGACAAAATTATGATTTATTAGGTAATTGGATGCTTAGGAAAAATGGAACTAATTTACTAAAAGATCAAGTCACATTAAATCTTTTAACAGGTGAAATTTCTTTTAATTCTCCTTTAGAACTAGATGATGTAATCTTAGCTAATTATCAATATAAATCTACAATAATTGAAGAAGACATAGTTAATCCTGCTGGTAGTGGTGACGTGGGTGATGTTAATTTTAGTTTAGAACATTATCCTATAGCAAAAAATTCTTTTGTTTTAATAAAAAATGGTGTTGTTCTTGTAGAAAATACTGACTATACAATAAATTTAGTAAACGGATTTTTACATCTAATTGGGTCGGGTTTACAATTAGGTGATGTGCTTATATCTAGTTATGATTATATAATTGCTATTGTCGATGAACATGTGTTGACAGCAACAGGAGGAGAAATAACAGCTAATTTATTAAATGGTAATGTCTTAGAAAGTTTATTGATAGATCAAGATGGAATAACATTATATTTAGACAAAAACAATGAAATAAATGCTTCTATAGGTATGCTCTCTACGTCTCTTATTACAGTCACTTATAGATATAGAGACAGTTTTCCGATAGCGCTTTCAAAACAACCCGTTGATGAAATTATTTCTATCACAGGTTCTATTAGTGGAAATTTAGTACCTAATGTTAATTATGTATTGAATAAAATTGACGACATTCTATTAGAGGGTAATTCAAGTAAAGCTTCTCGTTCTGTTACAATTATATATGCAAATAATATACCAACAGGTGAGTTAACACTGTCTACAGAAAATTTAGTAATGATAAATAACGAGTATAGAGAGTTGAATGAATATGGGATTGATATTGAATCTATTGTAGTTAGACAAGGTGATGATATTTTTTTGAAAAACAATGATTATCTTGTTTTACCAGAAACTGAAGGAAAAAAAGTAAGTATTGCAAGATCAAAAATGTCATCAATAATAAATGGCAGTGAAGTTGAAGTTCAATATAGTTATGGAGAAATTTTAACAATTATATATGAAACAAACCAATTAATAACAACTGTTCAAAATACAATTGATACGACAAGACACATTACTGCTGATGTGTTAGTTAAACAAGTTTTAGAAACAAAAGTAGACTTAGATATATCTGTAATTCTTTTATATAATTCTGATGTTCTTACATCAACATCAGACATTAGAACTGCGCTTTCTAATTTATTTAATAATTTAAAACTTGGTGAAGGCATTGCGCAAAGTGATGTTATAAGAGCAATAGAAGAAGTCCCAAGCGTGAAATCATTAGTCGTTCCTTTAGCTAAAATGGTAAAAGCAAATGGCACGCAAATAAATAGAGAAATTGTAGGTTCTTCTTTTTCAATTTATCAGACAAATACAGTTATTTCATATACAACAGGTGCAGGTGCTCTTCTATGTAAAACTTTAGGTAGTAATGCTACAGATGGATTTTATGCTATTTTTGAAGATGATAGACCTTTGGTTTTAATAAATTCACCTGATGAAGTTGATTCTGCACCTGGTCAAGGTTATATAAGTTCTATTGGTGAAATAATAATTTCTACTATATCAAGCGATCAACCTGCTTTACACACTTATACTGTTTCTTATGTTGTTAATGGGGAGACAAATTCAAGCGATATTAATATTACTAATTTAGAATTTTTATCTTTAGGTGAAGTGATTATCACTACTGTTACAGGAAATAGGTGAAAATGCCAATAACAGACAATATACCTCCTATTACTAATAGTAATATATCTAGTGGTTGGAATAGACACAGACAAATATTTATAGAATTACATGCTGTAGATTATGCAAACACTGAACATGATACGCCTTCAGGTGTTTATAGGACTTATTATTCAATAAATGGTTCTCCTGTTAGTTATGGTCCAAACCAACCTGATAATATTACAAGTTTTATTGTTTCAGGTCAAGGTGAAATTCCAATATCTTTTTATTCAGTAGATAATTTAGGTAATACTGAAAGTACAAAAACAGTTATTATAAAATTAGATGATGTGCCACCTGTAACTAATTGTGTTGTTGAAGGCCCTGATGGTTTAAATGGTTGGTATAAAACAAATCCTGATATATCTTTTATTGCTACAGACGAATCATCTGGAGTTTTAAAAACATATTATAGATTTAATTCTGATTCTTTTCAAGAATACATACCTGCTTCTGTTTTTTCTATACCTGGTGAAGGTATTCATCAATTACAATATTTTTCAGAAGATGTTGCGGGCAATGTAGAAGAAGTCAAAACTGTATTTTTTAAATTTGATTATAATTCGCCTTTTACTCAAGACGATTCTTTAGATGATTTATATAGAGAACCTGTAACAATTAATTTTTTTGTTTCCGATTTGTATTCAGGTGTTGATAAAACTTATTTTACTATTGACGGTTCAACTCCAACGACAAGTTCAACCTCTGGATCTTCTGTAGTTATTTCTGATACTGGTTTTTATACTATACAATATTTTTCTATAGACTTTGCTGGAAATATAGAAACAGTAAAATCTTGTCAAATAGAAGTTCTTATTGATACTGAAGCACCAAATGTGTACATTCGCGAGAGTTTTCTTATAAACGGGAATAAGGGTTGGTATGTTTCATCACCAGATATTTCTATTGATGCTGTAGATCTTTCTGGTATAAAAGAAATTGAATATAAATTACATCCTGTAGGAAAAGATACTACTGCTAAATATACAAGTACTGTCGATATTTCTTCTAGTGTAGATATGTCAATAAATCATTATATTAATATAGAAATTGATCAGAGCGAAGAACCATTTGAAATAAATTTAAGAGGCGTAATACCGGAACAAACTACAATAGTAGAAATTATAAATAATATTAATGGTATTGTTGGCCAAGTAATTGCAACTCAAACAGGATCTGATGGTAATGATGGAAATGGTTATATTACTCTTACATCACCAACTGCAGGTACAGGTAATGCTTCTTCTGAAATAAAATTTTTACAAGTATTAAGTAATGATATAACAGGTGAAGTTTTTGGTTTAGATGAAACTTCTTATCCTCACACTTTTACAGAAACTGTTGTTTTTGTACCCTATACAAATTCGTTTAATATACCATACGATGAATATTGGAATATTGAATTTTATTCTGTAGACAACAAAGATAATCAAAGTAATATTTTTTCAAAACTTTATAAGCTTGATACAGAAAAACCAATTTCATCAGTAATTAATAGTTATGAACCAGATGGAAATAATGGTTGGTATGTAACAAATCCAAATATATCAATTCAAGTTGCAGATAATCTTTCAGGTGTTTTTAAAACATATTATCGTTGGAATACAGATCCATGGATTGAATATTTTATAGACGACATAATTCAAATTCCAAGCGAAGGTGTTCATTATCTCAATATTTATTCAATTGATGTTGCAGGAAATGAAGAGACAGAAAAAATATTTGAATATAAATTTGATCAATCATCACCTGTAACTACTGATGATACGTTTAATTACCAAGGTGTTATTTTTACATCAAAAGGTTCTGGACATCAACAAATAGGCGAAGAAAATCCGACAGTTATAGGACCTTATACAATTCAAACGAGAAACTTGAATGTAGTTGCTGCACCTTATATTTATAACATAACTAAATCACAAGAATATGTGTTGTCTCAAATAACAGGTGTTAATAAAAACGAGTTAATTCTATTACCTATTAATAGAAATGAGAACTCTGATAGATTAGATGCATATAATATACAATTAACTGGTTTGGGAAGTTTTATTTTACCAAATTTTGGAAACGTCTCTAAAATTTATAATAGGTCAAGTAATGTTTATTATAGGATAGATTATGAATTATCAGATTTAAATGGTAATCTATTTTTAAAAGGTGATAAACCTATAAACGAAAACGATATACTATCTGTAGACTATAGTTTTTCTGGAGTTCCTCTTTCTGTTAATGATATTATAAATCTTTCTTATGCTTTTGATAATTCGCATGATCCTCAACCTTTAAATTCTACTAATTATTCTTTAATTGAACCTATTGTTCAACCTTATGTGATAGACTATGATATAACAATAAATTTGTTACCTATTGATGTTTTTTCAAGCGTAGTACATACTTTTTATACTATTGATGGGTCAGAACCCACTGTTGATTCAACGCAAGGAACATCTGTTAATCTTAATGAACCCGGCACATATACGCTTAAATATTTTTCTATAGATTCTGCTGGTAATATAGAACCTGTAAAAACAGCTTTATATGATATAATAATTGACAAACACATACCTGCTTTAGAGATAACTACAGTGCCTCCACCTGATGGTAGTAATGGTTGGCATGTAAATGATTTTAGTCTTAATATTGCATTATGGTCAGAAGATAAGACAAATAGATATAATGAAGATGTTGTCGAAATATCAAATTATTTAGTTGAAGCTGGGATAAACGACTGTATAGATTTTGAAGAAACATCAAGTGTTGAATTAACTGCAATAGTTTTACCAGGATTATACACAGGGGTACAGTTAGCGCAAGAAATAGAAAACGCTTTAAATTTAGCAGGAAATTCTAATTATATTGTAAATTTAATTGACGATGATGTTTCAGAAGCTCAAAGATTTGAAATAAATTCTGATCTTTCTGGTGGAGGTGGAGTTTTTAAAATTTTATGGGCTACTGGTTCTAATTCTTTGACAACAATAGCAAAAACAATAGGTTTTAGTTCTTCAAATCCTTTATATCCTGTTCAAGATTCTATTGGTTATAGTTCTTATTCGTCAATTTATTATAGATTTTTATTAAGCAATTATTTTGTTAAATCAGTAGAAGATATTAAAACTTCTATTTCTAATAAACAATTGATATGTGTAGAGATACTAAAAGGAAATCCTGGATTTTATAATGAGATATTGGTTTATAGTCCAATATCATTGCCATCAACAATAAATGTAAATCAAGTATTAAAAATTTTACCTGGCGTCGGAGGACGAAATTACGATTATTTAGACGATAAACCTGTTTCTGGAACCTTGATAATTACAAAAAACTCTGTACCTTTAATTATAGGTGTTGATTATGGGTATGACTCTATAACTAATAAAGTAACTATTTTTTATGTTGATTCTTATGATTACAAAGCATTGTATTCTATAAAAGACAGAATATGTGTAGATTATACTCATTATATTGGTCTTGATAATGTAAAATTAGGGTTAGACACTGCAACATTAAATATAACAACAACAATTTATGGTGATATTTCTAAATTTGTTGATTTGTCAAATGATAGAGCGAATTTTTTAGTAACATTTCCTTCTTCTCCAAGTCAATTTTTTCATGAAGAAGGTGAACATACTATTTATGCAAGAGTTTTTGATCATAATACAGTTTTAGGAACTGGTGTTCCTAAAAAACAAAGTTTTCTATATGAATTAAGTTTTAAATTAGATAAAATCGCGCCTGAAACGACACATTTACCTATAGAGTCTGGATGGTTAAAAGCACCTGTAACTGTAGATTTTATTGCAATAGACAATGTTTCTGGATCTGGTATTGACAAAACACATTATACTACTGATGGTTCTACTCCTACAATTTTGTCTCCTTATGGAGAAAACATAATTTTTAATGTATCAGGTGTTTATAATTTACAATATTTTTCTGTTGATGTAGCTGGAAACATAGAATCAGTAAAAATAGACACTACTTCTATTAATGTTGATGCTGACCCGCCTTTAACATCAATATATACTGTACCTATTACACCCGATGGTGATAATTGGTGGTTTGTGTCGCAACCAACAATTGGTTTTACTGTTGTTGATAATTTTTCTGGGCTTGGACAAACTTTTTATAAGATTGATGATGGACCTTTTATTGAATATACATCGCCATTTCTTTTATCTAAACAAGGTATAGTTAGCATAACATATTATAGTGTTGATGTTGCAGGAAATATAGAAATAGAAAGAGTTGCAATATTAAAATATGATTCTATAACTCCTGTAACTACCACTAATGTACATTCAGTCGATTATGTTTCTAATCATATTGTAAGTTTCATTGTTAATGACGAATCATCTGGTTTACTTGAAACTTATTATACTACTGATGGAACAGATCCAGATTTTTCGTCTCAAACAGGAACATTTATAGAGTTTAATGTTTCTGCAGATTATGTGTTAAAATACTTTTCTGTCGATAGAGCTGGGAATATAGAGTCTATAAAAACTCAAGATATAAAGTTAGACTTAGAATATCCAGAAGTTTCTGATTTTTTACCAACAGGTTGTATAATTACTGATAGTACAACAGAAATCTCTTTTAGAGTGGGTGATGTTCTTTCGGGTGTTGATATTGACTCTATTATTGTTGATGTAGATGGTATTGTTTATTCTACGTCAAAAAATGAGACATATTTTAGTTATGCTGGTACGCCAGAAGAATATTTAATAAGAATTACTCCTATTACAGGTTTATTGAATTTTCAAGATGTAGAAGTTTTAAGAATAAAAAATATAGAAGATTTTGCTGGAAACATAACACCAGTAATTGAATTTAATCTAGTTTCACCAGATACAACACCTCCATGGGTTAGAGAAGTATATCCTGCACCAAACGTACAAGATGTTTCTACTAATTCAAACGTTATTGCTTATATTGATGATGCACAATCAGGTGTAGATATAAAAAGCGTAATTATAACAATTAATGATATAGAATTTAAAATTAATTATAGAAATATTTTAGAAATACAGTATACTGGAATAGCTTCATCTGCTATATGTCAAGTAAGCAATAAAAATCTTTTTACTTATATTGATTCTGTAAAAGATATATCTATTAGTTTTTATGACTCAAATTATAATACAATAAAAAAAATAGAACAATATTTAAATAGTTTGCCTAATTATACAGCAACAATTTTAGATATTAGATTCGAACAAAAAGAAAGTACATTATTACTTAACGTAACTGATCTTGACATTCTTGATTCTAATATTTTAGATTTATATCCACCAGAAGAAAACCAAAATTTTTCTTTTATAGAAAGAAATAATGGATATTTAGTTTTTGCTAGTCCGAGTTTTAGTTTCGAACATAAATCAATAGTTTCAGTTACTATTGCAGCTTCTGATTATTCAGGAAACATAATGGACTTGTTTTCTTATGTTTTCATACCTCATATTTACGCGACACCTTCGATAAAAAAGCGTAATTATCTTAATCGAGTTGCTTTAACATATATAAATGATATTAGAAATAATATTGCAAGCAATTATACAAGGTCTAGATCTACTAGTTTTTATGGACATCATAAAGCAATATCTTTAGAACTTGCAAGACATTTAGAAGAAATTGGTCATTTAAATGAAGATAGAAGTTATTCTACACTTAGGCCTCAATTTTTATATACTAAATTAGGTTATATGCTTGATGTTAAACCCTCTGTTGATTTTTCTCATAATGATTATAGACTTTTATTGCAATCTCTTATTAGCATACTTTTTAAAGGTTCATTAAAAACGTCTTTAGAATCTGGTGTTGCTTTATATATAGGTTCAGAAATAAAGATAATAGAAGTTGTTTTTTCAAAAGGTTCAGATATATCTGATCAATTTGTTTTTACAGCGGATTTGGTAATAAACGATCAATTTAAGAGTATAGATCTTATTGCTTTAAACAATAATCTTGCTAATATTTTTAATTTAGTAAAACCAGCACATGTTTATTTTATACAACGTTTTGTGTGGTCAGAAGAGTTTGATTTTCAAGCTGGTTGTATATTAAAATGGGAACAAGATGAGTTTGGGAATGACGTAATAGATCAGTTCGGGAATAGAGTACCCCTTATTGCACTTGATGGTTTTCAAGCTGCTGAAACTCAATCAGATACAGCTATATGTGATAGATATAAATATTCTTTTAATAATTTTATTGTTGAAGATGTTAGACATAATTGTTTAGGTAGTTTAATAAGAATTGATACTTATACTGAAGATGTTTCTTATCAATTTTCTGGTATTGAAAACTTTTTTTATACTTATCGTTATCCTTTATTACGTGATGAAACTCATGTTGCAACTATAGTTGATGTGTTTGTGACTGTAAATGGCGTGGGAGTGACAATAACAGAAATTAATCCTTTAACTGGACATATTATTATAGGTATTGTTCCTCCTTATGGCAGTATAGTACTTGTAACATATAAATATAATAAGTATTTTGTTTATAGAGCAGTTACGTTTATTTTAAACGATTTTGGTAGTATTTTTTGTCATGGTAGTAGTTATTTTAATATTTTGTCTAGTAATGTCAATGAATTTATTATAGATTCTGATGAAGAAGGTTTCATAATAGAAAAAAGAACAAATTATTTTGAAAATATCATAGGTAGGATACAACCTCCAGAAGTAGAATTACATGCTCATATATGCGAACAAGATTTTATTGCTATAAGTATGAGTTTTAATGTTAATCCCTATGTAGGTTATTCTTTCCCTGGTAGTATAGAAGATGATCCTGATATAATACCAGATTTTCCTGAAGAGTTTAAAAGAATATCTGATTTCAAAGAGCCTTTAATGTTGGGAAGTATTGACGGGCGTGTTACATATATGAATGATACTAGATATAGACTTAATGGTACTTCAATATTAAACCATTTATGGAGACATCAAGACACTCCTATAATTACTTTACACCATAGGTTAATGTATATAGGAAACCCGTATGTTGGACAAGAATTTCCTGGTACAGAAGAAGATTTGAAAGTGATAGCTGATTTTAAAGAACCTTTAATGTTGGGAGATATAAACGGCTCTATTACTTTCTTAAATGATATAAGATATAGATTAAATGCGTCATCATTTATAAATAGTATGTGGAGAAAACATGATGCTGCTATTTTAATTTTCTTAGAAGAATTGTATACATTGAATATAGGAGGTATTTATTCTGGATATTCTTCAAGTGACGAAACATATATTTATAAATCTTGGACAGGATCAAGTGAAATTAGAGCTTATAATATAGTTTCAGAAGAATTAATTGAAGTAGCAAATTTGTCGACATTGGGTTTTTCTATGACAAATTCTATTATTTGTAAAGAAGGCTTTTTATTAGTTAATGCAAAAGACATAGGATTAAATTCTAATTTAATAACATTGACTTTTAATGGTTCTTTTTCTATAGTTTCTTCGACTGTGTTTCCATCAAGTCAAAATACAAACGATATGTGTGTTGATGTTAATGGGTATTTATATGCTGCATGTGGAACTGAAGGTCTTTATGCATTTAGTTTTAATTCTACTACAGGTTCAACAGTGTATATTGATAAATTTTATGTTCCAGGCGAATTTTTTTATAGTGTAGATTGTGTTGGAGAAGATATATTTGTTTCTTTTTCTTCTTATATTTCTGTTCTTAGATTTAATGGCTCTATTTTTAACGAAATATATAGAACTCCTCAATTAGATCCTAAATCTTATGGTACAAGTATAAATAAATTAAGAATTTTTAATGAGAATTTTATTGTTGCAGGGTGTTTTAATGGAACATTGCCAATAAATTCAGGGTATACAATGTTATTACAGTTTACTGGAAGCGAAATTGTTTTGTTAGATACTTTTGATATGTTTGAAGAAGACACAGGAGTTATGAATATTGCTATAAACAATGAATATATTTTTGTAGCAAGTAGTAAATATTTTCATGTTTTTGATGTTACAAGTGGAGAAATAATAGAAATTATTTCTCAAAGTGAGTATAATAGCTATTATGACATAGTTAAGACAGGAAATTATTTCAATATTTCTTGTGAAAAAAGTTCTAATAATTGCTTTTTACTTTTTGAATTTTTGACAAGGAGATTAGAATGAATAAAGAAAAAAAACCAGTGCTTTCTGACGAATATAAAAAATTAAAAGCATCAAATGATAATGCAATATTAATTTTAAGAGATAAAACAGGCAAAGAAATTATAAAGAGGAGGGTTTAAGTGGAACCAACAATTTGTTGTGGTTTTAAAAATTATCGTTGTAAAGGTGAAGCATGGATGAAGTTAGGCGAAAATCTTACAAGAGAACAAGTTTTAGAAAAGCCAGATAAACATATAATAAATTTAATAGTTGATATTTGCAGTGATCTTATAGCTGAATGGGCATTTACTGGTGTTATTGGCTTGGTATCAGACCATGTACCAGGAATAATTTCTTTAGCAGTTGGTACAGGTGCAGGTGGATGGGATATTCAAAACCCTCCTGAAGAAACTCCTGATTTAGAATTACTTTATAGTGAACTTGCAAGAAAACATTTTTCTAATAAGACATATATAGACCCAACATATAATCCTACAACATCTAGAACTAATATGGTAGATTTTACTACAATGTTTGATTATTCTGAAGCTAATGGTCCTCTTGTAGAAATGGGTTTGTTTGGTGGAAATGATGCTCTTTTACCTAATAGTGGAACTAGAGTAAATGCAAAACATTTTTCTGTATTAAATAAAACATCAATAAGTCAATTAACAATTCTTTATAGACTTATATTTTAGAGTTTTATTAAAATTTTTATTGAAAAAAAAGAATAATGCAACTAATCCAATACTTTTCTGACGGGACACTTTCTTTTAACTGGGACCAATTGCCTTCTAAAATTAAAGAAAGAACAGATATTAGAGACAAAATTTTTAACGAATTACAAGAGAAAGTAAAAGTAGAACATAATGTTACTTCTAGAGTGATTTTTGATTTAAATGTTTATGCAATACAGAGAATTAAAAATGCAACTGGTTTTAATGTCTGGGAGAATATATGAATGAAGGTACAAACAACTATGGTGTATTTAAATTAACACCATCTGATGAAATTGTAAGTAGAACTTTACAAGCTAACTATAGAAATTTTTCTAATGTAATCTGGAGAACGGGAAAGCCGGCATTGGATTCTGAATGGAATCTTATCAATGATATGGCTACAGAAATAACAAGAAATTCTATTTTTTCTACTACATATAGCGGTTGGTTAAATTTAGGGAAAAATAGAAATGAATTATGTTCTAATATTCAGAATACGATTGAATATTATTCACAAGAAAATGAAAATGAAGCTGTAATCCCAAATGCTATAGTTAATGGCTGGCCTGTTCTAATAGGAGGTTCAAACTATACAGATTCATCTTTAAATTTAATAGAATTACAACCATCAGGAGCTATAGAAAGATTTGATTTTGTGTTTTTAGAAGTGTGGAGAGCACAATTGAGATCTAGAGATACAGAAAACTTACCAATTGCTCAAAATAAGCCATCAAGTGATTATATTTGGAAATTTGGTAATGTTCAGTTTGGTGGAACTAATATTGTTGATGACGTAATTGATCCTGTTTTTAATGAAGAAATTTCTGAAAGAGTCCAAATCCAATATAGAATACGTGTAGTTTCTGGTGTTGTTTTTACAAATACAGATTCTTCTGGTTTTGAGGACGCATCTGTTCGTGGTCAGGGTGGAGGAACAACACCCCAAACAATAAATTATAATTTTGTTAACATGGCTGAAGAACTTGGCGATCCTGGTTTATGGAGAGCAGGAAGCGGTAATGAAGCCTCTCAAGTTGCTTTGCAATCTGTAGATGGATATTCTTATGCTATTCCTATGTTTAAGATATATAGAAGAAGTACAACTGTTTATAATGACACAGGGAGTGATTTATTAACTGCATTATACAATCAAACAGGAAATTCTGCTGTAATGTCTGATCTTGTGTCTGATAGACCAGATGAAAAATTCAATGATGCAATTTATTCTTCAGATATTGTTGATCTAAGAAATAAAATATCATTATCAGGATTTGATTTTAGTAAAATTTTAGAATTTAATTTAGACAAATTATTTAGAGGTCAGTTAAGATCAAATATTGCACAGAAGATAACTTATGATTCTATTTCTGACACTGATGTTTTAGGATATACTGATTTTTTAGATAATATGGGAACAAATGGAAAAAGAAGAATCTGGTCTGATGCTTCTTCAAATCAGAACGATATTTTCGCTGAAGTGAAAATAACGACAGTAGATGACACTCTTGATGTTTATAGAGGAACTGGTTCTGGTCCATGGGCAAGTGGAGATACGATTGTTGTAAAAGTTACGTCTAAATTACCTGTAAGTTCTATTATACTTTCTACGCCTCGTATTTACGCTGAAGATAAGACAATAAGTAATTTAAGTTCTTGTGGTAATTGGACTAATTTAGACACGAATCAAGCTATTTTTACATTTAATTCTAGTATTACTGTTTTTGGGAGTTATGATATTTGGGTTTATTATGATATTAATTTACCTGCTGGTCAAGGAATATCACACGTGTCTGATGAATTATTAAAAGTAACTTATACGAATTACGATTCATTTCTAAATGGTAATGTAATTAGAGGAAATATAATTAAGTCAAAATCAAATAGATTTCAAGACATTTTTGGACACACATATCAAAACAAAGATAATAATAATACTTATGTAGAATCAAAAAGCACTTTTCAAAGAAAACAAATAGAAATAACTCCTATGATACAAACTACTTCTATTAAAAATGGACCTACAAGAACGTTAGAAGTAGAAACTCTTGACCATGTAGCTAAAACTATTTATGTACCATATCCTTTACAGCATTTAAGGGGAGTATATACTTCTGCAACAGGAGGAACAGAAATAGCTATGCGTCAAGAGACTGTGCAAACTGTTTCATCTATAGATATTATAAATAATAAAATTCTATTAAGTGAAGATTATTTCATAGCAATAATTACATCTTTACAATATATACCTTCTGGACCAGGTTCAGAAGTAGAATTAATTGGAACTTATAATCCAGTATTTGAACATGTTGTAGTTACAGGTGAATCTATAGGTTCTAGAGTGTCTCTTTATACAAATTCAGGAGTTCTTTGGACTATTCCTTCGGGTGCTACTTATGACCAGTTTAAGTGGTCAGGAACTAGAATTAGAGTCAGACAAGATTCTGGTTACGGTTATGATTTAAATGGTTTGATAATAGATTGTACTGATTCAAATAATGCAGGTTTGATTACAACTATGGCAGATAGACAACAACTTTGGATTGATTGCGATTATTTTGGAGCACCTCATAAAGGCGCTGAATTAAGATTGATATATTCTTATACTCCTTATCAAGGTAGTTCAGTTGGAGGTCAAGAAATATCTTTAATACATAGAAGAGAGAAGGGAATATTTTTTAATAATGGTACTGGTGGAGGAACAATTAGTTATGGAACAGATGGTACTTCTAATATCTCTTATACACCCTTATCATCTAAATTACCTGGAAGTTTTAATGATTATTTGAGAGACGGACAAGTAATAGAAATCTTAAGTTCAGGACAGAAAAGATTCGATTCTGATATCTGGATGTCAGCTTCTTATGATATTTACGGGTATAGAACTGGTGGTTCATTGGTATCTGAAGATTATATTGTTCCTTCAATGCCTGAAATTGCTCAAAGGGGATTTTTAGGTTTACCTGTTTATGAAGTTATTTTTGAAGAACCTGTAATTGATTCTACTTATGCAGAGTTCATAATTGTTTTATTAGTAAAAAATAAAGTAACTGGACAATTATATCTTATGTTACAAATTGGTAATAAAGGTATACACGTAAGAGGCGAAGGAAATGTTTTTGTAGATATATTTCATTTATATGAAAGAGTTTTGGTAAAATAATGGATGTTCTTGTTGTTGGGTTAGAGTTTATTAGTTTTAATTTTATTCAGCATCTGTTAGACAAATATACAGATTACAATATAATTTGTATAGATAAAATCGAGAAAAAATATTATACGCAGTTTTTACAAGATTATAAGAAATTTTATTTTTATCGGATAGATAATGATAAATATTCTGATGTTTTGAGTTTTTTTAAATTTTGGTATGGATTTGATTTTATAATTAATTTTATATCTGAAAATAATACTAAAGAAGAAAAAATTTTATTAGAGATAATACAAAAATATAAAACAAAGAAATATTTACAAGCAATATCTTGTTCTGCTTATAATAATTCAAGTGCAATTCAACAATTTTTAAAAATTCCTGTTGTTTCTTATCGATATTCTGGTATTTACGGATGTTTTCAACACCCAGATCAGTTTATACCTTCTATGATTATAAATGCTTTAGAGGGAAATTTAATATATCGACAAAATTTTTGTCGACATAAATTATCAAATGTAATAGATTATTGTAGGGGTTTAGAGACTTTAATGCATTATGGGACCGTAGGTGAAACATATTTTTTAGAAGGAACTGATGTTTTTGATAATGATATAACTTTATCTATTGCTAATTATCTTGGTTTTATAGAAAATATTCAAGAAAATAATTATAATGATAACAAAATAAGTTTATGTCATAACAACGATAAACTTAATAAACAATATGGTTGGAAACCTGTTATAAATATAAGAGATGGTTTAGTTGACACTATTGAATGGTATAAAGACAACAAGTCGTGGTGGAAGTCTTTAAAAACATTGCAAGAATTATTTTAAAAAAAATTGTTTAGTTTTTACGTGACAAAAGTCACGTTTTTAGTTTTTAAGAAAGAATTTATGGTTGATATTGAATTAATTATTGACAATATTTGGACATATATAAAACCTAATATAAAATTAATGCCAGAATTTATTAGAGAAATAGATTCAGCAATGTCTTATGCAAGAGAAGAATATTCGTCTTTTAGAAAAGAAATAGTAGAATTAGAGTTTTCTATGTTTGATAGAGAACAACTAAGATATCCTACAGGTCTTTTTTCATTTTTAGAAAAAATTTTAATAAAACATAAATATTCTTTTGATGTTCTTGACGCAAGAAATATACCAGAAATTAAACATTCTTTAAAAATGCATTCTAAGAAATTGAGAGATTATCAAGAAGAAGTAGTGTATAATAGTTTGAAATCTGAAAGAGGTGTCATAAAAATAGCTACAGGAGGTGGAAAAACTGTAATTGCTGCTGCAATTGTTGCTAAATTAAATTTAAAGACACTATTTATTGTATATTCTGTTGACTTATTAGAACAGACTGCTGACGAATTCGAAAATATGTTTAATATAAAAGTAGGAAAAATCGGTGGTGGAAATTGTGATTTAAAACAAATAAATATTTGTACAATTCAAACTCTTCATAGTGCTTTTGATTTAAAATATGTTGCAATAGACGAAGAAAATTTATTTAAAGAAAAGATTAATAGTTCTGTATTAGAGAGAAAAGAAGAAATACGTAAAGTAGTACAAGAAGCTGAAATCATAATTTATGACGAGTGTCATAGATCGACTAGTTCGACATATATACAGATGTCAAGATTATTTACAAATGCTTATTATAAATATTTTTTCTCTGCGACACCTTTTAAAGATAAATCTATAGACAACGTTCTTTATGCTTATTCCGGAAAATTAATATGTAATATTAATGCTTCATATTTAATTGAGAGAGGATTTTTAGTTCCACCTAAAATTTATATGTTAGATCCTAATGAACATTCTGAGTATAAATATTTACATAAATCGTTTAGAAGCGTTTATGAAAATTGGATTGTCAATAATAGTCTTAGAAATCAAATTGTCGTTGACAGCACACTACGATTAATAGAATTAGGCAAATCTGTGTTGATAACAGTTACCAAGTTGCCCCATGGTGATATTATAAGTGAGATGCTAGACAAGGCGGGAGTTAAGTCTGTCGCCTTTATAAAAGGAGAAGTCGATAAAAATACCAGAAAAGATTTATTAAATAGAATCAGAAACAAAGATTTACAAGTTATTGTTGGATCTGTTGTCTGCGATGAAGGTGTCGACATACCAGCTCTTGGTTCAGTTATTATGGCAGGTGGAGGTAAGTCTTTAATTCGTTCTTTACAAAGAGTAGGAAGATCTTTGAGACCATACCCATCAGCTGAGAACAATGAAAAAAAAGAAGCAATCATAGTAGATTTTTACGATAGACTTAGGTATTTATCATCTCATTCAAAAAAAAGAATTAAAATATATGAATCTGAACCTAAATTTGAAATATTCAAACATTTTTAAAAATGATTTTCGTAGATAAATTAGCAGTTTATTCTAACGACCAATTAAGTGATATAAACAAAAGATATGATTTGTTTACAAAATGGTCGCATTTATTTTCAGATAATGACGAGAAAGAATTACATGATTTTGCTTTAAAACTTGGTTTAAAAAAAGAATGGTTCAAAAATATAAAAAACTTCCCTCATTATGATATAGTAGAATCTAAAAGAAAATTAGCAATACAATTAGGGGCACGAGAAATTAATTTAAGGGTTTATTTAAAAGCAAGACAAATAAACTTGCATAAAAAGTTATTTTAGAGTTGAATAAATATTATAAAATGTTATGCATGTAGAAGGTGTAATACCGAGAGAATTCTTAGAACAATATTTAAAACTTCTTAGTCCAGACAGTTTTTGTACACTTCTTCGTTTTTTCTTTTTTTATTTTGATAATAAAGAAAAAGGTAATGAGATTTCTATACCATCTACAGTGTTTCAAAAACATATATTAGTTTCTGACGATAAAGATCGTGTAGAATATGCTTGGGGAGAGTTAAGTTATTGGGATTTAGTAAAGAGAGTTTATGGTCAGAATTCTTATGAATTAAATATTGGAAAAATATTTAATAATGAAGATAAATTTAGAGTTTCTTTAACTGATGATGGAATAAAAATTAGAAGAAAAAGGAATTTAGCTGACTATCTTCAAAAGTATATAGAGCGAATTGTTTCAAGTTTTACTAATCCAAGATTATCAGAAAAAGTTTCTGAACTTATATCAGGACATATAAAATATCTTTATGGAGAAAAAGGTAGAGTAGAATTACAAGATATAAAATTTTTGACTGATCCGTTTTTTGATGTTCCTCAAATTGTCTTGGAAAAAACATGTGATGTTTATATTACAAGTTATTATGCTAAAAAGCCCGTACAGTACATTCATGGAATCATGAAAAAAATACAGGAAGAACGTTCTGATAAGCCAACAGATAAAGAAGATCTTAAGACATTGAGTTTAAAACAATACAAGCAAGAATTTGAAGAAAGTAACAGACAATTAGCTATAAAAATAGCTTCAGGGAAGATTCAAGATAATAAAGCATATCAGGCGTATCTTAGAACAAAAGATATTAAAGGTTTAAACAGATTATTTGAGATAGGATGTAAAATTTTAATAGAGGAAAATAGAAGCAGTGATATAAAAAAAGATTATGATTGGATACAACAATGATTTTAAGAAAAAGAAATAGTTCTGTAAAATATAACTTTTGGTCACATTTTCATAAAATGATTGATATATCAGCGTTTGGTAATGAAAAAATTATTGACAAATTAAATAATTATAGTTCAATAGAAAATTTTATAGAAAAAAACTATCTGCTAGCTAATATACCAGAAAAATATTTTAATTTTGAGTTTTCTACAATTAAAGATAAGATTGAAACAACTGAAAGAAATACAGAGCAAATAAAGAATATAGAAAAATATATTAACTCTATCGATAAAGCTGCAGAAAATGGCATTGGGCTTTACTTATCAGGATCTCATGGTGTTGGAAAGACTGCTTTAGCAATTATAATATTGAAGACTGCAATAAATAATTATTTTTCTTCTTTTTTTAGTAGATCTACAGAAATAGTTGAATTTATAAGATCTGGTTGGAAAAACGATGACAAAAAAGCATATTTTTCTTATGTTGTAAATAATTGCAAGTTTTTTGTTATAGATGACATAGGAAGATTATTTGACCAAATATC
This sequence comes from Candidatus Nanoarchaeia archaeon, assembly GCA_028717785.1. Next base: position 41,173 of record JAQUND010000006.1, on the reverse strand, counting down.
AAAATCTGAACGTGCTAATATTGACGAAATATTTACAAAACGTGATGATTCTAATCTTTGTACTATTATTACTGCAAACCATCCTTTGGAAGTAAATAAAGATTTGTTAGGTGATGCACTTTATTCTAATTTTAAAGAAAGATTAATTGAAATAAAGTTGTTAGGTGAAGATTATAGAAGTATCATTGGCCAATCTTTATTAGGAAAATTATGATTATTAGAAGAAAAACAAGTTTTCAAAAAACAAATTCTAAAAATACAGAAAGACCCTTTGTTGATATAACTTTAGAACTTAAAGCATTAAGGTTTCTTGTTTTTGATAATGATTTTGATAAAAAAATTGATATTGATGAAATTAATGCTAATTTATCTTATGTTATTTTTATAGGTTTGCCTAATGATGTGTTTACTTCTGAATTTAAGCAGTGGATGTTTTCTAAGATAATAGAGAACTTTATTTCTTTTTCAGAATGTATTTCTAAGAAATTCTTGTTAGACGAATTGCGCGATAAATATAAAGATAAAGATGAATATGAACAGAAAAAAATAGCATTTGATAAAATTTTTTCATATAGGTTCGAAACAAAATCTTTCAAACCTATATTTGATAAATTAAAAGAAAAATATTTTTATAGAAGTTTGTTAGACATAAATTTAAAAATAAATGATCAGTTAAAACAAGATTTTATTGACGAAAGACATGAAGCACTTTCATTAGCTCAAAACATACAAGATTCAGTAAACAAAATTCTTCTTACAACAGGTAAATATAAAGTTGAAGAAGAAGACATGTTACATGATATTGACAGAGATATTGCTGAGTTAAAAGATAAACAAGAAAACCCTGAAAAATATCGTGGAATACCTACAGGCTATGAAAAAATAGATCAAGCTACAGGTGGATGGCAACCTGGTGAATTTTCTTTAGTACTTGGACGTCCATCAATGGGAAAATCTATCTTATTATTGAATTTTGGATATAATGCTTACGAATTAAATTATAATGTTATATATGTTACTATAGAGATGCCATTAAAACAACAACGTGCAAGATTTAATTCGTTAGCTACAAAAATTGCATATAATAAAATAAAGCTTCCGCATTTATTAAGCGAAAATGAAATAAGTTTTTTAGAAGGACATTTAAAAAAATTAAAAGTAAAACATAAAAATAATTATTTTTGGTTAGTCGATGCACCTCAAAACTGTAATAGTCAGTTTATAGATTCTAGAGTAACAGCTTGGGAAAATACAACAGGTAAAAAAGTTGACCTTATTATTATAGATCCTGTTTATTTAATGACTCCGAGCGAAAAGAAAACAGATGATCCAGTTGGTGTTATTTCATGGGATTTAAAGATTTTAGCGAGAAAAAGAGGTGTTCCTGTTATTGGTGCAAGTCAATTTAATCGAGAGTCTCATAAAAGACACTTACATGGAAAAGATGTTGATTCTATGGATGCTGCTTTCACTGATAAATTAGGCTATAATACAGATAATATGATAGGAATAACAGGAGATGAAGAAACTGCATGTTTATATTTTCCTAAGACAAGAGATTCTCGACTTACAAAATTATTTTTTGTAAAGCAATTTGATATTATGAGATTTAAATATGATGATCGTGTCGATCAAGATTCAAATATAATAGAAAAGGATGTGGAGGAAAAATGAAAATTAAAACAGAAAAATTAGCTACACCAGTGAAATATTGTGTAACAATTGACGCTGAAAAACTAGAAGATCGAAAAGAGAAAGCTTATAATAAAATAAAGCATAATATACATATTGCTGGTTTTAGAAAAGGAAATGTTCCGAGAAATGTTGCTGAATCTAATTTAGAAATAGAAAAGTTATATAAACACATGATCGATGAAATATTTAATGACATCTTTTTTGCTGATACGTCAATTGTAGAAACATCGAATTATAAGTTTTTTGGAGATCTTAAAAAGAAATTCCCGCTTACTATAGAATTTATTGCTAATGTAAAACCGAGTGTTGTTTTGCCAGATTTTAATGAAGTCAAGAAAACAATTAGTAAGAAAACAATAAGTGTTACAGAAGAAGATATTAAGAATAGAATAACAAATGAAATAAAATTGAGTGAAGAAATTAAAGATACTTCAAAAGAAGTTTTAGAGAATTTAGATGTTGCTGTTATAGATTTTGAAGGACGTATTGAGGGCGAAGAAAAGCCTTTTAAGGGTGGAATAGCAAAAGGGTATCAATTAAGAATAAATGAGATTGTTAATGGAAGAAAACAATTTATTGACAATTTTGAAGATCAATTAATAGGTATGAAAATTAATGAGACAAGAGAAGTGAAAGTGTCATTTCCTTCTGATTATAAAGAAAAGTCTTTAGCAAGTAAAAAATCTATATTTGTCGTGACTTTGAAATCAATTAAGACAAAAATTACGCCAGAATATAATGAAAATTTTGTAAAAAGTAAAGGTTTTGACAATATTAAATTATATGAAGAATTTTTAAGAGACGAAATTTTAAAATCTGAGATAAAGAAAGAAGATGAAAGTTTTAAAAAGCAAGTTATATGCAATATAGTTAATAGTTCTGTTATTTCACCAATACCAGAGATAATGATAGACAGAGAAAACGAAAAAGAATGGAATAGTTTTTTAAAACGTTTGGGTCAAACAGAAGCGCAACTAGAAAAAGAGCGTAAAATAACAAAAAATATTTTTTTCGAAAACACAACTGAAAAATCAATAGAAGTTTTGAAAACTTCTCTTGTATTAGAAGAAATAGCAAGAAAATTTAATATTACTGTAAATGAAGATGAAGTTGCAGAACATTTAATGAAAGTAACTAATATTCTTAAGTTTTCAAAAGATAGAGAAGAAAAGGTAAAAGAAGAATTAAAAAATAATAAAGGTCAATTTAATTTAATGAAAACAGCAACTATAAATGAGAAAGTAATAGATTTTTTAGGAAATGAGTTTAATAAATGAAGGATTATATATCTATTTCAGCATCATCTCTTTCTTCTTTTTTTAGATGTTCATTTATGTATAAATGGCAATTCATTGATGGTAAAGTGCCAGATAAAATTTCTATTTATACTATATTTGGGTCTGTTTTACATAAAGCGTTAGAATTACATTTTAAATATAATTTGTCTTTAGATGAAATTTGTTCGTCTTTAAATATTTTATTAACACATTATTTTTCTGAAGAAAAAAATTTTGAATTTCCAAGTGAGTCTGTTTTTAAGGAATATCTTGTTAAAGGCATGTTACAAATTAGTAATGTAAAAAAGATGAAAGAAAGATGGAAAGATTATACAATATTAGACGTTGAAAAATATATTAAAATACGTTTTGAAAACAAGTATTTTGATAATGTTTTTTTGACTGGGAAAATAGATTTGTTATTAAAAAATTTAGAAAATATTATTTGTCTTGATTGGAAGTCTTCTAAATCTAAAGAAAACAATATTGACGAAAATATTCAATTAACTTTTTATATGTTTTTTGTAAAACAATTATATAAATATTCTGTTGAAAATATTTTTGGAGCACTTGCATATCCTATTGATGGTGAAATTTTATTTTCTCAAAGAACAGAAAATGATTTTTCTTGTTTGTTTAGACAAATTAACAATATGTTAGAAAGAGTACATAAGACTGATTTTATAAAAGAACCTAAAGTTAATATGCGTATTAATGATTGTTTTTTTTGTCAATATCAAAGGTCTTGTCATGAAGATGATAGAAGATTATAAGAAAATTTATAATCAAATATATTCAAAAATCAATTTAGAAATCATATTTAAACAATATAATATTGATTTTAAAACATATCATACAAAAAAAGGTAAAGAGTTTATGTGCCTTTGTCCTTTTCATGATGATACTACTCCTTCCTTTTCAATCCAACAAAAAACAGGTGTTTATAATTGTTTTGTATGTGGTGGTGGTGATTTTATAAAATTTATTAAAAAATTAGAGAATTTAAATACAACAAAAGAGACAATAGAGTTTATTAAACATCAGGTTGGAATAACTGAGAATAGCGATGTTTTTTCTATAATAAGCGATTCTTCTTTTAATTTTTTTGATAAAGAAAATGAAAATGAAATTGAAATAGAGCCTGAATTTTGTGAAGTTAAACTACCTAAAAGTGAACCTGCTGAAAAGTTTTTTGATATAGTGAAAAAAAGAGTTTGTATTGAAGATGTAGTAAAATATGGTATGAGATATTGTATTGATGACTTTGTATATCATCATCGTCTTATAATCCCAATTTATATGGAAAATAAGTTAGTTTCGTTTGCAGCAAGAGACATGTCGGGTAAGTCAGATACATGGTTAAAAGTCAAAAATATTCTTAAACAAAAGAGATTAAAAAAAGAAGATAAAAAAAAGTTTATAGATAAATACTTATATAAAAAAATTTTATACCCTTGTGGTACTCCAATGAGTAATTTATTTTTTAATTGGGATGAAGCTATAAAACATAAAGAAGATGTATTTCTTTGTGAGGGTATTTTTGATGCATTAAAAATATTAAAATTTGGGTATAATGCTTTAGCTCTATTAAGCTGTCATCTAAATAGTTATAAAGCAAAAAGGTTAGCACAAAATTTTAAAAAGATTTTTGTTGTTTTAGATAATGACAATAAAATAGATAGTTTTGGGAAAAAATTTAATCCTGGCCAAGAAGCTGCTCAAAAAATGATAAAAGAGTATTTTTCTGATATTGATGTTTTTAACTTAGTATTACCTGAAGGAAAAGACCCTGATGATTGTTCTGAAGATGAATTTAATGATTCTCTTGACAATTCAAAAAAACTAAAAAACGTATTTACTTTAGATCTACATTAAATTATTATTTTCTTAGTTGTTTTTACGTATGAGATTATATATGAGAGCATTTGAGTAAATTATGAGATACTATAAATTTAATTTCTTTTTTACTCTCTACTATTTTACAATTTAACATTTAAAAATATTTGATGTAGGGAGAACATTCATGGAACTGTCAGAAAGTTTTTTGTCAGTCTTGCCTAATCATATTTCATCAAACACAACAAAACATTTTGTTTTTTTTAAAGATAAAGACGGGAAAAAAGTTTGTTTATCTGGAAAAAAAGTTCAACTTTTACATTTTAATCCAGAGTTTGGCGTAAAGTTCATAGAAGTATCAGAAAAAGAAGCTAAAGATAAACATCTTGGAAAAATGCGATGTATTGGAATTGTTTCTGATGAATATGAATTACTGATTTTGTTATCTAAGTATTTTTGTTTTGATATATCGCAAAATTATATTGCTCCAGTTGAAGTTGAAGTCTATAAAAAAGATAAAATTAAAAAACAAAAAAGAGAAGTTAAAAAAGATAATGAATTGAAAATTAATTTATTACCATCTGATAGAGACGAAATAGAACTCATAAAACAATATAGGTTAGAAACAAATAATAAGAAAAAAGATAAAATATTTAGAACTATATTATTTAAGCGTGGTGTTAATAATAAGACTTGGTCACAAATAATTAAAAGTTATATTTCTTTTAATAAACATAAATTTAATTGTTTTAATGATAGAACTGAAGAAGATTTTTATCAAGAAATAGTTGCTGCTTTGCACAAGCAAGTTTCTAAATGGTTTGATGTATCATTAAATTTTTGTTTTTCGACTTATGCTTGGCATGTAATTAATTGTGCTTTTAATAGGATTTTGCAAACTCTTTCTACTCAAAAACGAAGTTTACCCACAACGAAAAATATCGATTTAGACAATCCAGAGAACAACTTTGATGTTTCTTCAGAAAAATTATTGATACATCAAAATAGTTTTGAAGATGAATTTTATAATCAAAATTTATGTCGACAAATTGAGAACATGCTTGAATTAAAGGAGATAAATGCACCAGAAGAATTAAAAAAAGATATTTTAGAAGCTATTAAAGACAAATCTATTGTAACAACATCTCTTTATAACTTAGCAAAAAAGCATAATGTTACAATAGAAGAAGTTTTTTATCTAGAAAAAAAATTAAGAGACAATTTTAAGCATACTATTTTACGTGATATTATAACGTATATGAAATATGATATAAATGCTGACGAAGAACTTGCAAAAAAGTTTAAACGTTCTACAGGACATATTATTAAAATAAGAAATCAATTTATATCATCAGTTAAAACAAAACTAAAAGGGATGGAATAACAATTGAGATTAACATGGTATGTTCTTTTAGTAAGACAAGGCTATGAACAAACAGTAAAAAACCAAATAAATCAAAAAAAAACTGAGTTAAATATAAAAGAAGTTATTACTTCTAATGAATTAACCGGTTATATATTAATACACTCTTATGAAATAACAAAGTCACAATCTGATTGTTTGTTAGTTTTTGATGGAGTATTGAAATTTATTGGTACTAAAAAATATGGGCCTAAAAAATTTAGCACAGTTCAAATTAAAAAGTTAAGTCTAGAAAATACTGATTTAAATAAAGAAAAAAGTGTTTTTAAAAAGGGTGATTTTATAATTATTGAGAAAGGTGATTTTTCTGATATATCAGGCGAAATAGTCGATATAAGAAAAAAAATAGTAAGAATAAAACCAGAGTTTTTAGATAGAATAATACAAATAAATATTAAAGATATTAGATATTTATGAATGTCTTTGATTATTTTCCACATGAATCTTTTAGACAGTTCCAAAAAGAAACTATATTAAAAGCAAAAGATTATATAGAGTCTGAAGAAATCGAAAATATTGTTTTAGAGAGTCCTACAGGTTCTGGGAAGAGTGCAATAGCAATTTGTCTTGGTCTTTATTTTAAGTCTTCATTTTTGTTAACTTCACAAAAAATTTTACAAGATCAATATTTTAAAGATTACAAATCTGATAAAACAAGAATTATCAAAGGAAGAAACAATTATCCTTGTGTTTTCATGCCTAAACTTACATGTGAAGACTCTTATTGTTCATTAAAACCATGTCCAGTAAAATCTAGTTGTCTTTATGAAATAGCGAAAAGTCAAGCATTATTATCTCATGTTTTATTAATGAACTATAAGTATTATTTATGTACTATGAATTATACAAAAGCTTTTTCAGAAAGAAGTTTGCTTATTTGTGATGAAGCTCATAGACTTGATGACGAATGTATGTCGTTTGTCGAGTTTAGTTTTTCGTCAATTTATCTCTCTAAACTTGGAGTTACTTCAAAAATACCAACTTATGATAATCTATTAGATTATGTTTGTTGGTTAAAAATGATTTTAGAGAAAGTTAAAGAACTAAAAGCAATTGCGTCTGAAAAACTTAAAGATAAACTTTTAAGCTTAGAAAAAATTTCTGAATTACAAAAAGAACTGAATGATTTAGAAACACAAGAACAAAAAATATGTTCTTTCTTAGAAAGTTATAATAAAGTCGAGTGGATTTTTGATATAACTACAAATTTAAAATTACGTTCAAAATCTATTATTTTTAAACCTTTAACTATTGGGTATTTCGCTCAAAAATTAATTTTTAAATATGCAAGAAAAAAGTTGTTTATGTCTGCGACAATTCTTGATAAAGAAAATTTTTGTAATAATTTAGGACTAGATAAATTAAAAACAAGATTTATACAAGTAGATTCTACTTTTTCTAATGAAATAAGACCAATAATTTTAACGCGATCTGGTAATTTAGGAAAAAACGATATAGACAACAATTTACCAAAAATTATTGAAGATATTAGAAAAATACTTGATTACCATGACACTGAACATGGTTTAATTCATGCTCATACTTATAAAATTTCAAATTATATACAAAATAATATAGGAAATGACTATATAAATAGGTTTATATTCCATGATAGTGAATCTAGAATGAAAACTTTGAATCAATTCTTAGAATCTACAGACCCGAAAGTTCTTGTCACTCCTTCTATGACAGAAGGTATTGACTTAAAAGATGATTTAGCAAGATTTGTTGTTATTATAAAACTTCCCTATATGTTTTTAGGTGACAAACAAGTGAAAAAAAGAATGGAAATAGATCCTGAATGGTATAATTGGAAAACTGCATTAACACTTGTTCAAGCTGCAGGTAGAGGTGTTAGACATAATAAAGATTTTTGCACTATTTATATAATGGATAGTCAGTTTTCTTATTTCTTAAAACGAAATTTAAAATTTTTTCCTAAATATTTTATTTCAGCAATAAAAAATTAATTATGTTTTATTATAAAAACGAGGAAAAATATGCAACGGATCGAACAACTTCAGCAACTTACTACAGTAACATGTGATGGTGATTTAATTTCGAAATTTGATCGCGATGAATTAGTAAAGCAAGATTTTGTAAGTAGAAGTTGTGGATACAATATAATAACTGAGAGTGGTATACGTATTCTAAATTCTCTTGGCCTTTTGAAAATTAATAAGAAACAAAAACCTGTTCCGGAGATCGAATGGTCGTAATTATAGATGGAAATCAATTAGCATGTAGGTGTTATTTTTCTATTGATGAATTGTCTAATAAACGAGGTGAGAGGACAGAAACTGTTTATGGATTTTTAGTTTCATTTAAGAAATTGATAATAGATTATTGTAAAAATGCTACAGTTTTAATTGCTTGGGATGGCGGGAATGCAAAAAGGAAAACTATTTACCCTGATTATAAAGCTGGAAGAAAAAAGTTTGAAAACGCTTTTTATTCTCAATTAGATAGATTAAGAGAAATTTTAAATTTATTAAGTGTAAAACAATTTCATTATGCTGATGTTGAAGCTGATGATATTATAGGGACATTAACATATAATTACAGAAAATCAGGAAATAAAGTTTTAATAGTAAGTTCTGATCATGATTTTGAACAACTTATAACTAAACATGTTGAAATCTTGCATCCTATGAACAATAATATTATTAAAGATATAAATTTTGTTTTAGATAAGTATAAGATTATGCCTAATAGATTACCAGAAGTTATGGCTATTACTGGTGATCCGACAGATAATATTCCGGGTGTTGATGGTGTAGGTGATAAAACTGCTGCAAAACTTATTCTAGCAAATAATTCTTTAGAAGAAATGTTAGAAAACGTCGACTATTTAAAAATTCTGAATAATAAAGGCGATAAAGTTGATGCTAAAGAAAAATTAAAACAAAAAATAAAATCAAATATAGATAATATAAAAATATCATATAAACTTGTAAAAATTTGTACTGACATTAATATAAAAAACGAATTAGAGAAAGTAATAAAGCCTGATTTCGAAAGAGTTTTAAATATATTTGAGACTCTTGAATTTGAGAGACTTATAGATGATTTTGACTTTTGGAAAAAAACCTTCAAATGCTAGTTTTTCAGATACATTAGATTTAATGTATGTTAAGACAGGAATTAAACCAAACGATTTATTGTTATTGATCGATGCTTTTTCTTTTTTTATCAGGAAAGTTCTAATTGAAACTGGTCATATTTATATTTATGGTTTAGGAAGATTTTTTATTAGACATCATGCATTACGAATCTATAAAAAAAAATATGATATAGTACATTTTGTTTCTTGTGATGATTTTAAAGAGAGAATTAAAAGAACAAGAAATGATGTCATAAAATTTTGTAATTTTACAGATAAAGAGTTTAAAGTTATATCCGATTTGTTTGGGTATGAAATTGATGATGTTAAATATTTATCAAAGTTGTTTTTTTATTGTGTTCCGATCTATTTATTAAAATATAAGATTTTTAAAATTCCAAGATTTGGAAGTTTTGTTCTTGAAGAAGTTGCTTACGAAAAAATGTGTATTTCTAAAAAATATGGAGGAAAAAATATAAACAGATATAGAATAAGGTTTTACATGATAGATGGTTTTTTTAGAGAGCTAAATAAGAAAACAAATTGTTATTATATGTATGATAGGTTAATAAAAATGTTTGTTATAGCTGGTGTCAGTAGAAAAATTACAAGAAAGAAGCTTGATGTAAATTATGATTATAAGAAAAATGCAACAACAATCGACAGAGAAAGATTTTGATTTTTTCGTAAAAGTTATAGTAAAAATAGGCGATCAATTAGTAGAACAAGATCTTGATCAATCTTTGTCTATACCTTCTATAGATAAACTTACTTTTCCTGTTGTTTTAAAAATGCTCGCTGAAAATCCAGTTTTACATGCAAGATGGAATATTATTTATAATGAATCTGTGTATGATTATGATTTATTGAAGACAAAATTTGAAGTATGGATATCAAAAAAGTCTAGTCAATATAGAAAAGAACTTGAAAAAGTTTCTAAAAACAGAGTGACAGACAAAATGGTAGACGACATGTTAAAAGTTGATCCTGATTTTAAAAAATATTCTGATGATATTGCTTTAGCTAAAAAAAATATGAAACATATTTTTGCAATATCTAATGGTTTAGGAGAAAAAGGCGATAAAATAGTTACCATTGCTTCTATGTTAAAATGGGAAGCTGACAATTTAGGTAATAATAAATTTTTAAGTTCGAAGAAGGAATATCATCATATTAAAAGAGATTTTGATACTAAAGAGAAACTCAATGTTAATGTTAATGATGGTTGGCCTACATAATTAAAAAATAAAAACAAGTTACTTATTAAAAAAGTTAGAAATAAGTGTCATATATATAGAATTAATAGAACTACATAAATGATTTTATAAACAACTTTTATAAACAATTTTTTGGAGGTTAGTTATGCAAGAGAAAAAGAACCCATGGTTAGACGAAGGTTCTCGTTATGACCAAGATGAAAAGAAAAAACAAAATGTAAGAGATTTGAAATTTCAAGATAATTCTTCACATAACATAAGAGTTTTACCTTCTAAAAAACCAGGTGAATTTCCTTTTTTTGGTTATAAACAACACTGGATACCACAAAATAATACAACAACAGGAAGACCTGTTACTCATGGTATTGATGAACGTTGTCCTGTGTGCGAATGGTTGTCAGTACAGTGGGATGAGGTTCATCGCTTAAAAGATGAAGAAGATATGACAGACAAAAGTCCTGAAGTAAAGGCAATTTTAGATAAAATTTCTAAAGTTTCTGCTAAAACAAGATATGATATGAACGTAATACATCGTGAAGATTTATATGAAATCTCAGAAGAGACAAAAGAAAAAGTTGCAATGCCCAAAAGAATGTGTGCAGGTGCAACTATTTACAAAGAGATTTTTAGCTTTGCTAAAAAATGGGGAAGTCCTTCTAATGAGGACACAGGTTATGATCTTGAGATTGAAACAACAGGTTCAAAAGACAGAAGAGAATATAGAATAATTCCTAATAGAGATGCTTCTCCTCTTACAAGTGATGAAAAAGAACTAATTGGTAAAACTTATAACTTAAAAGAATTAAGAAGATATTCGACAGTTGCTGAAATCGAAAAAGTTTTAGAAAATGCAAAAACACCTTATAATGAAATTTTACAATATGTTGAAAAAGACGTTTCAGAAAACACGGGAGACGACAACACTGTTGAAGAAGTAGAAAAAGAAATTGATGAAACTGTAAGAAAAAGTTCGACATCAAAAAGAAATAAAAAACAAGAAAAAATTCAAGAAACTGAATCTGAAGCTGAATCAAATACAAATGAAGCCGAATCAGATACAAATGAAGCCGAATCAGATACAAATGAAGCCGAA
>JAQUND010000006.1:0-29429 GCA_028717785.1 Candidatus Nanoarchaeia archaeon | reverse complement strand
AAGTTCGACATCAAAAAGAAATAAAAAACAAGAAAAAATTCAAGAAACTGAATCTGAAGCTGAATCAAATACAAATGAAGCCGAATCAGATACAAATGAAGCCGAATCAGATACAAATGAAGCCGAAGAAACACAATCAGATGAAGAACATAATATTGAGGCTTATGAATGTAAAGGTGATTTTGACGAAACAGATTCTGCATGTGTAGATTGTCCTGTAAAATCTAAATGCGAAGAAATACACCCTTTTTATGTAAAAGCAAAACAACTTAAAATTGATGTTGACCCTCATAGAATTTCAAAAGATGTAATTGAAGATGTAAAAAACAAAGAAAAACCACAAGCGACAGAATCTAAAAGAGGAAAGAAGATTCCTTTTTAATTATAAAAACGTCGAGTTTTTCATGTGCGTGTGAATTGAAATGTTGAAACAAAGAAATAAAGGGAAAATTAAATGGCAAAACTTACATCTTCTGTTGCAGAACGAATAGAACAAAAGTTTGGCGGGAAGTGGGAAAAAGCTGGAAAAGAAATATTAACCCCCCCACAATCGATTTCTACTGGTTCACTTTTAATGAATGAAGCTATTGGAGATTGTAAAGGTTATCCAGAAGGTAGTGTGATTGAGATTTATGGTCCTCAACATTCTGGTAAAACTCTTATGGGATATCTTGCTGTTGGACAGTCACAAAAGCAACATCCTGATAGAGACCATTTAATTATTGACGCTGAAAATCAATTCAGATTTCAATCTAGATGGGCACGTCAACTTGGAGTTGACGTGCCTAATCTATATGTCAAACCTGTTATATCTGGTGAAGAAGCGTTTGACATTATGGAAATGGCAATACTTGGCGATGTTCAGTTAAATTCAGACGGAGAGGTATCTAAGATAATCAAACCTGGTAACTTTGGTATTATAATGGTTGATTCTGTGACACAGCTAGTACCTCTAGAAATGATTCATAAAGGTATGGATGAAAGTCAGAGGATGGCAGCTGTTGCAGCTTTAATGTCAAGGGGTCTTAAAAAAGTTTTGTCTGCTATGGTTCTTGCAAATTCTAAGACGATTCTTATTTTTATTAATCAAACTAGAATGAATCCACAAGCAAGATATGGTTCTTCGCCAGAGACAAGGACAGGTGGAACAGCACTACCTTTTTACAATACAATTTCTTTTAGAGTTTCAAAAATAAGAAAATCTGAAGAACGTGATATGTCAGGTAAGATTTTCGCTCATCAAGCAAAAATAAAATTCGACAAAAATAAAGCAGGAGGATTGCCTGCAGATCCCATTGTCATTCGCATTAAATATGATGGTACGGGTATTGATCAAGATGCAGAACTTATGTCTGTTGCAGAAATTAACGGGTTAATTAGAGAATTTAAAAGGGGAAAGTATAATTTTTCAAAATTAGGTACTGATGAAGTTCTTGATGAATCAATAGATTTTTTCAAAAAAGAAGATTTTCCTAATATTTTAGAACAGCATCCCGAAATGAAAGAAATGATATGGAAATATATTAAAGAGGGAAAATTTTATTCAGGTAAAGAACTTGAAGAAGATAATCCCGATGTTGAAGAAAGTTTAATATTAGGAAAAAAAGAAGAAAGCAAGAGTAAAATTGAAGAAGAAATTTCAGAAAACTCTCAAATAAGCAGGAAGAAAAAATAATAACAATGAAAATATTGGGAGTAGATATTTCTAGTAGATCAACGGGTGCTAGTTTAATTGAAGATGATAAGTTATTAGAATATACTAAGATAAACCCAATAGGTTCTATGTCTAATTCTGCAAAAATGTATTTATTTTCTGTTGAATTAGACAAGATACTCGAAAAGTGGCAACCTGATTACATTGCTATAGAAGATGTAATTCAAGTTTCTTCTGTTTCAATAACAAAAATATTAGCAAGATTTAATGGGATTGCTTTAATATCAGCTTATAAGTTTAATAAAAAAGAACCCAAATTATTTATACCAAGTGAATGGAAGAAAACAATAGGTTTGTCTGGTTCTGTAAGAAAATGTGAAACTCAATTATTTATATGTAAAAAATATAATTTGTTAAAAGAAGATAAAATTAATTATTACGAACAAAAAATTAATGAATGTTCAGAAATAGACAAAGATTCTCTTAATTCAAAACAAAAAGATATAGACTTATTGAAAAAGAGAATGAGAAAAGAAAAAACAATAATTGAAGAATTAAAAAATCAAATAGAAGAATTAAAAAAAGAAGTGTTTACTATTAAAAAAAACAATAAATTGTCAATTAGTAAGAAATTTGATAATCTTAGTATGGAACTTTATATTGATACAGGCATAAATGAAGATATAGCAGATTCTGTAGGCGTTGCTCTTGCGTATCAAAAAGAACTTATAAAGTGAAGAAAAACAGAGAGTATCATTATGACGAACATGAAGGTGTTTTTGTATTTGAAGATGATATTACTGTTAACTGGTTAGTTTCTCAAGTTCTTGATTATCCAAACCTTCAAATAACAAAAATATCTAATGAACAACTACAGACATTCCTTAGTTTACTTAGTCGATCAGATCTTAGAATGCTTGATGGACAACATAGTTTGTTTTGGTTAAAACAACAATTAAAAGAAAAAATGTTATTAGCTGATTCAAAAACTACAGAAGCATGGCATAAAGTAAAAACAAGATTTAGATACATAATCGAATGTATAGATAAAATTTTAATAACAACAGAAAATTTACATGAAAAAATGGAAATTAAAATAGAAGAACAAAAGAAACCTTATCGTGACCCAAATAATATGAAAATCTGTTTCGAACCAATAGAAAAATGAATTGAGAAATTATTATGGAAATAGTATTATTGTCTGATATACATTTAGGTCGTTATAAATATGGTAAAATAAATAATAAAGGTTATGATACAAGAACACAAGATATTCTTGATAATATCCAACAAGCATTTGATTATGCTATAATAAACAATGTAAAATCAATTGCTATTCTTGGTGATTTTTATCATACAAAAAGACCTGATCACATTTTCAGAAGACTTCTTTCTTCTAAGATTGAATGGGCGTTAAAAAACAATGTTACATTATATTTGTTACTTGGTAATCATGATCAAGGGAAAACACATGCGCATGATTTAGTAGAACTTGTAGAATTAAGTTCTCAAATAAAAAACTTTTATGTTGTAGAAAAACCAAGTACGTTTGAGACTGAAGATGCTATTCTATGTTTTATACCTCATGTTAATCCTCTAGACGAAAATATTCAACATAAAGATTTTAATGACTACATAATAGAAAACATAAGAGATCTTACTGATAAAGCAAGAAAAAGCACTAAAAAATTAAAATTTCTTTTTGGTCATTATGCTACGAGCAAATCGGTTGCAGGTAGAAGTTTTGATATGGGAATGGATGAAAAAAGTAATAGAGTTCTTCCAATAGAAATATTCGATGAAACAGTGTGGACAAAAGTATACCTTGGTGACATACACAAACCCCAAGAATTAAACAATTTTTGTAGACATGTTGGATCGATTGCTCGTGTAGATTTTGGTGAAGAAAACGATAAAAAAGGTTTTTATCATGTTATAGATAATAAAGATAAATTTATAGAATTAAATGATAGAGAGTTTAAAACGTTGTCTGTAAATTTACTTGATGACCCAAGAAAACAAATGGGTGAGTTTTGCGAATTAATTCAAAAGCTAGATTTAAGCAAATCAATTGTCAGACTTCATATTTCTATAAAAGAATCAGACAAGACTTTGATAAGTTTTTCTGGTTTAGAGCAGTTTCTTAAAGAAACATGTTGGAACTACATTGGTAAAAATATTCAAGAAGTAAGAGAGTCAAAAAAAGAAATAATAATAAAGACAAACGAAGAACTTAATTACATTACTATGTTTAGAGAATATACTAATTCTATGGAAATTTCTTTAAAAGAAGAAGTTTTAAAAACTGGAGAAGAAATTCTTTTTAACTTAATGAATTAGAGACAATAAGCAAAATTTAAAATTTATAAGACGATTGGAGCTTTTTATATTTAATTTATTTTGTTTTTTAATTGGTTGTCATTTTATTGGTGATTTTCCTTTTCAAAGCGAATTTTTAGCGTGTAATAAGGGTAAGTCGTGGGAAATTAATTTTTATCATGCAATTACTTATACTTCTGTTTTTATAGTCTTTGGTAAAGTATCTATTGCATTTGCTGCTCTATTGCTTATAACACATTTTATAGTAGATCCTCTTAAAGCTAGATACAAACTAATAAAAAGTATATGGTTAGATCAGCTTATACACATAGCAATTATTTTTATTGGTGTTCTATATTCAATATAGTTATTGTGATCGAATTATATGAGTTGTAATAAAATTTAGTTAATATTAAGAAAGGACAAGTTATGCCTAAATATGTTATGCTAGATAATGGACTTGTTTTAGTAGAACAAGAAGTGAAATCAAAAAAAGTTGTAGTCAAAAAAGAACCCGTGAATCATATCTGGATATATGATAGATCAGGTTCTATGTATGAACTTTTGTCATGTTTATGTGATCAACTTGTTGGTTTATCAAAAAAACTCCCTAAGGGTGATTCGTTGTCTCTTGGTTGGTTTAGTTCTGAAGGTGATTTTAATTGGATTTTCAAAGGATTTCGTATTATCGACAATGCTGATTATAAGTTGCTTGAAGCTGCAATTAGAAAAAACTCAAATACAAGAGGACTTACATGTTTTAGCGAAATTTTAAATGATACTGAAACAGTTATCGAAGATCTTTCTGTTTTGTCAAATACATTTTCATTTAATTTATTCACAGATGGATATCCTGTTGTTTCAAATTATAAAAGAGAAGTCGATAATATTTTTTCTGCTATAAAGAAAATAAAAGGAAAAATTCATACAGCTATGTTTGTCGGATTTGGTCCATATTACAACAAAGAGTTGTTATCTCAAATGTCTGAAAAACTTGGTGCAATGCTTATACATAGTTCAGAGATTAAAGAGTTTACTGACAATATTATTAAATTAGTAACTTTGTCAAGTTCGTCTGAACACAAACAAGAAGTTGATCCTCTTGTAAAGCAGCCTCTTGCGATTTTTACTGTCAATGATCAGGGTGTTGTAATTCTTTCTATTGATGAAGATAAAATATTTGTCGCACCTCAAAAGGGAAAACCCGTAAAACTTTATTATTTGTCAACAGAAAAACCAAACACAAAGTCATGGACAAAAGTTGATGTTGACTCTGTTGATTTTGGGACGTCAGAAGAACCTATTGCAAGAGCAATCTATGCTGCAGTTTTAGTGATGAGTCAACAAACAAAAACAGATCTTGCGATGGAAGTGATTGGAAAAGCAGGAGATAAAGCAATAATTGACAAGCTTAATAATGCATTCATGGTTGAAGAGTATGGAGAAGTTGAAGAGCTTATCTCTAAAGCAGTTAACGATACAAGCTTCAGATTTACAGCAGGACGGGACTCAAGTTATCTACCTAAAGCTGATGCATTTTGCGTGTATGATGCTTTGAATCTATTGACAGGGGATTCAGAGGCTGCTTTTTTTCCTTATCACGAAAAGTTTTCTTATGAAAAAATTGGAGTAAAAGCGTCAGAAAAAGATGGTTATAGCAAGTTTAATGTTGATAAGACATCTAAATGTCCTTTTAACACTTTGATTTGGCACGAAAGCCGACTCAATCTTTCTGTCCAAACATCAATCAACGGAACTATTCAATTAAATGATGTCGAGAGCAAAACTGCTGCTCAAATGGGTTTTACGTCTCCATACCCTGTTTTTGTATATCGTACTTATACGTTTGTTAAAGACGGACACACTCATACAAAAGTTTTCTATTTGACATCGTCAGAAGCGACATACAAGAAATTCAAAAATGAAGGTGTTGTCATTGATGATGATTTTAAAAAGTCAGGAGTCTTTGCTGTCGATTTAGGAAAACTGCCTGCAATCAACAGAACACTTGCTGGTAATGAAGTCTCTGGTACAGAACTTTGTGAAAACGTTCTTGCAATGCAGCGTTTGAAGGGTGAAATAAAAGCTCTGAAATGGCTAGAAAACAACGAATTAGGAATGGACGAAGCAGCTCCTGAAACTTTTACTGAAGAACAAGCTGCGTTTTTGAAGGCAAATGGTGTTCTTGTAGAACGTGGTGGAGTTTACTCACCTCCAACAGATAAAGCTGAAGCTAAAGATTATTACATGGCAAAAACTTTTGACATCAAGTTGAAAGGTATTGCTACACTTCCCTCAATGAATGCTGTAATGAAAAAAATTGCAGCAAATAAAAATAGAACTCCTTCTGAGAGTTTGGTTGAGGCGGGTCTTATTCTTTGGAATAAAGCAAAAACAGGATTACCGGATAAAAGAGATTGGTATATTTGGTTTAATGACACGCTGGAAGAAAAACAAAAAGAATTGAGAACTATTCGTTCGAAAGTTCAGAAAACAAAAATGGCAGTCATATTGGGAAGAAAATGGTTTAAAGAATTCACAAATAGAGATAATTGCGAACTTGTTGTTGACGGAGTCAATTGTATGTTCGAACTTGGTGAAGAGAAAGTCGGGTATTAATGTTCTCGAAAACAGAATTTGAGCAGATTAAGCAAGAAGTGATATTGAAGTATTCTAAAGATTTCAGTATTAGTGTGGAATGTTTGAACTGTGATCATTTCAATAAAGATTTGAAAGACCCAAGATTGGGGTATCGTTGTTGTGCTGGAAATTGCGTTGCAGTACAGAAACCAGAACTTTGGAACGAAATAAAACTTATGATTGGGAAAAAGCAATGAGAACACGTATAATTTCAGCTTTCCCAGGGACGGGAAAGTCTTTTTATTATAAAAATCATGCTGAAACCACTTTGGATTCTGATAGTTCTTTTTTTAGTTGGGTTGAAACAGTTCAAGGAAAAGTGAGGAATCCACAATGGCCTGAAAATTATATTAAGTATATTAAAGAAAATATAGGCAAGTATGAGTTTATTTTTGTATCTACTCATAAAGAAGTTCGTGAAGCTCTTTTAGACTCTTGTATTTTCTTTTATTTGATTTATCCAGATGAATTGGACAAATCTTGGGATCAATGGTTAAAAGAATTAAGTTTTTATGAATATGGTTGTTCTAATATTAGAATGTTGTGTCCTTTTCTCGATAAAGAATTAACGCATATAATCTGTTCTGAGAATGGTGATAGTTTAGAGTAGTTTTGTACTATTAAGTTGACAAGAAGTATAAAAAATAGGAAAGATTTATATAGACAGGTAAAAAATTCAAAATGAAAATTGAAAAGATTGTTTTAGAAGGTTTTTTAAGCTATAAGAAAAGACAAGAGATTGATTTGTCTAATGTAAGTACTTGTCTTGTTCTTGGAAGAATTAATGACGACCCAGATCTTTCTAATGGTGCTGGAAAATCAAGTCTTTTTGAATCTGTATTAGTTAATTTTTTTGGTAAGGGTTCTGGAAGAGCAGATTTATTAGACAGATATATTAATGATTTTATGTCAAAGATGTATACTGAGATAATTTTTAAAATAGATGATCAACGTTTTAAATCAGTAAGGTCAAAGACAAGAGACGTGTCAGCATTATTTGAATGTTTTTTTGATACAACTAATGAAAGTTTAGAAAAAGCGACTTGGAAAAAAACAGATAAGACAATAGAAGACATTCTTGGCCTTAGTTCAAAGACATATTGTTCGACTATTTATCTGAACGAGAGAGAGTCGTTGCAAATAATAACTGGTACAAGCTCTGAAAGGAAAGAAATTTTAAGAGAATTACTTAATATTGAATTATATGAAAAGGCGTCAAAAAACTGTAATAAACAATATGACGATTATGACAAAAAAGTTCAAGTGAATATAAATTTAATAGAAGATAAACAAAAACAACTTGAGTTTGAAGATGATACTAACAAGAAGCTTTTAGAAAAAGAACTTGAATTGAAGTCTATAAAAAAAGAATTGAAAAATAAAGAAAAAGATTTAAAAAAGCTTAATGAAGAAAAACAAATAATTGTCGTAAAATTAGAAACAGAAAAACTAGTTAAAGAACAAATAATTCAGAGTAATAGGACGTTAAAAGAGCTTGACAATAATTTAAAAAATATTGTTGATGATATAAGACAGTTAGGTGTCGAATTAGAAGGACAAAATGAGGCTTATAAAAAGTTTAAATTAAATGTCGAAAATGATATTAAACAAAAGTCAGAAAAAGAAAAAATAATTAAGAAGCAAAATGATTTGTTAAAATCTTTAGATGAGATTGATAAAGAGAATAAGACTTTGTTGAAAGAAATAGAGAAAAAATCTGACGATAAAACAAAAATAGAAAAAATAATTGTAGCAAAAAAAACTGAACTAAAACAAATACAAAGTTTTTTAAGCAAACTTGATAATTTTGAGAATGTTTGTCCAGTTACAGAGTTGCAATGTGAAGTTTTAAAGGGTGAATATAAAGAAACATTGGTACTTGATAAACAAAAAGAATTAAAGACAAAAGAAGAAGAAATAAAAGTATTTGAAAAACAATTCTTAGAATTAAAAAACTTTGTTGATTTGTCAAGAGAAAAATCTAGAAAATTAGAAGTTAAATTGAGTTCTAGACAAAATGAAAACGAAAAATTAACAAAAGCAAAACTTGATCTTCAGAAAACAATTAATAATGAAAGTGTTTTTAAAGATAAAGAAAAACAATATGAAGAATATGTAGAAAGAACTAAAAACGAAAACATAGAGCTTAAAAACAATTTAGAAGAAACTAACAATAAAATAGAAGAAAAACGCAAAGATTTAAATGAACTTGAGAAAAAAATAGATTTAGACTTGCAAAAAAAATTAGAAGATATAGAACGATCAATAAGTTCGATTGACATTAATATAAAGAGTGTTGGGAACAAAATAAACTCTTCTAATCAAGATATAGGTGTGTTGAAAAATCAGATTGCAATTTTCGATAAAATGAAAAGCGATATTGAAGTTTTAAACAAAAATAATGAAGAAAATATTAAACAGAAAAAAATTTATCAAACTTTATCTAATATTATGGGAAAAGACGGAATACAGAAGTCTATAATAAAAGAATCAATTCCATTATTAGAAAAATATACAATGGAGTTTTTAAAAATTTTTAATGAAGGTTCAGATAAAATAAGAGTAAAATTTGATCTAGACCCTAAAAGGAAAGATGGAGAATTTAAAAAGGGAGGCGGTCTTGATATTCTAGTATTAGAAGAAGATAAAGAACCTAAAGATTTGCAAATGTATTCTGGAGGAGAAACAGTACGAATAGTGTTTAGTATAGTGTTGTCTTTAGCAAAACTTTTATCATTAAGAGCAGGTAAGAAGCATGAAACATTAATTATTGATGAGAAGATAGCTAAACTTGATACAAAGGGTATTGTTCAATTTGGTGAAGTTATAAGCGAGATTTCTAAAATTTATAAACAAGTTTTTGTTATTACACATATTGAAACATTAAAAGATCAAATTAATGGAAACGAGATAATTGTAAATAAAACTGATGAAGGGAGTTTAGTTTCTATATCATGAAAGACTGTTTTATATTTATAAGTGCAGGTATTTATAATGAAAGAAAATAAAATAGAAAATTATAAAAAATTATTAGAATCTGTTGATTTTTTTAAGGATGAGTTTTTATTTCAGATAAGAGCAGAAAACAGAAACACTCAAGATGAACGTATTGGTATTTATGTTGATATTCAAAATGTTTATTATGGCGCAAAAGATTCTTTTAATAAAAAAATTGATTTTAAAAAATTAACTGAAAGTATTATAAGGGGAAGAAAGTTAGTTGTTGCAAATGCTTATCTTGTAAAAGGCGATAATGATAATACTAATTTTGTTAGTTTTATGAAACAAGTAGGTTATAGTATAGTTTCAAAAGATTTAATGAAAAGAAGTGATGGGTCTGCAAAAGGTAATCTTGATGTTGAGATAGTAATAGATGTAATTACAGACAAAGACAAACTAGATACTGTTATTTTAGTTTCAGGTGATGGAGATTTTGTTGCTTTAGTTGAATTTTTGAAAGCACAAAATATACAAGTTGAAGTTTGTTCGTTTTCTAATATAAAAAATTCAACTTCACAAGAATTAAAATCTATTGCATCGAAATTTTTTGAAATAGATGAGACATTTTTATTTGAAGAATTTAAGAAAAAATAAATAGTATAAATTTAATTGTTTCGAGAGAAAAATGATTGATTTTGTTGACTTAATGGAAGGTAGAAGTATAGGATATTTTAATAGCGAGATGGAGCAAGACAAACTATGGTATTCTGATCAATGGATAATTGAACCTACACATCTTGGTATAAGATATCAATGTCGTGTTGAAGCTTGTAATAAGCTTGATTTTCATGGGAAAAAAGAAAGTTATAAACAGAAAGACAAACTTGAACAATTAGAAAATATAATTAAAGAAATAAAATCTAATAATTTACCTGAACAAACGTTGTTTGAAGGTTATATTACATTTAATAATAATAAGTCTGAAGCATATCGTTTTTTAAAACTCGATAGATTAGATAATAAAATTATTGATGCTGCAAAGTTTTATATCACAGACTTAATATATCTAAATAGAAAAGAAATTTTTGAACTACCATTGTTTGATAGAAAGTCTCTTATAAGTAAAGTGTTTAACGATACAGAGAATGTAAAGGTACAACAATTTTTTTCAAAAAACAAAAAAGACGTTTTTGAACAATTTAGAAAACAAAATATAGATCTTTTTTTATTTAAAGATCTTGCTGCTAAATATAGATTTAAACAAAGTGTTTATTGTAAAATTTATAAAGTACCAAAACAATATTTTATGATTGTTATGGGATATGTTGAAAATAAAGATAAAGAAGATCTTAAAAACATGGTTGTTGCTTTAGAAGGTGGACAGTTAGTAAATAATAAATTAATAAAGATAATGAATGTTCCTGTTCATAGTAATGATAGTAGAATTAATTTGTATGACAATAAAGAAAAAATAATTGGTAAAGTTTTCGAATTGTTAGCTTCTGAAAAAAACGAAAACGATAATAAGTATCAAGAAGCACGTTTTATACAAATGCGCGAAGATAAAAAGCTAGAAGATTGTGTTTTCTAAGGAGAATTTTTATGTTTTATAAACAAGGGACTCCCACACCTTTTACTGTGTTTTCTTTGGGAACATGTGAAATTTGTGGTCAAAAACCAGCTGTAACAACAATAAATGGAAGAAAAGTTTGTGACGAATGTAAACAAAAAGCAGCATCTGAGGAACAATAAAAATGGATTCAGATTGTTTCCAGAAATTAAGTAAATCTAGTATTATACGTCATTTCGATCCTGGTGGTGACATAAGCGTATATAAGAGAGAAGTGCGTATAGATAATAATTTATTAGAGCTTTTTTTCTCTAATAGTGATAGTTTATATAGTAGTATAGACAATGTTAGAATAGAGCTTGCGCATGAAGACAAGATAAATGAAATTAATTTTATTATAGAACATATGTTACCTGAGATAGAGAAATGTGTAATAATTCTTTTATTTTTTTATAATAAAAAACAGGAAGTTGCTGGAAGAATTTTACAAGTTTCTCAAGAAATGGTATGTTATTATAAAAAACGTGCTCTTAAACGAATTAGTTTACTGTGTTTTTTTAGAAATATTGATGTAAATAAAATGTCATTATTTTTAGACAAACATGTAACAAAAAAGCAAAAAATTGCTATGATAGAATATTTTAAAGATCATGATCTTAGAAAGATAGCAAAAAAAATTGGTGCTTCTGAGGGAAAACCTGATTTGTTATATGAGTCTATAGGTTCAAGAATTAAATTAGGACTTAAAAGACTAAATTATTTGAAAAAATCATCTAGTCAACAGATGTCAAGAGAAGCTTCATTATATTTTAAAGTATTTTCACTCTTGAAAAAATATAACTCACTTTATCATACTCAATCAAAGAAAAAAATTAAAGAAGAATTTTCAGTTTGACTATATAGATAAAACTAAGAATTTTTTATAGTTTTTATCTCTATTGTTTAATAATGGAGAATAGTGTATAAATATTTCAAAAATAAATTTAAAGAGGTGAGTATGGAAAAAAAATCTGAAAGAACAAATGTTCTAACTGAAACTGAAAATAAGAGTTTTGTTCATGCTGTAGTTAATGCTGTTACTAAAGGTTACTCTGATAATACTGTTCTTGAAGATATAATAGATCTTGTTAGAAGAAAAGAAGTTAGCAAAGGTGTTATACAGTCTACTCCTGATGCTCTCCGCGACGTAGGAAGATCTATAAATGAAAGTTTAAGTTTTTTAGCAAATCAAATTGAAGAACTCGAGATAATAGATGAACCTACTGTTAAAAGAAAAATAAAAGATGACGGACAAAATGTTGTAGAAGAGGAAATGGAAAAACAAGAAGATGAAACAAAAGTAGATAAAACTGCTTCTATTGAAAAATTTGCATCTCTTGTTGTTTCTGAAGACTGGGAAAAATATAATTATGATAAGAGTACTAATATTATAACAGGTCATTTGTTTATTGATTTTAAACAAGATATGTCTTCTTATGGCGTATCAAACAAGATTGCATTAAATCAAAACGATTTAGACTATATTTTGTCTAGTGTTTATGGTTATTTTAATAGTGAATTCAAGAATTTAAAAGCAAACCTTACACCTGATATATTTACTTCTGATGCAGTATTTACTTCTATTGATAAAGGTTTAGTTGAAGTTGATTATGAAATCAAAGAAGCTTTTTAGGAGAAAATAAAATGCTTAGAGTTGACGAATCAAATGTACTTGCAAAAGCTATGGGTCTTCCAATTACTAAGAAAGCAACATATTTTGAAAGAATAAGTTTTAATACAGTTAAAAAAGACCCTTTCGAAGGTAAAACAGATAATAATGTTTGGAAAATGCAAGGAAATAAACTTTTAAAAAAGAAATCAAGTTAATAGGTACAATATGAATACATCAAAAATTATTAAAGAAATTATTGCTGCTGAGATAGTAAAAGAAGAACAACCAGAAGAAAAAAAACCAAATGTAGTCAAACCTGAAGTTAAAATAGTAGAAAAGACGAAGAATATTGTTACTACAGTCCCACAAAAAGATATTGATGAAGCTATAGAACTTGCAACAATACTAATAGAAAAAGTAAATAGTTTAGCATCAGAATTAGATATTGCTATGAATGATTTGTCTAGTTCAAGTTCACCAAGCGTATTAGAGTCACAAGACGATTTTAAAAGTTTAGTATTAAGACTGAAATCAATGAAAAAGAAACTTATGGTAGTGTAAAGGAGAATTTTTATGTTAAGAGACACAGAATCTCATTTTTTAAATGATTTAATAATTTCTAAAAGAGGAATTGTTAAAACTGCAGTTTCGCAACTTCCAGGAGATAGAGAAAGAGTTGAGAAGACATTAAAGAAGTTTTTAGGATGTCTTGATTTACCTGTTAATATTGTTGAAAGTTTTTTGCAAAGAGTAAAACTCGATATAAGTCCTAGCAATGTAAATGAAGATTTTTTTATTATTCTTAAAAAAATGCGACAAGAAAACGAAAACTTACATTTATCTACTGCTATGACATTAAGAAGAACAGGGCTTTTTAAAGTTGCAGGAAGAGATGTTTATGAAGATCTTGATACTGGAGATTTCTGGAAGATATCTGAAGACAAAAAACATGTAGTTCGTTTATTCAAAGAAGACGATAAAGGGATTTCTGACAAGAGAGCAGCAAAAAAACAACAGTATAGTATTATGGGTTCAACACCTGGTGATGGTGGTGTTGTAGAAGGAGAGTCTTTTGACGATGCAGTTGCAACATTTTTTGAACAATCTGGTGAAGCCGGAACAAAAGCTGATATTTTAAAAGAAATAAAAAAACGCCCAGGGAAGAAAATAAGTGATACTGAATATCAATATGGTGATTATGAAGTAAAATTGATAAAGAGTGCAGGTATTTCACCTACACAATTTGAAGTTCTGGAACATAGTGCTAATAAAGAATCAGGAAAGATAAAAGGTCCTGGTATACCAGACGGTACAGGTCCTTGGGGTGCGGGTGTTGGACCTGTTAGAATGAGAAGAAAAAGAAGACAAAACACTCCAGGTACAGGTCTTCGAGGTGGAACACCTGCATGTCCCCTTTATAAAGAAGATGAAGAAAAAACTTGATTTAAAAAACAAGAAAAATATAAAAAAAAGAAAACTGTTTAAGGAATAAAATGACTATAAGAGTTGAAAAATTAGTCAAAGAACTTATTTCTTCTAAAGCTAATTTTAGAAAATTTAAGTTGGATTTAAAAAAAGTCAAGTTATTTGTCGAAGAATTGAGAAAAAATATAAATGAAGACGAATGGAGAGTAGCGTTACGTGAAATTGATTTAAAATACGATACAGATTGTTTAAACGAATTCGATAAATTTGATAATGGTATTATAGCATTTTTTGATTTATTAGAAGAATTGAAAAATTCTCAAGCAAATGAACTTAGTTAAAGTGACGAAAAATGAAAACAAACAAAGTGGTAGATTCATTATTGAAATATTGTAACAATTACGAAAAAGAAACAAAAATTCTTTGAATGTTATCGGGACATGAATTTGAAAAATGGTATGAAAAAGACTTTATGGATTATATATCAGGTGAAGAAAACGCAAAAACTGAAGAACAAATTTTGGAAGATATAAAACAATTATTATCATAAATGCTTCAACAACTACTCTTGTAATAAGAGGAGAAGCGAAAAAGGAGAAAAGATGGAAATGTTTCAAGGTATTTTTGATCAAGGTTTTTCAGGAATCTTAGAAGAATCTTCACGTAAGACAATGCCCGATTATATAGAAAAACTAGCTGAAAGCGAGATTGATTACGAGCCTTCTGAAATGTCTGTGCCTAATATCTTATTTGAAAATGATTTCGGTTTGTCTAGAGCCAACGAACTGACTTCAGATATAACTAGAGAGTCTAATAAAGAAAATCGTTTCACTCTAGAAAAAATAGAAAAAACTTCTAGTGAAAACAAGTTAAAAACAATAGATAAGCAAGTAAATAGAATGATTGACCAGAATAACAATTATGCAAAAATACGTTCTTTTTTGCTTTTATCATATCGCGATTCTGCTTTTCTATATCTACAGTCAAAAATAAAATTAATTTTAAATAAGTATGCTTTTTTAGGTTTCAATAATATAGAAGACAAACAAGCAAATATTGTAGAACAATCAAAAAATGAATTTAAAGTTCGTCGTTCTACTGTACATGATGTTTTAAATAAGTTTTCAAAATTAGATTATGTTTCTAGTTCTGTAATAAAAGAATATAAAGATTTATTATCTAATAAAAGACCTATTGATGTTGTTGCACAATTCTTATTCTCTCTAGAACAAATTAAACAAGCTTATTACCAAGAAAAAGAAGCAAGAGTTGCATTTAAAAGAGACATAGACAAAAAAGATCTTTCAATTAGAGACGTCGATAATAACGTAAAGAAAAACTCTTTAATAGATCAACATGTTGTTTTTGAATCAATGTTATGCGAGTATAAGCAGGGAATAAATTCAAAACTTTCAAAATCTGAAATATGTAAAAAACTTGCAAAGATTTACGGTTTTGATAAGTTTCAACAATTTTCTGAAAAATATAAAGAAGAAATTATAAAGTCAGAAAAATTTAGCAAAAGACAAACGTTTTTTACAGGTTTTGCTAGTTCTACTTTACAAGGTGTTGAAGTCGAGACTAAATCAAAACCCGTTTCTATTGATATTAAAGCAATGACTAATTATGCTTTTAGATTAATGTCTAATGGAAACACAATTGAGTTAGTAAAAAATTCTCTTAAAAAGAAATTTGGTCTTGAAGCATCAAAACAATTTATTTCAGCAAATGAAAAAAAATTACAAAAATATTATGGGCAATTAGGGTACGTATTTATAGACTCAAATATTTATCCAGATTGTTCTGAAATGGCAGAAACTTATTCAAAAATGCAACATTCAGGAAGCAAACTTATATATAGTTTGAAATCTAATGATAAATGTTTTGGTTGCAATTTAAATAAACAAGGCGTTTGTAGCAAAGTTGGATTACTTGTTTCTAACAACCCAATAGTTCGCTCATTTCGTGCTGCAAAACGAGTTTTCAATAAAGCTGCAGAATTTGTTCCACAAACTTATATAGATTGTTTTGCTAAAAATATAAAAATAGAAGAAAGCAATTTAAAACTTATATCAAAATTCGCTCTTGGAATAGATGATGCTTTGAACAATGAAAAGAAAAATATTGGTAAACAAGCATCTAAGGATAGATCTACAACTATAGACACGCAAGAAAGTTTTATAACACCTATTAGTATGGATGTTAGTTCTTTAGAAAGTGCTTCTTCGATAATAGATGATATACTGAAAAAGGGCTAAAAATTTATTAAAAAATCTTTAGAGGAACGTAATGGTAAAACAACTAGAAAATGAATTTACTAGAGACACAAGTTTTTATATTTCTTATTTAGACAAAAATGAATCAATTTTTGTTTTAGGATTATTAAAGTCTATACCTTGTTCGCATTGCCCAGATTTTTTTCAAGGTTGTTCAGGTGGTTGTACTTTGCAAGAATCTGCAATGATGTCTGATAAAGATTTTATGTGTAAGAATTTTCAAGGTACTGAAGAGTTTTTGTGTGGTAAGTTGAGAAATATTATTGCTCTTTCTAGAGCTGAAGAACAAGAAATTAGCAATAATTTTGAAAAAAGCTTTAGAAAAAGAGTAAGTATGCTTACTCAAAAAAACGAAGATGGAACTAAATTCGTTTTAATTAAAGATAAAGAAGAGCTTAATTCAATAATAAAAAATATTGAGCATCAAATGATTGAAAAGTTTCAAGTAGAACTTAATAGAATTAACAAGCAAAATGTTTCTATTATTGAACAAATGCAAGATAAGCTGTCATATCAAGATGGTTTAATTAAAGAAATGAATACTACTATTAATAATCTGAAAAAAAATAAGATAGAGATATAATGTCGATAAAAACTGATATCTATAGTTTTTCAGATATTCCCGAGAAATCTAAATATCTTATAAAAAGATTAAAAGAAATTTATCCTACTACAAACGAAAAAGAAATTAAAAAAATATTAGATTCAATTAAGATTAAATTTAGAGAACAGAAAGAAAGAGGAGCATCTAATTATAAAAAAAGAACAGTTTATTTACCCCTTTATGATTTTGAAAAATTCTTTTTAAAAAATAAAAACGATGTTCTTAAATACTTAGAAAATCCAAAGTCTACTGTTACCCATGAAACTATTCACATTTTTCAGAATTTATCAGGTTCGTTTCCAGACATTAAATATTTAGAAAAACAACCTAATGGTGAGTTTGAAATTGATTATGGAAAGTATTGGAATGACCCTGGAGAAAAACAATCAAGATTAGAGCAAGTAAGAGAATTGCTAAACTGGGGAATGACGAAATCTGAGATTGTACAATTTTTATATAATAGGAAACATGATGATAGAAAATTATGGGAAAGAATTGTAGATCATGCAATTGAACAAAAAAAATAGGAGTCTAAAATGGTACAATCATAACTGATCCTATTAGCGTAAATGCTAAAAGAACTAAAGGAAAGACAAACAATACTGCAGGTGTAACAAATTTTGGTCTACCCAAAACATTTTCGTTTGCTACAAATTATTAAATTAAAGACGGATTTTAGATTACAATTAATCTGGCAAAAAGTTTAATGATTTTTTGCCAGATTTGTTATATTAAGTTTTAAAGAAAAAATTAAATGAAATTAAAATTAGAATTTGAAGGCTGGCATTGTCTGTCAAATAAAGATGCAAAAAACATCTTAAAGACTGCTCGTTTAAGATTTAAAAATGCTAATTTCATAGACAATAGCGGCCTTTTAGTAGATACTGAAGACGAACTAGATTGTTTTAAATTTTGTCTCGAAACAATTTCACAGTATAATAAAAACTTAGGTTCATGGGATGGTTATAATATAAGAAAGTTGAGTAGAAGAATTGTTTATAACTATCAAGATAAAAAAAGGAAATTGTCGTTTGAATATTTTAAAAGACTTGTAACTGAAAACAAATTTGAAGATATTAAAGTTGTTTTAGCAGGAATTCTTTATTTAACTCCTGAAGATGTAAAGGTTATGTTAGGAACTATAGAAAGAGATTTAAGCAAATTATTTATAGAGATGGACGAACAGACTTTAAAAATATCATATAATTTACTATTGAAATATTCTAGTTCTTCTATAAGAAATTTTTCTACCGATTTACAAACAAAAAAGGAGTAAGAAAATGACAACTCAAGTAGAACTACTAATAGTTTTTTTTATTATTATTGTTTTGTTTATAATTTTTAGAAAAACATCTTTTGTAAAGAAATACTGGAAATATGCTATTGTTTTAGTTCCTGCAATTTTAATGATTACTCTTAAAATTTTATCTAGACAAAAAACAACAGAGAAAAATAATTCTGAAGAAAAAAATGCAAATTTAAAAGACGAAATTATTTCTATAAAAGAAAAATTAGAAGAAGTTAATACTATAGTAAAAGTAGAAGCTGCTGTTGCTGTATCGAAAAACGATGAATTAATGAAAGAATTAAAAGAAGTTCAAAAAATACCTGATGCAAGAGAAAGAAGAAAAAAACTTGCTGATATGATTGGTTAAAAGGAGAAGATTACTTATGAAAATCTTATTATGTTTTTTATTATTATTTTTGTTTTCGTGTGCGTCAACGAAAAAATTTACTAACGAACAACCCCTTAAATATAGTTATTTACCTGCAAAATTAGATATAGATTTACTTATGCCTCCAAATGAAAATATTATTGATACTAATTTGCTCGATTTCAAATCAATTGCTATTGATTCAGGTCAACTAATATCTATTTATTTAGACACATTACAAATTCCTTCAGGTGTTCTAATTAGCGAAAAAAAAGCTGCTCAATACATCTATTTTAAAGATAATTGTAATTATTTAGATAAAAAATTAATATTAGAAAAAACATTATTTAATGAATATTATGATAAATCATTAGAATCAGAAAGAGTTTATCAAAATGAAATAGTCTTATTAAGAAAAAAATCAGAAAGAAGTTGGTTGGAAAGAAATATAGTTTATTTTGGTTTTACTGCAGGAATTATCACAACTATACTAACTGAGTTCGCTGTTTTACACACTAAGGATTAAAATGGATATAAGTTTAATACATCTTTATTTTATAATTAGCGTCTTATTTTATATTTTTATGGAAATACAAAGTTTTTGGAAAAAGAATACATTATTTAAACCTAAAATAATATGTTCTTTATTTTGGCCTTTGACTTTTATAATAATCATACAGTTTATTTTAAAAAATAAAGAAAAAATCTGAATATGTTTTTTTGCAATAAACACAAAAATATTTTATTTAGGTCATCTAAGAAGATAACGAAAATATGCGAAAAACATGGTCAATATGAAACTATTACGACTTTTTTAAAAGAACCTTGTCTATATTGTGCAAAAGAAAAAAATATTTGCCAAGTGTGTGGTGAAAAAATAAATTTAAAATTTTATTTTTTAGACAAAAAATAATATATATTAATAAAGCTTTCTTTGATGATGTGTGTGTGATGAAGGGAGAGATAAAATAAATTTATTTTATCTCTCCCGATTTTTTTTATATACAATTAAGAATTATTATATAAAAAGAATTAACTTTATGTTTTTTAATTTAAAATAATAATAAAAAGGGGAAGAATTATAATGAGCAACATTATTCCTTCAGGTTCTTATTATATACAAAATTCTGAAGAAACAACAAGTCTTTCTTTGGGCTATAACGATACAAATCTATATATCACATCTCAGACAATAGTTCCAAATTATTTTTTGAAAAAAGATGATAGATACATAAAAAGAGCTATTAGACTTAGTAAAAAACAAAAATGTTCGTTAGATGATGAGAATAATCCAAGAAATAGAATAAAAGGTTTATTGAAACCTATTGTTGTTTTTAAATTTATAAAAAGCAGATTCAAACCAATTGAAAGAAAAGAATTGACTTCAAGGTTAGAAAAAATTTGTTCTATTCTTGAATCAACATCATTAACAAATCAAATAGCTCTAAAAGAAAAAATAGAAGAAAAATTTGGTAAATTAATAAGAGAACAAGAAATGATTTCATGTGGTTTTGACAAATATTTCGAAAAACAAATATTACAAGAATTTGTTAATAGTGTAAAAGATAAAGCAATAAAAATAACTCCTATAAAAAACTATACTAGATTAATACCTAAAGATGTTCGCGATCAAATGGGAATAGCAAAAGAGAAAATGTTGTTCGATGATTTTGTTGTAATACATTGTGATCCAGAAAATAAATCTGTCGAGAAAACTCTTGAAGAAAAGAAAGATCCTATTCTTTGTGGAATCATTAAACAATCAGATAGATATTATTTTGTAGGTGATTGGCAAGACGAATTTTGCGACCTTACAATGGATACGATTCTTAAAGCCCTTGATTTAGATGAAGACGATGTAACTTTACCACAGGATGTGGAATCTGCTTTATTAAGTGTCTTATTATAAGAAAGTGTTTATGATTAAGTTTTCTTTAGGTTCAAAATGTGTCTCTGATAAAGAACAGATAAAAGATTTACCTTGGTACGACAAAAAGGAGGTAATAGGAAACCATCTTTGTTCTTTAGAAACATTCAATGTACTTTTAAGAGAACGAAATAATGCTTCATACAAAAGAAACGAACAATTACATAATTATTATATATTAGGACGTTATATACTTGATTCTTGTGGTAATTGTATGAAAGCTACTGGCAAGATTCCTAAAGAAATTGTACCTGATATTCCCAATGTTCTTACAAGTAATGAATTTCATGAGATAATGAAAGGAACATATTCATTTTCTTTAATTAATGATATTCCTACGTCAAATTTAAAATGTCCTTATTGTGGTAAAGGTTGGGATATAAAAAATTGTTATGATGTCGTTATACAAAAAAATACTGAAGAATTATTAAATCTTACTAATTTCATAGGTAAAAAATTTTATGATGTTAAGCTTTTGTTTATGAATAAAAATATTGCTTGTTATTTAACTAACGAAATTAGAAATGACAGATTTATTGATTTGACTTTAAAATATCCTAATTCTACTAAAGATTGGGAAAACAAAATAGTAGTTAATGAAAAAGGATGGACAGAGATAACTGATGACTATATAATTCAAAGTGGTGATGATTGTGTTTTGACTTTGCGCAAATATTTTCATAAATCATGTAACAGAAAACAGATTGATATAGATCAAGAAAATAAATTTAAAGATCTTTTTAATAAAGCAGGATTTGAAGATTTTTCTATGGAAAAAACACTTAATGAATATTGTTCTTGCGATCATTGTGCTTCTTGGTTTAATATCATTACTAAATTTGGGATATTTAAAATAGGTTGGAGAAAAAGAGTAATAAAAATTGATTGGGAAAACATAATAGAAATTCAATTAAAAAGGAAGTGTATTGGACATAAATATTGTCCTAAAACTGTTGGTGTTTCTTGTGTCAATACTAAAGAAATAAAAACAGAGATTTTATCGATTTTTGCTGAAGAGAATACTACAAAAAATGATACGTTTATCCATGCTTGGGGTTATGAAAAAGCTGAAGAATATCTTAAGAAAATCTATTCTTTCTTAAATAAAGAAATATATAATTAATGTTTTTGAATGATTTTAATTAAATTTTGGCAATAACACACTATTAGACGATATATAAAGTGCGTAAATTGTTTCTATTATTAAAGGAGTTTTTAATGTCACATCATCACAACATCAAAAAAATCTGCAAAAATGTTTTCATCATCAAGTCACAAGACAATTCTGAAAATATCAAATTGAGACTAAAAAAAAGATGATTTCGTAAGAAAAAGACAAACGTCATACCTTACACTTATTTTTTTCTTAATAAATAATTAAATTCTTAATAACTGATAATAATAAAAAAAACAGAATAAAAAAATCTTATGACAGACGAGTCGTATTTAAGAAATTTGGACGATGACAAGCTTATTTCTGTTTATTCTATTTGGGCATGTGTAAAGAGTAAAAAAGCTTGGAATAAACAAATTATGGTCGAATTAAGACGAAGATGTCTAGTTCGAAGAGCAAAAGCTTATCATCAAGAACAATTACAAATAAGCAAACATAGAAAGAAAGTTGGATTGAAACTCTGAGCCGAATGGATAGAAAGCACAACATACAAGTCGCGCCTTCACGGGCGCGTGTATTGAAACAAAATAAAGAAAAAATAATTTGGCATTTTGAGTTGATTTCTTATGATATAATTGAGTCTATATTCCCTGCATGCGCGTGGATGAACTGAAGGAGGGGGTGATGAGTTTATTAGACTCAGCAATATCATTAACGAAAAAAGCTTTTGGTTTTTGCGGGGGTGCTGTAGTTGGTGCAAGCGTTACAACAGCTTTAGCAAAATCAATATCAGATGATAAAAAATATTATTTAAGATTAGAAGAAATAAGATCTAACTATTTAATTGCTGAGTTGCAGTCTGCTGCGACTGTCCAATTGTCTAAAATTCAAGCTAATTCTGAATTTATGAACACAATTGCTACTGAAGCAGGAAAAACTATTAGGTCTATAATAGAAAATAAAGAAGCATTTAAATTTATAACTGATCTTTTTAACAACAATATAGAAAAACAAAATAAAATCTATGAGATTAAAGCTAAGAAAAGAGCTCTATCTGATGAAGCAAAGTTTTTAAATAAATTAAAAATAAAAATTTCTGAATTAATGACAATAAATTATTTAGCTTCTGTTGATTTAAAAAACATTTCTTTTAATGGTATATGTGTTGATGATAGTTTAGACATTATTTATGAAGGCAAAAAAATAACTGTTCTTATTTCAATGATAAAAGCTATTGTAAAAAGCGATCTTCAAAAGAAGATTTTTATTTTTTTAGCTGACAATTCTGTAATTAAAATAAATGAAACAGATACGTTTTTATTAAACTTTGTTTATTCTCAAGGAAATATACAACTTCCTATTGGTTCTGACCTTAATATAATAATAGGTGTTTCTAAAACAGATGCAAACACTTTTGTAAATGAAATTAATAAATTAGTCAATGAACACAGAGAAATTTTTTCTGATCCCTCTATGATGGAAGAAGTAAAACAGTTTGTTTTGTCGTTCAAAGCTGACAAACAAGAATTTAACGAACAAGATCTATTTGCCAAAGAAGACATCGAAAATTCAATACCAAAAAATTTGGTTAAGATAAATTTTGGTAATACAAAGTTAGAATCTTTTATTTTATCTGCAAGCCAATTTACTAATCCTTTTTATTCTTTTTTAGTCGAGGATGATTTTAGTTTGTATGAAGAGATTTATTTTGTTTTTTCTAAATGTAATGTTGGTGACATTCTTAAAAACTTGAAAATTTTTGACAAGTCTGAGATAAAAAATTTATGTTGTGATTATTGTCATTATTTATCTCTAGTAAATGTAAAACTCGATGTTTATTTCAAATATAAAATTGTTATTAAAGTTTTAAAAGAAGGAGAATGTTGGAATAAAATAAAAAAAGACAAAAAAATGTTTTTTATTTGTAACTATCCTTTAGAAATCTTTGGTTTAAAAAAAATCGAACAAAAAATCATTGAAGAACCTGAATATAAACTCAATTATGAACCTAAATTAGTAAGCTATGAAAATTTAACTGAAAACATAACTTCTTTAGTTCCATGCAATATAAAAGAAGAAAATAAATTTAACTATAATTTAGATTCTGAGATCTATGAAGAAATAAAAAGACTTGAAAAAGTAGTAAAAGTTCTAGAAGATTCTTTAAACTTATTAGAAAAAGAAGAAAATAGTCTTAGTAAAACTGGTAGAAATTATAAAAAGACAATTAAAGATTTACTTGGAAACTATAGAAATTGCTTGAGTAATTCTGAAAACACTGTTCTCAATCTCGAAAAAATAAAAAAAGCAGGAATAGAAAACAAATTATTTTATAATTATACGTTGAACTTTTCTGAAAAAGAACTTGAAAGAATGATAAAAAATTTTGGCGTACAATTTATAAATAACAACTTGATTTCTAAGAAAATTAAATGAAAATAACAATAAATAATGAACATATAAAAATTTTAGAGCAAATCGCTTCAAAACAAATACAAACAATTAAAAAAGATTTTACTTTATTTATTACTTATTGGGTTGACAACACGTATTTTTTAGAATTACGTCATGCTAATAAAAAAGGTATTCATAGATTTTTTTACAAACCATTTATTGACTCAGAAAACATAGAATATTCTATTTCTACAATAGATAAAATGATGATTGAAAGTCTCACTGATGCGCCCATTTCAAGGATTAAAATTTAAACTTACATATCTACGACACAGTCAATCACACTGAAATTTAATACAAATAGTTTCCCCTATTTAGATAGTTTTTCTGATTTCTATTGATTATCTAACAAATTATTAGACAATACTTTTTAAATGATAAATTATGAGATTAAGTTTTTATTTATTCAAATAAAATAATGTTCTATTAATCAAATTACCTTGTTTCACTCCTGTATCATAATATTGAAGTCTTGCTTTTGTATTATCCATTTTATCTAGTTTTCTTGACATTACTCCTGGCCAATCAATATGTTGAAAAGAAAAATTTGGTTGAAATCTTGATAAAGCTTCCATATTGCTAATTTGTACTGCAGCTGATTGATTATATGCTAAACTACCTCTTGTAATCGAATTATAATATTTTACAGCTCTTATAGCTTGTCTTAACTTGCCACCTTTAATTCCTTTTTTATAATCAACCCAGAATTTAGAATATCCACAACCAATAGAAAGAATATGTGTAGTGTGTCCTTCGTTTAACCATCCTCGTTTTACTGCTTCTATATATGCTTGCCATAAAGGTAGATTCTCTATACCACAACCCCCATCTAACCATATAGCTTTTTTTTCTGGATCGTTGATCTGTCCAAAATATAATGGTGCTGCAAACGAACGACAAACAACATCAACTACAGACATTTCTTTCTCATCATATTTATCACTTTTAAAGAAATGATTTGTTCCATCGCACATATTTGTCGATGTAAAAACTAAATGAACATTATTGTCAAGATCTTTAAGAAATATTTTTTTACCCAAAACATCTTCTACATGTTTTTTATATAAATCACTATATTTTTTTCTATCATATAAAGGTATATTCAAACGTTTTTTAAAAATAGTAGGTAGGTTTTTTAACATTAGACAACCAATATGTTCTGCTGACATTATTTTAGAAGCTAAAAGACTTGCATTAACAGAACCAATACTTGTCGAAACAATTAAATCTACAAGGTCAGCAACAGATCTTTCTGTTTTCTTTTCCAGTGTAGAAAGTACGCCAATTTCAAAAGAACCTTTAGCTCCACCACCTTGAAGAACTAGAATTACATGATGCATAAAACCTCCATTTAATGAAATAATTAGATTATTACTCAAATAAGAATAAAAATTTTATAAAAACATGCTTTTTGTATATATATATTTCAAGTATTATGATTTTAACTGAAAATCAAAATTGTTTTAAAACTTAATAAAAAGGAGGAGATAACAAAATTCTTATTAAGAGGTAATAGTAACTATGAGACCAAGTTACAAAAAAGCTACAAAATCGTAGCACAAAACAGAACTGAAACAAAAGTTCATAACAAGGAGTTTATCTAATGAATATCGATTTTAAATCTCGCATTGAATCCGCAGCAAAAATACTTGATCCTTATTTTAAAGAAGCACATATTGAAGATTCTGAAAAATTTTTAGAAGAAGTTCTTTTAAAAATGGGAGTTGATGACTCTCAGATAGGGATTGAAATTTTAACGTCAAATAATACTTCAATTTCTGATTTTGAAAATGCTATAAAGAAATGTAATATTTTTTTAGCAGAATCTAATATTAACGAAATACCAAGTCCTCGATTGAAATTTGCTTGGTCTTGTTTGTCAAAACGAAAAGAAGAAAAACAATCAAAAGTTTATGAAGACTCAATTCAGACAATTGTAAAAACATTAAAACCAATAGGTCAATGGTCTGATATTGAATTGCTCGAAGCTTATAATAAAGACGCTCAAATTGATATTGAAGAGCAACTTAAAATACGGAGCAGAGGAAGATATTGTATTATTTTTTTTGACGACAATACTGTTGATGCTGAAAACTCATTATATATGCTTCGAAAAGCGCGATATCAAGACACCCCTTCTACTTTTATGATCTCTAATGTAATGAAACAAGTTTTTAAAGTTGGTGAATTTCCTCTTGACGTATTTTTTGAATGTCCTATACATAATAATGTTCTTCTTATTGACGGATATTGTGAAGAATGTGGGATGGTTTATAATACAATAAACATTGAACGTTTAATATTTATTCGTCTTATTAAAGAAAATACAACAATTGAACCAAGATTATTTAGAGACTTTGATTTAGACAAACTTTTTAAAGAATATCCCAAGATTGCAATAAAATTTAAAGAACTTAAAGAAGAAGATAAATTACCAAGCCTAAAAAGGCGAGTTTCTAAAAGTAGAGAAACTGATCCCTTTAGAGTTTCTTCTCACAGAACATTCTAATTTTTTGAGGCAACATTGTTGCCTCAATTTTAACTTGGAGATATTCTTATGAAAATAATGTCTTATAAAGGTTTTAAAGCTCAAATAATGAGAGCTCAACGTCTAATAGGAAAACATAGTCATGATCTTCCTTCTGGAACACCAATCGAAATTTATCCTGTTGATGAATTTAAAGAACCATTATCAAATTGGATGCAAGGGCCAGGTAATTATGTTGTTCCTGTTAGCTCTGATTGGGGTTTATGGTTCAATTGGTGCTCTAATGACGACTTAAACACTGCAGTTTTACTTTCAGTAAAAGGAATGAATCCTATTACTGGACAAAGAACTAATGGTTTTAATTTGGAACGTTATGAAGAAAAATGTCCTATCCATGGAACTTCTTTTAAAGAAGGTCTTTTTTGCGAACAATGTAATTATAAATGGCCAGACCAAAATTATATAGCTTATCCTAACAAATTATGGTGGGATGGCTTTCGTTCAACAGATGGAAAAGTAAGACAATTTTTCTTTACAGAAGATTTAGCAAAATCAATCCCAGAACTTGTAATAGGCAGAGATGATACAATACCTGCTTTTGGATTTGCTTTTTTCAGACCCAAAGTGAGAAGAGAATCAGTAGCAATACCTTGTGGTGCATCAGAAAGTGTTATGGGTGGCTATAATATACAATATGTTTACTTTTCTAATTCTATAACGAAAAAATTTAGTAGTGACATTCTGTACCCAAAGACTTTTAATGTAGAAGATAGTTCATCAGGATTAAGTACTTTATCTAGATCTGCGAATTACAGTTCGTCTTTTTTGCCAGAGTCAAAAGATAGATCAATATGCTTTGATGACATAAAGTCTTGTAATGCACCTCACACAAAACATTTAGAAGTTTTTGATGAAAGTTCTGAGAGAAGAAAAACTGCTGAAGTGGGAGTTGGTGCAGGAGCAATCATCAATCAATCTTTAACTGTTGACACATTGAAAGTTACAGATTGGGAAAGTAAGCCGTCATCAATAATGAGATTATTTTTTATTTTTATAGAACAGTTTGAAGAAATTAAAGCAAAAGGAATGAAAGATTTAATAGGTGTTTCTGAAGGTTATTTATCAGACTTACCTATAGGTTGATTAGTGTTCCCCGCATGCGCGGAGATGAACCATAATATCTTTGTTTCAACGATATAAAAAGATGAAATTTATATAAAGAGATTTGCGATAACGACAAATATATTAATAATGTATAAAACTCTTGCTTAGATATATTTCTTATAACGAATATTTAAATAATGTTTTTTGTTTTTAGAAAAACGACAAAATTTTTGGTAGTTTTCGAAAAAACATTGATATAAATTTATATATTGTCGTGTTGTGTGGAAATAAAGAAGCTTTTTTGAATTATATGCATGGTAACAACCAGATTCATTAAAAGCGGGGCGGAGACATTGTTGCAACGGGCAGTATCCCCGGCACATAAAGGAGCGTAGGTTTAATGGATACATACGTAAACAGGCGCACGATGTGTGCAACAATGTTTTTTAACCGCAACCCATTATGAGTATAAATTAATTATTAAGATGAAAAATTTAGTGTTTTATTAAAATTTTAAAAAGTAATTTGTAAATATTCATTTGCTTTATAAAACTTATAAAAAATACAACTTATATAATAGAATAGGATAAATTATGGATGGTTCTCATTTCGCCAAAATTGATTCGGGTGTTGACGCACTTGTAGCAGAGTTTGAAGGAGTTACAAACAAAAAACGTTCTTCAGATAAAGATTCATTACCAGCAAAACTTGAAACTCTATCGTTAATTAGACACAAACAAATGACAGGAAAGTCTGATAAAATTATTGAAAATATTTCGTCAGAACTTGAAATAGATAAAAAACTTGGTCTTAAAAACCAAGCTGAATTAACTGCTTTAAAAGCATTAAATCATGATATAAACGAACTTACTTCAAGTAGAGATTTTTTTGAAGTTTCTCAAGATTTAATAAAAAAGTTGTTTCAAATTAATAAACTTAAAAGAAAGTGTTTTATTAATAATATTGTTAGTAAAATTAATGCGTTTTTTATAACAGGTGCGTTACCTTTATCAATACATTTATTTATGTTGTTAACGATTTATCCAATATTAAAATTTAGTATGTGGATTTGGCCCGCAGTACATCAAACTCCAACTACAGGATTAATTACTTTATCTGTATTTAATTGTATATCTTGGATTTGTATGTTAGGTTTATTAATAGCGGGTTTTACATTATGGGAAGGAAGAAGTATTGAATATACTTTAATAGATGTAAATATTAACTCAATACCTTTAAGTAAAGTTACAGATAAAATACCTTATGGAGCAAAACTTAAAGTTCTTGAAGCAAAAGAAACAGGAATTTTTGAAGATTTTGTTTTTATAACACCGGAGTTTGTTTCTTCAGTAAAACATCACAATGTTTCGTTTCCTTCTGTTGATCCTGCAATTCTTGGTGTTACAACTGATAAACGAATGTATATGATTGTGTATTGGGATATTGAAAAAGATGTTGCAAAGGTCGTTAAAGAAATTGAACATTTTAAAAAATTCAAACTACACAAAAATTGTTAATGAAATACGCAAATAAAATAAAACAATATGTTCAATTGTCTTTAGAAAACAGTATAAACGAATCAGATATTGATGTTTATAATAAACAAGT
>JAQUND010000005.1 GCA_028717785.1 Candidatus Nanoarchaeia archaeon | reverse complement strand
ACTGGAGTTTTTGACAGTACTATTTTAAATGACACTAAAGAACCCACTGGATTTCTAAGTCCAGAAAATATAACTGTAACTTATGATTCTACAGCAAGAACAATTACGCTTACTGGTAGTTCTATTACATTGTATTGGAGAGGTACTAAAGTTTGGGATGGCATAACAACATGGACTTCAGACTCACATACAGATAGTGATAACACATGGTTCTTGTATTATAATGGTTCAAGTTTTATTTGGTCTAGCTCTATCTGGTCTTATGATATGGCGCAAATAGCTTTTGTTAATTATTATACAGCTGTCAAATTTGGTCTTAGAGAAGTTCATGGATTAATGCCTTGGGAATCTCATCGAACATTTCATAATACAATAGGCACATATCGTAGAAGTGGTGGTGATATTAGTGGTTATGTTATTGACGGTGCAACTGATGCAGATAACAGACCAGCTGTAGGTGCAACTTATATTGAAGATGAAGATCTTCTTACAACTTTGAATTCGCTTGCTGATAATGGGCCTTATACTCTTTTTTATCTTTCAGGTTCTGGCGCTACAGCAGTATTCACGCTTACTGATCCTAACATAGTACCTTTAGTAGGGGGTACAATAGCGTATAATCAATTTACGGGTGGAACTTGGCAACAAACTGTATTACCTTCTAATAATTGGATGAATGTTTGGTTAGTTGCTGTACCAGTTACAGCGGACTCTGGTTCTCAGAGTTATAGATTTTTATGGGTACAAGGTCAACAAACTTATACAAATAGTGCATCATCTTCTTGTCTTACAGAAGACCCGAGAAATTTGAGTTTTGGTACTTTTTCAAGCCCTGAATATGTAATAATTGCTCAAATATCATTACAAAGAACTGGTGCTTTAACTGGTAGTTTTGTAATAAAAAACGTAAAATCTATTTTTGGTTCTAGAACATCACCCGCTTCAGCAGGAGCTGTAGGAGCACAAGGTGAAACAGGACTTCAAGGTGTTACAGGCGTTCAAGGTCTGACTGGTGTGCAAGGTCTCACTGGTTTAATTGGAGCTACAGGGTTACAAGGTGTTCAAGGTAATACAGGATTACAAGGTCAAACAGGTGTTCAAGGTGACACCGGACTACAAGGTACAACAGGTCTTGCTGGTATTCAGGGTAATACGGGCTTACAAGGCGAAACTGGTATAAATGGACAGCAAGGTTCTACTGGACTTCAGGGAGTTACAGGTCTTCAAGGAACAACAGGGTTACAAGGTGCACAAGGTGAAACTGGGATTCAAGGTGAAACTGGATTTCAAGGAACTACAGGTTTAGAAGGTGTTCAGGGCGAAACTGGTTTGCAAGGTGAGACAGGGTTGCAAGGAATTCAAGGGGAAACTGGAACTCAGGGTACTACAGGATTGCAAGGTGCTCAAGGCGAAACTGGTCTTCAAGGTTTGCAAGGAAATACTGGAGTTCAAGGAGAAACTGGGTTACAAGGGTCTCAAGGTGAGACAGGTGTCCAAGGTACGACAGGGTTAGAGGGTGAAACTGGTTCTCAAGGAACTACAGGATTACAAGGAATTCAGGGCGAAACTGGTCTAGAAGGTATCGAAGGTGACACTGGGTTGCAGGGTGAGACAGGGTTAGAAGGTCTGCAAGGTGAAACTGGATTACAAGGCGAAACAGGTCTTCAAGGTAATCAAGGTGCTACTGGTGTACAAGGTATTCAGGGTCAGACAGGTCTACAAGGACAAACTGGAATAGCAGGGGCGCAAGGAG
Source organism: Candidatus Nanoarchaeia archaeon (assembly GCA_028717785.1). The sequence continues at coordinate 96,525 of JAQUND010000005.1, read as the reverse complement.
TCACTGGATTACAAGGGATACAAGGTCAAACTGGTATCCAAGGCGTAACTGGAATTTTAGGGCTCAATGTTACGTCAGGTACAAGTGCACCTCCTAGTCCGGCAGGTTATCCAGATAATGCTATTTATATTCAATACATATAAGAGATAGAAATATGTCTGATAATAATAAAGGCTATGCAGTAAAATTAAATGGGGCTTGTTGGTTATGGGGATTTAATGGTGCAGGTGGCCTTGGCGACAATACATTGACTACCAGATCGTCACCCGTACAAGTAGTGGGTAATCATTCTTTTATTATGTTAACAGCTTCTAATCAAGCCACACATGCATTGAAATCTAATGGAGAAGCATGGGGTTGGGGCGCAAATATTTATGGACAAATAGGTAACAACGCTAATAGTGCGTCTTACTCTTCTCCAGTACAAGTTGTTGGAAATCATTCTTTTATTTCAATAGCTGAGGGAACTTACAATTTTTTGGGTTTAAAAGACAATGGTCAAATGTGGGGTTGTGGTCATAATGGTTATGGACAATTAGGTACAAACAATCAAGTGTCTTACAGTTCTCCAGTACAAGTTGTTGGAAATCATTCTTTTATTAGAGTGCATTGTAGTGCTGCACATACTGCAGCTCTTAAAAATAATGGACAAGTATGGTGCTGGGGAAATGGTCAGTCAGGACAATTAGGCAATAATGCAGTAAACTGGATTTTTTCTCCAGTACAAGTTGTAGGAAGTCATAGTTTTATTCAAATAGCTACAGGTGGAGCAGATAATGGTCTGTCTATAGCACTTAAAGAAACTGGTGCTGCATGGACATGGGGATATAATGGTAGTGGAAATTTAGGTGATGGAACTGTGACAACTAGATCATCACCAGTTACAGTAATAGGGGGTCATTCTTTTATACATGTTGCTGCAGGTATGACTAATGAACAAACTGAGGGTGCATGTGCTGGTTTGAAATCCAATGGTTCATTGTGGATGTGGGGCAACAATGTCTATGGACAATTAGGTGATGGTACAAGAACAAATAGATCGTCTCCTGTACAAGTAGTTGGTGCACATAGTTTTATACATTTTGCTATAGGCAATAATTTTACGCATGCTATGAAAGCTGATGGTTCAATTTGGGCATGGGGTTCAAATTCGCAAGGGAGATTAGGAACAAATAATGCAACATCATATTCTTCTCCTGTGCAAGTTGTTGGGGCACATTCTTTCTTATTTATAGGATCAGGAGCATCAAGAATTCCTGTTTGTGTAACTGAAACATGGAGAAGATGGCCTGCTTATTTCGTAAATATTTCTGGGAATTGGAGAAGAGTTGTCAATATTTATCAAAAACAAAGTGGAGTATGGACAAATAATTCTGCGATGTATACCTAAAGGAGATTTATTATGACGAAAGCTGAGTTAATAGCTGAGGTAACTGCATTTTATACAGTTGTCGGAACAGCAAGAGAAACAACTTCTTCGGACGCTAGTGTACCTGCAACTATAAAGACATATGAAATTCTTGTTTATGAAACAGGAAGTTCTGAAAAAAGCAAAAAACCCGTATTGAAATCTAAGATTGTCAATTTTATTGTTCATAATGAAGGTGAAGCTGAAGAAGCTGCTTATTATTATGATAATGAACTTGTTAATGAAGTCAACACAGATATAACAGGTGATAGCAGTTTATTGGCTATCAATAAGATTTACATATCAAATGAAATGAGAAAACGTGTACAAGCAGCTGTAGCCAAAACATCACAAGATATTTTGAATGAGGCTCTGACTACTTCTAATTTATCCAGTGATGCAAGTTCAGGGCAAAAAAACGTGGCTGTAGTTAGTTCTACTGCATTCTGGGTGGGTAAACAAGTTGTCATTTCAGATACATTAACTTCAGAAACAGGTACTATTGCAGAAATTTCTGGGAATACTCTTATAATGGCAGCTAATTTGACAAATTCCTACACTACAGCAAATTCAGCTAAAGTTACTTTTGCCGACAATAAAGAAAGAGTTCAATGGGCTGCAAATGCTATGCTGAACCCTGATACTTATACACTTGCCATGACATGTTTTGTTGCATTAAATCCAACAATACAAGCTAATGGTGGTTTAGCAACAGATAATGATATTCAATTTGTTGTAAACAGTTATGTAAGCAAACTTTCAGTAGCTAGTTATACATAAGGAGTTTCTTTGTACACAATGGGTGACAGCAAGTACTACAAATATTATTTTATTAATTCAAAATGCTTTAATTGAAAAAATAAAATAAAAAGATTAATATTAATAAAATTAAAGGGAGATTTATGAAAAAAGCTCTTATTGCTATTTCTATCGGGGATGAGATTAAAAATATCTCAAAACTTACGCATCCAACTCTACAATCATACGCGAAAAAAATCAATGCTGATTTTATAGTTATTGATTCATGCAAAACGACTCCACATTGGGAAAAATTCCAAATATTCGATCTTTTGAATTCTTATGATAGAATAATTTATCTTGATACGGATTTAATCGTAAGAGATGATTGTCCTGATCTTTTTGATATAGTGCCTTATAACAAAATAGGTGCTTTCAACGAAGCTAAATTTGTACCAAGAGAGTACTCATTAATTGAAGCTTGCAAGAGTTATGATATTAACCCTGAGAAAATAAACTGGAATGGAAAATATTATAATACTGGTGTTTTAGTTATTTCAAAGTGTCATAAATTCTTTTTTAAAAAACCTGAAAAAGAAATTTCAAACTTTTATGAACAAGGGTATCTCAATTTAAAATTCGCAATTGAAGAAGGTAAAAGAAAAGAAGAAAATTCACTCATGTATGATTTACCATACAAACTTAACCGAATGACATGTCTGGATTTTTGTGGAGAAACAAGACATAGTTCATTTATTATACATTATGCTGGTTATCATTATTTTACAGTAAATAATGAGATTTTATCAATAATTAAGGGAGATCTTGAAAAATGGGAAAACGACAAACCCGAATATAATTATAAACGAAATATAGTTATTGTGGTTTCTGGGGGAATGGGCGATCAAGTAGATGCTGAACCGACATTAAGATTTCTTGAAAAAGTCTACAAAGATAATACAACAGAAATAATTATTACAACACATTGGCCAAGGCTTTTCAAGCATTTGAAATATAAAATAATACATCATGATGATTTCAACCCTTCGATTTTTCAACCCTTTTTTCAAATAAAAACTTTCCCAGATCCAAAAACAGTAGTTTATTCTATTATTTCGAATTTACTCTGTCATACAGTAGATTATTGTTCTATTGCTTCTCTACAAAGAGTATTACCCCTACAAGAAAAAATTATCAAAATACAAACAACAAAAGAAGATGATGATGAATTAGATGAAATACTTAAAGGTTTTGATCTTAGAAAAGCTGTAATTGTTCATCCAGGAAGACATTGGGAAAGCAAAACATTTCCTATCGAATGGTGGCAAAAAGTTGTAGATGGTATCTCTAAAGAAATTCCTGTATGTTTAATTGGAACAGATGATCATGAAAATCGAGGCGCATATCAACTTGAACTTCCTTCTAATTCTATCAGTCTCATAGACAGAACATCTGTTGGTGTTCTAATTTCAGCTATCTCAAGAGCACCTGTTTTATTATCTAATGATTCTGTTCCAATACATTTAGCTGGGGCATTCGACAATTGGATCATAATAATGCCAACATGCAAACATCCAGATCATGTATTACCTTTTAGAAAAACATCCGAAGGTTATATTACGCCTTATCATAAAGCTGATGCTCTATATAAGAAACTTACACTTGATGATTGCGATCAAAGACCTACAACATGGATTGAAGGTGGAGCGACAGCAGAACTTATAAAACAAAATTGGGATTTTTATTTACCGACAGAAGAAGAAGTAATTGAAAAAGTTCTTGAAAGATTCAAGCAGTAAGTTTCTTGATATACCAAGATGGATAAAACGGATCGCTTTTGTCTTCGATTACATAAACTTCTAAATTCCTTACAAAAGCAAAAATATCTACAGCGGATTTAACTTCAAATTTTGTACTAAAAACTATATCACCACCAACCTTTGTTATATTATCTAAATAATCATGGCCCATCAAATAACCATCAGGTTTCACTTTAGGATACCATGATTCTAAATCTATTGTTACATTCTCAAAATCATGTCTTGCATCTAAAAACACAAAATCAAAATAATTATCAGGAAACAATCTTGAGGCTTCTCTTGAGAACTCTCTTATGATTGTTGCTCTATCACCAAAACTATAAATATTAGAAAAAGTTTTCGAATAATTTTCGAGTTGTTCTTTAAATTCAAAATTGTTCAAATCAACAATGTCTTTTGAATATCGCCAAGAATCAATTAAATAAAGCTTTTTACCCTTCCATTTTTCTAATATGTGTTTTGAAAATTCACCACGCAAGACACCAATTTCGGCACCATAACCTATAAGTTCTTTTTGGTTTAGAAATTCAGGAATGTCTTTTCTTGTCAACATAAGATTTGCTCAACCCATTGTTTTGCTATATTGGCCCATGAATATTTTTTTGCATTTTCTAAACTTTTTTCTGACCATTCCTTCCAAAGCGCTCTATCTTTCAAAAGACTAATACATTTTGAAGCAAATTCAATTCTAAATTCTCTTGTATTAGCTTCACCTTTATTCCCATTACCCAATAAAATACCAGAATTTCCAACTGTAGTTCTGAGTCCAGCATAATTAGTAGCGAGCACAGGTAGACCAGCAGCTTGAGCTTCTATAGCAGTGATGCAGTTCGTCTCCTCAAAATCAGTTGGGTACGCCCATAAAGAAGACTTTAACCACTCTTCAGCTAATTGATCTTGTCCTACGCGTCCATGATAAAATACGTCAGGTTTATTCATTGCTTTTTGTATAGCTTCAATTTTTTCTTTTTCACCTGGGCGATGCTGAGCACTTTTTATCCAATTATCTAACCCATAAAAAATATGAAGTTCAAGTTCTGGCACATTAACCTTGATAAAATCAAAAAGATAGAGAAGTACATCAAGCCCTCTATCTAATGAAGAAGAATACATAAGTCTATAAGGATGACGCTCAATCTGTTTTTCAAATCTTTTCAAGTCGACACCATTAGAAGTCATGATTAATTTGTCTAAAGATATACCATGATGTTGATGCACAAAATTTTTATGCCATTCAGACAAAACTAAGAATTTATCGACTTTTTCTTGGTAAGCAACTTGATTTTGACTTGATAACCAGATGTCGTGGCAAATAACAATTTTTTTATTTGAACGTATTTTAAGTCTAAAAGGCTCTGTCGTTCTTGAACTAATAAAATAATCAACATAATTGTATTCAATGAAATTATGTAATCGGGAATATGGGAAATATTTTACGAGCCCATCATCTATTTCTTCCTGACAATCATTAAAATTTATAACTCTATAACCAAGTTTTGATAGTTCTCTAGAAATCATTACTTGCCAAGTTTCACTTCCTCCTATCCCATTTTGATCAACATTTCTATGATCCCATTTTTCCCAACTAGGTCCAGAAAAAAATACTATGGTTTTTTTACTCCATTTTTCTTCTAAATATTTATGATTTGATGTGTCTTCTTCTTTATATCTATTGGACATATTGTGTCTTTGGCAACTGGTTTTTACAAACAAATCTTCTTTTTACATTTATTATAGCCTCAAATTTTTTTAGATTTGAATAATCTTCTTTAGGAAAATTAGTAAATGCATATTGTCCAAATAGACGTAAGGCTGCAATATCATAGGCTCGAGCAGCTTCTTCTGCAGTTTTGAAAGTTCCAAGATTGTAAAAAACTCCTTTTCCTATTCTTGCATAAAATTTGTTTTTTACAGCAGTAACTCCTTTATAACCTAATTTGTTATCTATATCAATACCTCTATTCCATGAATTTTGTTGTATATTGCAAATTCTTAAATTTTCTCTTCTATTATCCAATGTTAATCCATTAATATGATCAACAACTTCATTCTTTTTTGCATTTAATATTTCTCTATGGAATACTTTGAAGTTTTTATTAGGTGTTTCTACATAGAACTTTCTATTATCAGCAAGTGAACTAAGTTTTAATTTTGTGTTTTTAAACAATTCATAAATATCATCATCTATGATTGTGAATTTATCAGATAACAATGGCTTTTTTAAGGATAAGTAGAGTTGGATTTGTTTCATAAAAACTCTTTTTCGTAACTCCCCCGTGAAATGCCCCCAAAGTGAAAAACAAAACAATCTATAGCTTGAGCTATTTTATAATTCATTTTTTTTGTTCTAATACAAAAATCTAAATCTTCGCATCCATTGTTGAAAGTAATATCCAAAAGACCAATTTCATTAAATTTTTTTCTATTAAACATAGTACAATAAAACGCTACCCATTCTTGTTCAACGAGAGTCCCTTGGTGTGATTTATTTGAATTGTCCATAAAACTATATAGGCTGTCTAGTTTGCCCTCTAACTGACTCGCTTTCATTCCAGGGACAAGTTCTAAACCAGGTATACTCATTGGATACACTGGCTTGCCAGGTACACCATGCAACCAAAAACGATCACAATTAGATAGAACACCGCACATGGCTAATTGAGGATCTGCTTGTAATTTACTTACAAGATTCACATCCCAATTTTTAGAAACTATAGTGTCAGAATTTAGGAGTACAAAATAATCAGATGAAGAATTTTGTATCCCAGCATTACAAGCCTGTGAAAAATTTAGTCGTACGTCTTGGGTACCAAGAATCTCGACATTATTAATAGTCTTATAATATTCCCAGGTCGTTGCATTGCTACCAGCATCTGAAATGATTATCCTGTTTTTAAAAGCAGAATTTCTTTTAAGAGAATCTAGACATAATCTCAAATATTCGACATTATTATATGTAGGGATTATTACATCATTTTTAATGTCTTCTTTTTTATTTTCAAATATGTCAATCCATTTTTGAGCTATATTCTTGATTGAGTATTTTTGAGCTGCTATTAAAGCTTTTTGTGATAATTGATTTCTATGTTCGCTATCTTTTAAATATTCAATATGTTTTTTCCAATCTTCTTCTGTTGTAGCAATTAGAGCACAACCTGGATTTTCTTCGATTATTTTAAGATATGCAGGTAAAGGATTAACAATGCAGGGTTTTCCTAAACTCATCATTTGCGTAAGTCTATTATTTGATTTAGCATTTTGAACCAAGTAGTTGCAAGGAATAATTACGACATCTGCTTTTTTTAATTCTTGCAACCATGTCGATAAATCCCAAATAATATCTGAATCTTCCCATTCACTCATTGTTATAAGTTTGCAATTTAATTGTTCAATTAAAGGCCGCAAATTTTCAGCTAAATATTTTGTTCCCCCATATCCTTCCCAATAGATTAACATTTATTTGCCTTTGTGTGTTGATTTCCAAATTTATGACCATTGCCATTTTTTCTTCTAGTTAACCATCCTTTTTTAGCAGCACTAACAAATTTTTCGCCATTACCTTCGCCTTTTTTCCTTTTGTGTCCCAACTTTTCTTTGCTTGTTCAGAAGTTAAACCAAGTTTTATTCCGTTTTTCTTTTTTGTTTCTACTGCTTTTTTTGCTTTTTCTGACGAACTTATGAAATTATCTATATTCCCATTTTTTAATCTTGTTAACCAAGCTTTCTTAGCGGTACTACTTGTACACCCGTTTCTAAATCTATTTTTTATTATACAATCTTTTAAGTTCTCAGAAGGCGTTCCTAAAAATAAGTGTTCTGGATTAACACAAGGCCCGTTGACATTATCGCATTTATGTAAAACATTTAAATTTTTAGGTATTTGACCATAACATAAAACCCATTGTTTTACAGCATAATGTCCCGGATGTTTTCTTGTACTATTTGACAATATCCAACAATTCGTATTTGAAATCTCTGGGTGAATTTTCGCTTGTATAGAATCTGGTAATATTTTTGGTCCCTCTTTATTGATTACAATATGTTTTTGTTTCATAATCTTACTTTGCCTATGTTATGACATTTAAACAGATTTGCTCATTCTTCAGTTTTTTCTTCAGCTTTATCAAAAATCGAAATTATGTCTTTTGATGCTTCAATATCATCTTCTACTTTTTTGATTTGATTATCTACTGAGCGTTTTTTCATTTCAGCAATTTTGATAGTAAGGGCTTTAAAAAAGAAAGGTTTTTTGACCTGGCATTCAAGATCAACATCTTGAGCTTTTTTGTCTATTTCTTCTTTTTTGTTTTCGATCGCTTTTTGTACACTGATCGCTTTATCTAGAATAGCATTGAGAATCTCTTTTTTTGTCCCAGGAATAGCTTCATTTGCCATTGCAAATTTCCAAGATCTTTCAAATTCTTTTGTTTCTTCTTTCGAAACAGAAACAGCTCCATCTTCAAGCATTGGTCTTGTAATAGTAAATGTGATGCCTCTAGAATCAAGATATTCTTTGAGTTCGTCATCACCAAGGAAATTATAATGATTTGCAAGGTTTACAAAAACATCAAGAACTTCATGTAATCTTGGTCGAGCATCAGGAGAAGCAATACCCTGTTTGAAATATTGCATATTCTTGAGTGAAAGAAAATCTTTTTTCTCGCGTTGAAAAACAAGTTGATATACAGTTTTTAGTTTGCTCAAAATTCTGCTATGAATTTCTGTCATTTCGTACTTGACTTCACCACATTCATTCAGCTTTTCTACAAATACTTCTTTATTATTCATTATGCCTCCATTATAAATTTGAATTTTTTATTACGCTCAAGTTTTACTTCTGATGGGATTAGAATGATTCTTGTACTTGATCTAAATTCAATATTATCAGTTTCATTCAAATAAACTTTTGCTCCATAAATAGTTCCAAGAGATTTTGATCCTTCTTTATTGAATAAAAATTCGTTTATATTCTCTTTCTTTATTGCTTCAAATGTAGCTGAGCTTATGAAAACAGAAACAACTTGCTGATTATATTTTTCAATCTGAGAAAATCCTTCAATTAATTGCGTACGTATAGACATTAAACTTCAAAAGCATCTTCTATAACAAATGTGTTCGGGTTGACTGGTTTAACTTTTTCTTGCAACATATATGAACAACAAATGACTTTGTCACACAAACTTAAGATTTCATTTACCCAAGGCCATCCAATTATATCTTCACATAAATCACAGTAAACAGTTTTTCCATGTTGCTTTAATAACTTGATGCTATTATAATCATTTTCACTAAAAGCTTTTCCAACTATTGCGATATCATATTTTTTGTCAAGAATATTTTGATATGTCGCAAAATTTGACATATATCCCATTACTTTTAATGCTATGCAAACATTAATTACTCTTATACGTGTTTGGGCAGCTGTCTCGTTATACTCGGTCATAATCCAGCCTATCCTCAAAGGACAAACTGGTTTTATTGCTCTAATTTCAATTGAAGGAGTACCATAACTATTCATCTTTCAATGCTTCCCATAATTTTTTCTCAAGACTCATTTTTGCTCTTATATAAGCAGTAAATTCTTCAGGGTTAGAAACATTTGCTTTAACTTCTGCAACACCTTTAATCATTCTAATTGCATTTAGAATGCTGTCTATGTCATCAATACGAAAATCATTGTCAAGGACGACGGTTAAACATGTTGTTCTGTCTGACATCAGTAATTCCTTAGATGAGTTATTATGAACCCTGCTTCTTCAAGTAATTCTTTGATTTCATCTTTTGAAAAACCATTTAAATGAAATTGATGTTCAGCATCACTTCCATTCTCGGGTCTTTGTGCGCCATACAAAGTCATTTTATACCAATTTTTTTCTTTAAACCCATTAATAGTACGACTATTGTCGCCTTCTACATAACCCTTAGCACATAACTCAAGATCGGGAATATAGAGCTCTAATTTACCACCAGGCTCAAGAACTCTAAACCATTCTTTTATAGCTTGTTTTGCTTTGTCAGCTGATACATGCTCTAATGCATGTTCGCTTGAAATAGTTGAAATCGTATTATCTTGATAAGGTATTTCATAGAAATTAAAAACTTCATCAACTTCGGGTATCTTGACTATATCAACATTTATATAACCTTCAATTCTTTTATTTCCACAACCTAGATTAAGCTTCTTGCTTTGTCCATCTTTCTTGACAAAACGTAAAGAACTATTCAACAGGCAATTGTAATTGTTTATAGCTAATTGGTCATTTGGCCTGTATTTTAAAAACAATTTACTACGTTCAAAAGCTGTCTGCACAGCACCTAAATTATTATAAGCTTGTGTTGCCATGAGTGCTGGTCGCCATGTATAATTTTGAGGATAATATGTTGACATTAATTCTTTGGGTCTTTTTACATTCAGGCAAATATCAAAATAATGAGCAGCTTTTCCCCAATCGTTTTTTGAGAAGTAATAATCACCAAGTTCAAAGTATGGTTCAGCTCTTCTGGGCTCTATCTCTATTGAACGAAAAATATTCTCAAAAAACTTTTTTTCATTTTTAAGAACAAGATAACATTTAGCAATAGTATCATGAGCACAGAATACGTCTTCCCACCAGCCTTTCATAGTAACAAATTTTTCAAGAGTTTCAATAGCTTCTTCAAATCTTCCAAAATCGGCATATTCTTTTCCGAGATAATAGAAATTTCTAGAATCAGGATCTTTTTGAATAATTCTTTCTAATATCTTCAAATTTCTTTCTGATGTACCATGTTGTTTCCAATGATGTATTTCAATATCTTGTCTAGAAATTTTTTTTCCAGAAATGGGCAAATATTCATGAATGGGTTTTTCCCATTTAAGCCCAAGAGAACGTTTAATAATTCTTTCTCGCTCAAGAGTGCATTCGGGAACACCAAACTGATCATGAGAATATTGATACTGACATAACACTATTTCTTTGTCAGATAAATCAAGATTTTTTATTTTCTCTTGATCTTTTTTAAGAATTTCATCATCAGCATCAATCCAAAATATATACTCTTTTGTGCATAAATCAAAAGAAAAATTTCGAGCAGCAGAAAAGTCATCTATCCAGGGGAAATCATAAACTTTAGAAGTATATTGTAATGCAATTTCTTTTGATCTATCTGTGGAACCAGTATCTACTACTATAATTTCATCAACAACAGGAGCAGCAGAATCTAAGCATTTTTGTAAAGTTTTTTCTACGTCTTTCATTATTATAGCAAGACTTAAAGACTGCATCTAATTCTCCTAAATATCTAGTTTTCCTTTTGCTTTCAATTCTTCATAAATCTTTTTTGCTCGCTCATATTCTTTACGAGGAACCGGTTTTGGATTCTGCATGTTTTTGATAAATTTTCTTGCATCTTCTCCTGCCAAAATAGGTGTGTCTCTTATAGGCAAAGACATAAATTTCATAGCTCCTAAAGCGAATTTTATAATTTTAATTTGCTACAAGTTAAAAAAGTTTTAAATGCAAGTATATAATTAATCTGGATGTATAGGTGATGTCCAAGTACCGTTTATATTCATTTTCTGTCTTATTATTCTTTTCCAAGTTCCTTCGACGTTCACATGTATAATAGGGTTTCTCTTCCAAGAACCCGACACATCTAAATTCATGTTCATACCTGTGTGCAAAGAAATAAAAGAGTGATTACCTGCTAATAGCACTGGTGAACTTCTATTTGTTAAACTAAGATCACCTAGTTGTCCATATGAATTGACACCCCAAGACCATATCTCTCCATTTGATTTTAACCCTGAGAAAAACCCGGTTTCTGCTCCTCCAGTGATATCTACAAAAGAGTGATCTCCAACTATAGAAACAGGAGAAGATGTAGCTGTGATAGAATTATTACCCATTGTCCACCAATTTCCCCATGTCCAAACTGTACCATCACTTTTCAATCCAGCACATCCGACTGAATCAGACCTATTAGAATAAAGCGACAATGCAATTTTTATAAAAGAATGATTTCCTATCACCAATACTGGAGATGTATAACTTGTTGTATTTCCTGTTCCTAATTGACCAGCATAATTAGCACCCCAGCTCCAAACTTCACCATTAGCTTTCAAACCATATCTGGAACAAGGAGATATAGCAAAATCAATAAAAGAATGGTTCCCTACCACCACTACTGGAGAGCTTTTATTACTACTGTCTCCATTTCCTAAAGATCCATAAGCATTCATTCCCCATCCCCATAACGATCCATCTGCTTTCAATGCTCCTGCGGATTCACCATTAGCATTACTGTCACCCGCACATTGTACTTTTATGAAAGAATGATTACCTACTACTTGTACAGGAGAAGATGTATGTGTGGTAGAATTATTACCTAAATTACCTCTAATGTTATATCCCCAACCCCAAGCTTCGCCATTAGATTTGAGGGCCATACAAAATCCCCATTCGCTGTCAATATCTACAAAGGAATGGTTTCCTATAACTGCTACAGGTGAATTTTTCTGATCAGTTGTATCATCTCCTATACCATTTCCAATTCCATTGCACCAAGCACTGCCATCTTGTTTAAGATAAACAGTATTAGTTCTTCCAGCACTTATCAAATAAAATTTATGATCACCCACTACCAGAACAGGAGATGACCTAACATAACCACTACCATTATCACCCAACTGGCCACAACTGTTTTGACCCCAAGACCATACACTACCATCTGACTTATAAGCTATATTCCCGCTTTTACCAAACATTTACTCTTGCCTCGTATTTCTTAGTTCACATATTGATAATAAATAGCTCCATAAGGGATACCTGCAGTAGATGGTGGATTTCCAGTACCATATAAAACTGGAGCAGCCATGCCTGTAGTACCATTTAGATTACCTGTTATAGTTACAGAATTGAATGTTGGATCTGAACCTCCAGTACCTACGCCAGTTACTCCCTGAATACCTTGAACACCAGTTTCACCTTGCAAACCTGTGGCTCCCTGAGGACCACCTGAAGGACCTGTTTCACCTTGCAAACCGGTTTCGCCTTGTAATCCTGTTTCACCAAGCCCTTGAGCACCTGTATTTCCTTGAATACCAGTATCGCCTTGAGAACCTTGTAAACCAGTAGTACCCTGTAATCCAGTATTTCCTTGAATGCCTTGTGCTCCAGTGTCGCCCTGAGAGCCCTGCAAACCCGTCATTCCTTGTAGGCCTGTTTCACCTAAACCTTGAGGCCCAGTTTGACCTTGTATCCCTTGTGTGCCAGTATCACCTTGAGCACCTTGAAGACCTGTACTTCCTTGAACCCCCTGAGTACCAGTATGACCTTGTAACCCTGTATCACCTTGTGGACTTTGCAAACCAGTCTGACCTTGAAGGCCCGTTATTCCTTGTAATCCTTGAGCTCCTGTATCGCCTTGGATACCCTGTAGACCCTGAAGACCTGTTTCGCCAAGACCTTGAAGTCCTGTTTGTCCTTGAATACCATCAATACCTGTTTGCCCTTGCAATCCTGTATTGCCTTGAATTCCTTGTGCTCCTGTTTGACCTTGAATTCCTTGTGCTCCTGTTTGACCTTGAATTCCTTGTGCTCCTGTATCACCTTGAATTCCTTGTGCTCCTGTATCACCTTGAGCACCTTGAAGACCTGTTTCACCACTTAAACCAGTATTTCCTTGTAACCCTTGGATACCAGTATTGCCTTGACTTCCTTGTAGACCAGTATCTCCTTGTAAACCTTGAGCTCCTGTATCGCCTTGGATACCTGTTTGTCCTTGGAAACCCTGAAGACCTGTTTCACCCAAACCTTGGGCTCCTGTATCACCCTGCGATCCTTGTAACCCTGTCTCACCCTGTAATCCTGTATTGCCCTGAATTCCTTGAGATCCAGTTTGACCCTGCAACCCTGTATCGCCCTGAGAGCCCTGCAACCCTGTATCGCCCTGAGAGCCCTGCAAGCCTGTTATACCTTGAAGACCTGTTTCGCCAAGTCCCTGAGGTCCTGTATTACCTTGTACGCCTTCTAATCCTGTCTCACCTTGTGAACCCGGAAGGCCTGTTTCACCATTCAATCCAGTATTTCCTTGCGTTCCTTGAACACCGGTATCGCCCTGGCTTCCTTGTATGCCTGTGTTTCCTTGAGTACCTTGTAAGCCAGTTTCACCTTGAACACCTGTCTGTCCTTGAATACCTTGAGAGCCTGTTTCGCCTTGGATACCTTGAAGACCTGTTTCACCTTGCAAACTTAATCCAGTGTTTCCCTGAAGGCCTTGAGCTCCTGTGTTACCCTGGTTACCTTGTATTCCTGTTTCACCTTGTAAACCTGTTTCACCAAGACCTTGAACTCCAGTATTACCCTGAGTACCTTGTGATCCAGTGTTACCTTGAACACCCTGTAAACCTGTCTCTCCTTGAAGTCCTAATCCAGTTTCGCCTTGTAATCCAGTATTTCCTTGGATACCTTGTAATCCAGTATTTCCTTGGATACCTTGTAATCCAGTAACACCTTGAGTACCTTCTAAACCTGTTTCGCCTTGAAGTCCTGTTTCGCCAAGTCCTTGTAAACCTGTCTGTCCTTGAGAACCTTCCAGGCCAGTCTCGCCTTGAATACCTTGAAGACCCGTTTCGCCTTGCAAACTTAATCCAGTGTCGCCTTGAATGCCTTGAGTTCCTGTTTCGCCTTGAAGACCTTGTAATCCAGTATCTCCTTGTGCTCCCAAACCCGTAAAGCCTTGAGCTCCTGTGTTGCCTTGCGAGCCTGTCAGTCCTTGAAAACCTGTTGAGCCTTGAAGGCCAGTAGCACCTTGATCGCCAGTTTGACCCTGATCACCTGTTATACCAGTCTGGCCTTGGAAACCAGTTGATCCCTGTGTACCCTGTAACCCAGTTTCTCCCTGTAATCCTGTTTCTCCCTGTAATCCTTGGGCACCGGTTTGGCCTTGAAAACCAGTTTCACCTTGCAAACCTTGTAATCCAGTAGTTCCTTCTAAACCAGTATCACCTTGAGCGCCTTGTAAGCCAGTAGCTCCCTGGGGCCCTCCTAAAGGTCCAGTTGCACCTTGGACTCCTGTATCACCTTGAGGTCCAGCAACTCCTGTATCACCCTGTATGCCTTGATAGCCAGTATCGCCTTGAGAGCCTGTAGCACCTTTAAGGCCTGTTGGACCCTGTATTCCTGTTTGTCCTTTTACTCCTGTTTGTCCTTGAAGTCCTGTATTACCTTGACCTTGTGGGCCTGTAGCGCCTCGAAGTCCAGTTCTTCCTGTAACGCCAGTGTTACCTTGTGCTCCAGTTTCTCCTCTTACACCAGTTTGCCCTTGAATTCCTTGAAGACCTGTAGCACCTTGCAAACCTTGAGCACCTGTATCACCTTGGACGCCTCGTCCAACAATTTGCCAGTCTGCACCATCAAAAATTTTTAAAAGTGGCATTTATCCTCCAAATTTAGACACTGATCATCAAAACATTATAGAGTTGCATGTCCAGATGCTATCTTTTTTATTTATGCAGTCTATCAGTTGTTTTCCAGACACTATCTTTTTTAATGTATATGTCAATTAACCTTCTCCAAGCTCCTGATTTACGAATAAAACCTATAGGTCTTTGATGCCAAGAAGAATTATCTAAAATTCTGATATTCATTCCAGTATTAATCGAAATAAAACTGTGATTACCAATAACTTTTACTGGTGAAGATGCATTAGAAGTATTTCCTATGCCAAGTTGTCCATAGTAGTTATATCCCCAAGACCATATTTCTCCATTTGACTTAAGACCCAAAGATGAAGTTTCAAATGCCTTAATTGAAATAAAACTGTGGTTACCAATAACTTTTACTGGTGAAGATGTACTAGTAGTATTTCCCGTGCCAAGTTGTCCATAGGCATTCTGTCCCCAAGACCATACTTCTCCATTTGATTTAAGACCCAAAGACGAACTTTGAGATACATCTATAAAAATGAAACTGTGATCGCCAATAACTTTTACTGGTGAAGATGTTCTAGTAGTATCTCCTGTACCAAGTTGTCCAGTACCGTTAAATCCCCAAGACCATGCTTCTCCATTTGATTTAAGACCCATTGCAAAATAAAAACCAGATTTAATTAAAATAAAGCTATGATTGCCTGCTATTTGTATGGGCGAACTTCTGTTTTGTGTATCATTTACACCAAGTGCACCATAACTATTGCATCCCCAACACCATGCTTCTCCATTTGACTTAATGCCAAATGTTGAACTTAGACCCAAATATTGATGACCTGAATGTACATAAATAAAACTGTGGTTACCAATAACTTTTACTGGTGAAGATGTACTAGTAGTATTTCCCGTGCCAAGTTGTCCGATACCATTATATCCCCAAGACCACGCTTCTCCATTTGACTTAAGACCTACAGTTGTTATTGTACCTGCACTATAGCTATAAGATGTTGATATTTTAATGAATTGATGGTTACCAATTAGTACAACAGGTGACGAATAATCAGACGTATTACCTGCTCCCATATATTGACCATTTCCACAACACCATACATTATTATCAGATTTAATAAAGTATGATTGAGCAAATCCAGACATTACAAAAATAAAGCTATGATTGCCTACTATTTGTACGGGTGAACTTTTGTTTTGTGTATCATTTACACCAAGCCCACCATAACCATTGTACCCCCAAGACCATGCTTCTCCATTTTTTTTAAAAGCTATCATAATAGTCCTTAAACATATTGAAAATATAAAGTATCATCAGGATATCCTGATGGATCAGGTGGATCATCAGTACCAGACAAAATGTTAGCAGCACCCTGTATACCTGTTAATCCTTGTGGTCCCTGTAGACCTGTAGTTCCCTGAGGTCCACCTTCTGGCCCAGTTTGACCTTGAGAACCTTGAAGGCCAGTTTCACCCTGAAGACCTAAGCCTGTTTCACCTTGAATTCCAGTCTCGCCTTGAGCTCCTTGAAGGCCAGTTTCACCTTGAATCCCTGCGCCAGTATCACCTTGAATTCCAAGGCCTGTATCACCTTGAATTCCTTGAAGCCCAGTCTCACCTTGAATCCCTGCACCAGTTGTGCCTTGTATTCCAAGACCTGTATCACCTTGAATTCCTTGAAGCCCAGTCTCACCTTGTATTCCTGCACCAGTTGTGCCTTGTATTCCAAGACCTGTATCACCTTGAATTCCTTGAAGCCCAGTCTCACCTTGTATTCCTGCGCCAGTATCACCTTGAATTCCAAGGCCTGTATCGCCTTGAATTCCTTGAAGGCCAGTCTCACCCTGAATTCCTGCACCAGTCTCACCTTGTATTCCAAGACCTGTATCACCTTGAATTCCAATTAATCCCTGGAGTCCAGTCGCGCCCTGCAATCCAGTATTGCCTTGAATTCCAGTTTCGCCCTGATTTCCTTGTAATCCAGTCTCACCTTGAACACCTTGTAGTCCAGTCTCACCTAGACCTTGTGAACCTGTGTCTCCTTGTATTCCAGTTTCACCTTGTATCCCGGTATTTCCTTGAACACCTTGTAATCCAGTCTCACCCAAACCTTGTGCACCTGTATTTCCTTGTATTCCAGTTTCACCTTGAATGCCTTGTAATCCTGTTTCACCCAAACCTTGTGAACCTGTGTTTCCTTGTATTCCTGTGTTTCCTTGAATGCCGGTATTTCCTTGAACACCTTGTAACCCAGTCTCACCTAAACCTTGTGCACCTGTATTTCCTTGTATTCCTGTGTTTCCTTGAATGCCTTGTAATCCAGTCTCACCTAAACCTTGTAATCCCGTGCTTCCTTGTAATCCAGTTTCACCTTGAATCCCTGTTGTTCCTAAACCAGCAGGCCCAGTTTCACCTTGGATCCCCGTTGTTCCTAAACCAGCAGGCCCAGTTTCACCTTGGATCCCCGTTGTTCCTAAACCAGCAGGCCCAGTTTCACCTTGAATACCTGTTGTTCCTAAACCGGCAGGCCCAGTTTCACCTTGCAAGCCTTGAATACCTGTATCACCTTGAGGACCTTGTAAACCTGTACCACCAATACCTGGCAACCCTGTTTCACCTTGGATACCTTGAATTCCAGTAAGACCTTGTGGCCCAGTATAACCTTGTTCACTTCCTGTTGCTAAAGTGTCATACCATAGCATACCTGCAAAAGGTGCAGGCACTGTGGGAGTTATGTCTTGAACTTTTGTTACAAGTCTTGTATCATGATCAGCTACAACACCTGTTAAATCAGGCATATCAGTTAAACTACTATGACCAGATATTTCGGCTCCTATTCCTGTGGCTCCCTGTATTCCTTGAATTCCAGTATCACCTTGAGGACCTTGTAAACCTGTGCCACCAAGGCCTGGTAATCCTGTTTCACCCTGGATGCCCTGAATTCCTGTTTCACCTTGAATGCCAGTAGGTCCAAAAACTCCAACTGTATCTACCGTTAAAGTTCCATTTGCGCCAGTTGTTTTAAGTACTCCATTAGAAGTAAAATTTGATAATCGAGGAATAGAGGCACTTTCTATGAACGAACCTGTACCCGCTACAAAAGAGCCGCCAAATTGCATTTCTCTACTAAATGAACTTGCAGGTAAAAGATTGAAAAGATTTACTGAACTATAATTTAGAATTATTGCACCTGTATTATTTGTCAGAGGGCCATTAATTACATAACTAGCAGCTGATAAAAGAACAATACCACCACTTGAAACAGAATCTATTGCTTTTTGAACAGACGCAGTACAATCAACACCTTGTGTTACGCCCCACCATTCCGGTCTTACATGAGGGACAGAGCCAACATTGAAGGTGACAGTACCAGTACCGTCAAATATCTTCCATGTTGGATCTCCTATAATGGACCCGGTAAAAGTAATTGTGTAAGAACTATGTACAAGTTTTGCACCATTAAAAAACATAAAAGAACAGGATGCAGGTATTATTAAGTTCTCTGTAACAGTTAAATTTGAAGTAACTCTTACGGTATCGGCAGAACTCAATAAGTAACTTGCTAAACTACTTACATCACTTTTTAATTCAGAAGTTAAAGCTCGTTCTTTATAAGCCATTTTTACTCCTAATTTTAGTCGATGAAATCTAGTAAGTTTGACCGTATAAAAACAAGAGAAAAATGGTTTTCTATAGTTTTTATTCACTGCAAGTTTATGTCTTAGATGCAGACAACTTTGATTTTGAAAATGATGTAAAAAGATTTAAGGAGCTAATATGGGCAACGTGATAAAAACAAGTGATTTGTATTTTGCGTCGTTTTTACAGTGTATGGGCTGTAAAATTACTAAAACTGAAAGAGAGAGTTCTAAGTGTATTTTTTCCTTTGAAGATCCACAAAATAGAGAAAATTTAAAAGATAGTTATTTCAATGAGTCTGTTGAGAGCGCAATTCCTGCACTCAAATATGCAAATGCAATACGTAGTTTAAAAACATTTTGTTATGTTAGAACTTAAAAAAATAAAGATCCAACTTGTAAGTTGTGCTTTTGCTGGGGGAATAGTCTTGTCTTTGACAGAACTAGCTAACATGTTGAAAGCAAAAGAGACACCTGATGTTTATTTTTTATGTGGTATGTTACTTGCAGGCGTTTTTGGGGTAATTGGGTTTTTTATTTCAGGTGCAACAAACTTTAGAACAGCTTTCGTAAGTGGTGTTTCGGCACCACAACTGCTCGGTGGCCTTGTAAAGCTTGGAACAGCAGGGGCACAAGCTGTAAGTTGTATTCTAATGCTTACTGTTTATGCAGATACAGATTCAATTGACGTAAAAGTTGTAGTGAATAATGTCAAACAAGTTGAAATGTTCACAGAAGATTCTACTTATCAAATACAAGATTCTATTGATATTAGAATTCCTTATCAAGACGCTTTACGTTTTGTAGGAAAAAATTTTAATGAGAACGTTGAATTACAAGAAGCCGATGCAACACGAATAACACTCAAAAAAACTGAAGAAGGCTTTGGGAGTTTTTTAAGAGGGATGTTCGGGCAAAAACAAGATTTGAAACATGTTAAAGTACTCCAAGAGTGAATAATGCTTGATAATAATCAGATCTGGGAAGATGAAGAATATATCTTGAAAATTGAAAAAATGGGTGAAAATTTTCAAGCATTAATATTCAAAAAAGACGGCGAAACTCTTAAATTCATAAATATAGTTATTGATCCTAAGAGTTCTAAAATTGAGAGATTAATTAATGATATGAAATTGGAGATTTCAAGAAAATTTATTACATTAAAGGAAGTATGAATATGAAAACTCAAGATCGTGTCTGGTCAAATGATAATGAGTTTTTGAAAATCGAGATGAACGGGAGACCAAGTTGTAAAATTTTATCCTTCGTACTAGAAAACAACAAAGCAAGATTTACTAAAATATCTGAAATTAATAAAGAAGAATTACCAAAATTCTTAAATCGCAAAAAATTTAAACCTACAAATAAAATATTGGCTTTAGTATGAAAAAAGAAGCATTTAACAAAGAAAATCTTGTTGATCTTTTTTCTCAACTCATCAAAGTACTCACAAGAGAAAAAGACCATGGTGATCTAGAATCACTTATTTCACAAGTAAGAGAATTAAGTTCAAATATTTTTGCAGAATTAAAAAAGCCAAAACACAGTAAAATTGTTGACGAAATCTTAAAAGAAGCAAAGTACAAAAGGTTTTTTAGTGTTGGACCAGATACGCATGGCACTCTAGTAAAAATGCCTGGAGGCGGTTTTATGGTAGAATTTTCTGGGACAATAGGAAAAAATGATGATGCTGACAACATTATTAAAACACTTAAAGATGCTTGGGAAAAACTTAAAATATGAGAGACATAGCAAAAACAATTTATGCTGCAATTGGTGAGTATGTTGTAAGTGATGAGTCAAAAACAATGGTTATAGATTCTGGACAAGACGAGCCATGTGAATCAAAACCTGAAGTTACAAGTGCCCCAAATATTGGTGTACCTGCACCAGCAATACCATCCGATTGTTCATGTGCAAAGCCAGTTTCATATAGAGAACTTACCAAAGGTGCTCGAGAAATAATGGCTTTGAAAGCAGAAAATTTAAATGTCTTATTTAAAGAACAAAATAGCAACTTCCCGAAAATCGATGAAGCAAAGTTTATAGAATTCCAATTTGGATCTTTTACGCTTTTAGGTCGTTTTAAAATCAAGTATATTGAAAATGGCGAACGATTTGACGGAATGGTAATGACAAGTTGGAACGGAAATGTGCTAAAGGTTTTCTAGTTAGGCTCTAGCATATTAAGATTGTTTTTACCATAGTAACACCAGGGGCTCTAGTCTTAAAAGGTCTAGAGCCCTTTTTATTTACATCTTATTTTTTATATTAATCTTGTAAAAAATGTTAAAAATTATAGCCTATACGATATATCGTATAGAGTTGTTTGAGAACATAACAAGTTAAGCAAAAACTCTTGGAATTTAGTTTGTACATTACAGATGGCGAGAAAATATAAAACACCGTGCCGGTGTGAAAGTCATTGGTAGTATTGTTGGTAGGAATTGAATTATATTTAACTTGTAGTGGTTGGAGTATTAACGCGCGGCTTGTCCTGCAAGCAGGACAATGGGAGCAAGACGCACTATTTCACGAGGGTTTATGCGACGAAAAAATGAGTTATATGAAGAATATTTTCCGTTTACTAATCAATGTCCAGTAGATGGACGAGATTGTGTTCGAAACAATATTTGCAAACTTTGGACAAGCGGATGTAACCAAAATTCTTGTTGGTATATCGATTTTCAAAATCTAGTTTTTGAAATTTTTGATTGTGATGATTCCAGTTATATATATTTCAAAAATGAAGCAGGACAATTTGTTGAAGGTTTAAGACATGTAAGATTGTATTTAGATTTCAACGATAAACTTGATAGTAATGCAATAGAGCTAGAAATTCGCATTGGATTTAATAGTCACAGATTAGCTGAAAAAATAAAAGATAAGTTTAAATTAGAAAACTGGTTTCTTGAATCAGCAGATTTTGAAGGTGGTGATGATGCTGATTTGAAAACACGTATACCGGGAAGTTTAACAAATCAATTTGAAATTAAAGATAAACTGGTTGAGATAAGAGATAAACTTGCACCTGAAATTATAAAGAGTGAAATTGAAATTAATACATGCGCAATATGTAAAGATAAAAGTTGGATTTTGAATGAATATGAAGGAAAAGCAATTTGCGCAATATGTGAAAACAGAATAATTATTGAGAATATAAGCAAATATTGTTAACCTTTCTACTGTTTTTATTATTAAAGCTTTATAGAAAAATATTTCAGAAGGAATTCAAAATGAATAAAGAAGCTATAGTACAAATTGCAGACAATATTCTATTTGATGAGTTTGTAAAAGAGGCTGCAGTGACTCGTCAGTGGCTTAAGCAGCATTATAAAGAAATCAATCAGAAGTTTTTAGATTTTATCAAGTCGCGCACATTTACTCAGGGAAGGCAAAAAGTTCCTTATGCGCAGCTAGAACCAAAGCTGAAAGAAAAAGTTTGGGATCTGTTTTTGAAAGAACTCGAAAAAATGTTCCTTTCTGAAGAAGAACAAATCCAAAAAGCAATTGAAACTGTAGCTCCAGTTGGAAAATAAGTATACTCATTGAGGGATGTTATAGAGTCTTTTCGACTCAAGCACTCTAGCCCAAGGAAGACTTGGGCTTTTTTGTTTTTATAAATGTGAATTTCTGCTAATTTCTAGTATGTTTATAAGAAATCGATAAATATGGACATTGATGAGGACAAGATTTATAAATTGAAGGAAGCGGCTATTTTATTATGTGTTAGTAGATCGACATTGAGAGCTTGGGATAGAGAAAATTACTTTATAGCAGGTAGAACTCGTGGAGCACATAGAGTTTATACTGGAAGGCAAATAAAAGAAATGCAACAACAAATGTTTGAAAGGACAAAGAATGAATGAAGTAGAACAGCAGCGTGGCTTTTTCGTAAAAGCACTTGATGGAACTTATTCAGGTCCTTTTGCAGATCTTAAAACAGCAAGAAATGAAGCAAAAAATAATGACCCAGAATTGTTGACCTATCATGGTGTTTTAAAAAAAAACAGCAGAAGACGTCGATGATTCTCGACTTTATTTAGTACGTTTAGCTCCCAAACCCAAAAATGAACAAATTTGATTTTGTAATAAAAGATCATCTGGAAACTCAAAAGTCTACATTAAGTAATGTGTTGTTTTATAAAGACTTTAGGAAGACTTTTGAATTTTATTTTATCGAACAAGAAGACTTAAATTCTAGAGATATTATTTCTGATAGACATGACGGATTACAACGTACAACTCGAACTTCTGGTAGAATTGTTAAATCTGATATACAAAGTCATGTGATCAAGCAACTACAAAACATGTTTAAAGAAATAAAAGATACTGGTGAAGAAATCCTTTGCATAACTATGAACAAGAACACAAAAAATCTTCTTAGAATATACTACAGTTATGAAGTAGATCACATCCCTAGAAATTTAACAGATGAAGAAAAACAGATTGGTAAAATTGTTGGTTCTGTAATGGGAGTCAAAATAGTTCTTGATAATTCATTGAGTGATCATATTATTCGACCATTGGTTAGAATTAATGTCGTCAAGAAATTTTCAAAAGTCTTTGCAACATAAGGAGAAGAAATGAAATACAATAAGATTAGAATTGAAACAGATGGCACATCGATGCGAACTTTGGTTTTCATAGATGATGTACAAATCGGTGGTGTTCAAAGATTAGAATTTTCTGCTGATGGAAATGATGTTTTTGCTCATATAAATATACAAGTTAATAGAAAAGTAAATGGAGTTACACAGATTAAAAAAATAAAAATTAGGGATCCTAAGACAGAAAAATTTGTAGAAAAAGACGAAATCGAAACAGAGCCTTTGATTCTTGAAAGAATTCAATGACGACTTTAGCAGAAACTCTTTATTATCAAACTTACAACTATATGTTGTTAGGTGACTCAAGTAATGCTAAAATGTATTTGAGTTTTTTAAGAGAAGAGTTTGATAGTAATGAGAAATCTTTTGATCCGCTAAAAAAAGATCATCGTTGGGAACATCTTAAAGAAATTGGAAATGCTATTGATAAGAATTTAGTTTTGTCAAATCTTGTAGAAGACAAATCTGTTGTTGTTTTACGACAAGAAGATGAAACAGTTTTTTCAAAGCAGGATGATCTTGTGAAAGCTATCATGTTGTCTCAAGATGATTTAAGAATTTGTCTTGGAGCTGAATCGGATTTTAATTGTATTATTACCGAAATGGAAACTAGATATGGGAGAGTTGATTTAGTAGCTCAAGACAAAAAGACTGTATATCCTATTGAAGTCAAGAAAAATGGCGCATTTCATGATGTTGTTGGACAGATTAATAAATATGTCATACATTTTAAGTTAGGTTTGATAAATAGAATTTATGATTTTGTTGTTGGAATAGTTATTGCTAATAATTTTGATGTTTTTGTTTTAAAAGAACTCTACAAGCTCGGTGTAGTTCCTGTCAAATATAAGTTCAAAACAGAACAAAAAGTCGAATTTGAAAAGCTATAAACTTGTTTTCTAAAGTTTTTATGGCTCTTCTTACTTCATGTATAGTCAAAATGTTATTCGAATTGCAAATGAGATATTGGATTGGGATGGTCCTTCTGGTTTGTGTTGGTGCGAAGAACAGCAACAATATTTAACAGAAGAAGAGGGTGAAGGATGTTCTGGTTGTGAGCCTTTAGATGAAGGTTCTACAAGTAATAGACCTCCTTCATATGTTCGACGCAAAGATATTACGTGGTGACTTATGAATAAGAAAAAAATATCAGAGATAGCTGACGAGATATTAGATCGCACATGGTTCGGCCCTAATGGGTTGTGTTGGTGTGAAGAGCAACAGAAGTATGTAGATCCTGATACTTGTGATTGTCCTGAATGCAAATCGATGCGCTCACAAGATATTAGACAATTCAGATATTTGCATCTTCATGATGATTATAAGTCAATGTAAGGAGTAAATATGCGTTTTTTCAAGAGAAATGAGATAGCAGTTTCTAAATTTATCTTTAGAGATATACTTACAGGAGAAGCAATAGATGTAGATAATGCTCAATATTCTATTGTCTATTATGCCGGTCCAACTGAGAATATTGTCGTTGCAACTACGGTTTTAGATAAACTTGCTGGTAGAACAGGTGAATATGTTTGTTCTTGGGAGATACCTGGTACCGCTTTAGAAAATGAAACATATTTTGTTAGAGCAACAGGAACACATCCGATAAATTTGACAAATCTTGTTTTAGAAGATTTTTATAGAGTGTTGACAGAGACATATTTTCCAGGTTCGAATGGGGGAATGGTAGTTAAATTCACAAAACCGTAATTCATTTTTCTATACTTTTTATATGTACAAGCTTACTGATAAAGTAGGCTTGTGTTGTATTGAGTGGGAGTAGCATTATGAGTTTTTTAAATGTGTACAATGAAAAAGAGAAATGTGTAGAGTGCAACACTAAAGTTGTGCAATTTATAGTTGTAGAAGAACCGACAAAGCATTTGTGTCGAGATTGTCTGATAATTAAAATCAATGAAGGTGGAAAGTAATGCCTGTTGTAATTTATAAAGGGCAGAATTTGACAAAAGATGATTTGAACATTTTTATTCAAGATCAAGATGGAGTTTATTTCAATCCTTTTTCGATTACTTATACTATTTATAGAGTAATTTCAGATCAATTCAGAAATCAAGAATGTGGTGAAGAACCAATTTTGGAAACTATTGATTTGTTGCCATTACCTTTTGGTATTGGGAAGTTTTTTGCTGCTTGGGAACAAGCGCATGATCTTGGTGTAGGAAGTTATAGAATAAAATGGAATATAGCGAGATTCTCTGATTCTTCTTTAACCGAATATATTGAAGATTTTGAAATTGTGAACAGAATAGATCGAATGAATTATTCAGCAGTTAATGATGGGTCAGGAGGAAAATTACCTCATCAACAATGGGGTAACAGTACGTTGTGTGCAGGTTAAGATTAATCTTCTCAAGATGTATAAAAGATTAAACCCTACTAGCAAAGCAACAACAACTTGGGGAGATTTTTATGGAACGAGTGCTTTATCAAGAAAAGCCAGATTTTATAAGATTTGAAGATGAAGAACAGATTTTAATGGTTGCACCAGTCGAGTGGATAATGATAAAGAAGAATAAAGAATCTGAAGAAAAAGAAGAAATTGGTAGATACAAGACATTTGATGAAGCAAAGAATGAGTTGCGGAAACTCGTTGGTGGTAAAGGAGAAAGCGATTAATGGGAGCTTTAAAACAAGGACAGACACTTACTAAAAGTGATTTGAATATCTATTTTTATGTGAATAGTAATCTTTCTGATCCTTATTTTGTCACATATACCTTATATGATTCTACTTCAGGCACAGATGAAATAATTGGTTTGCCAGATAGAACACCTTTGAAATTTAGCACGGGTAGTTATTTTGCTTCTTGGACAATACCTGATGATGAGCCTCTTGGTGTCCATAAGATAAGATGGAAATATAGAGATTCTGCGACATCTCA
This sequence comes from Candidatus Nanoarchaeia archaeon, assembly GCA_028717785.1. The sequence continues at coordinate 69,993 of JAQUND010000005.1, read as the reverse complement.
AATAAAGGAAGATGTTGAAGAGTTTCAAATAATTCCTTTGTGTGCAGGTGTAGGAATTGTTTATCCACCTGAAATTATGTATTTGATTCAACATTTGCGAAATAAATTGAGAGACAGTAACCCTGACCGGGATTATCACTTCGTACCTCCAGAAAAAGAAGCAACTATAGCTGGTTTTACAAGGACAAGAGGTTATCGTTGGACTGATGATTCTCTTTATATGCATTTAGTTCAAGCATGCAATTACATCAATTTGATACCGCCAGATACTGCATATGATCTTGTAGCTGTTCCTGCTCCCTGGCAACCATTGCTTCTATTACAGGCTATGTCTTATGCTCTTATGGATTTAGCAATTTTGTGGGTAAATGAAGAATTTGCTTACAATCTTAACGGTTATTCATTCGATCTGACAAGAAGCGATAAGTATTTGAATGCAGCACAAGGAATACAGACTCAAGTAGATACGCAATTAACTGAAGCAAAAAGAAGACTGCATTACACAATTGGACTAAGACAATCCAGATACACTATGAGTTACGGTGGGTTTTTTGGACCTTGGACTGCAGGACGAATGAGTGTGAAAAAATGGGTCCTTGGTTTTGGTACGCAAGCAGGTAAAGGTTTCGGACAATAAAGGAGAAAATATGAAGATAGAAATCATGGATATTGCAGAGTCTCTTTCTGAAGGTCAGAAAAAGAAATTCTTGGAGTTGACAGACAAAGTTAATTTGCATAACCCTACTTCTTATGCTTTTTTTGACATGAGCAAATACAAAAAATTGCTTGAAGAAATAAATGATTTGTATGATGGTAAAGTCGATTATATTCGAAATGCACTGGCTGCAGCAAAATCAAAAGTCAAAGCTGAACTTATTATTTCTGAATTTGTGAAATTATGAAGAAAAAACTCATACTTGCTGTCGATTTCGACGGGACAATTATAAAAGACGAAAAAGATTATGTGCCCAGAGAACTTATACCAAACGCAAAAGAAGTTTTGAAATGGGCACATGAAAAAGGTTGTTATATAATACTTTGGACTTGTCGTAGTGGCAAGATGCTCAAACAAGCCACAGATTTTCTTGATAAGAATAACATTGCTTATGATGCTGTCAATGAAAATGCTCCAACTACAAATTTCAAGACATCTAGAAAAATATTTTCAGACTATTACATTGATGATCGTAGTTTTAAAATTAATTGGTTAGAAATCAAAAAAGAAATTGCAAAGAGATTAGTTGTAAAAGTTGCTGACGAAATACAAGAATTAGAAGAAAAATATGTCTAATCCAACTTTTTTAGATTTTAGCCCGGCTCAAGGCCATATTGGAGCAAAATTAGATGTCCCAATATTTTTAAGAGCACAAGATATACATGGTATTGATGTTGCAACATTGAATGTTTCTATTGCTACGGTTCCTGCAATAGTAAATGGCGTGTTTCAAACGGGTTTTGAAGGTACAATAATAAACGAAAATTCTGTACCGAATTCAGTCAGCATAAATATTTATCAGATCGCTCACTTTAATTATAGTCAGATTGTTTCTGTTCATGTCGAAATTAACGATCTACATGGAGCTCCAGGTGTAAGTGATTATGAGTTTTTAACAATACCGGATCCAAGCGTTCAGCCTCCCATAGTTACAGCTACTCCTCATGGGCATCTTTTTAATTCTACTATATCTGTAACGCTTATGACAGATGTGACAGCTATAGTTTTTTTTACTTTAGATGGCTCAACACCTACATTATATTCCGATACTTATGTTGCTCCACTCTCTATAGCAAATCAAGGAGTAACAACATTAAAAGCAATTGCATTTGTTTCTAATTCGTATTCTGAAATAATAATAGAAAATTATGAGATAGATTCAATTGCTCCAATTTCAAGTGCTACACCTTCTGGTGGCTCTTTTTTTGTTTCTCAAGAAATAGTACTTTCTGCAGATGATCCAAAGGCTATTATCTACTATACAACCAATGGTGCTGAGCCGACAACAACATCATTGGTTTACACAACACCAATAAGAGTTAGAGACAATAGAAGAACAACAATAAAATTTTTTGCAATTGATGAAATTGGTAATGTTGAACCTACTCACACTGAAATCTATAATGTCGAAATAGCTAAAAACAATTATATTCCTACAAATATCTTTGTGTCTTGTCCTTTCAATCAAAGTGAATTACATATTCGTTGGGACGACATGTATCCAGTCTATAATCAAGTAATTGGATACAACATTTATAGAGCTGATTCAGAAATGGGTCCGTTTCAAAAACTTAATACTAGTACTATAGCAATTACTCAATATCTTGATAAAAATCTTAATAGTCAGATTGTAAATGAAGATGTGAGCGAACAGTTTAGAAGAACAGTAAGTATCAGTAATGATGTGAATGATGATTTTAGTTATACTCAAATATTTGATGCTGCAAAATGGGATGAAATAGATCCTGCTGAAATGATGTTTCAATATAATGGCGTAATTTTCAAAGATAGTGTAGGTTTGAAACAGACATCAAGACTTGTGTCAAAATATAAACTTAGAGGAAATTTTGAAATAAAGATAAAGTTTGATTTTTCTACTTGGATTGCACCCGATATTGGAATACAAGCTTGCAAATTCATTGTTCGAAAAGACGAACAGAATAGTGTCGAAATTTCTAGAGCAATGTCGAGATTATCTGAAGTATATAGTTCTGTTCAATACGTTAATGGTAATCAAGAGATACCAACTACAATTCCTTCTAGTGATGTAACAGGAGAATTTAGAATCATAAGAGTTGGAGAGATAATTACAACATATTTCTTTGACCATTTGACTCAGAATTTTATACAACTTGGTGTGTTTGATAGATATTCTGATGAATTACACATAGAACTTTGTGGTGTCTCAGGTGACAAGCAAATTGAGTTTAGATTTTCAGAATTTGTTGTAGTTTCTGGAAATCCAATTATTATAGAACCTTTGAATCCCAAAAAAGAATATCTAATCTATTTGTCTCAACGACCTGTGATAGATGATTCAAGTAAAAATATGCCTACGGATAAATCAGAGTTCGTAAATGTAACAATTGATGGACGGCAGGCTTATGTGCGTTTGCTTCAAGGTTTGGAAGGTGTGATTGAACTTGAAACAAAGAGACAATATGACGAGGTAAAAAAACAATGGTTTGAGCCACCTGTACCAAATGAATATTCAATAGTGCTCGTGTCATATAGAGTACCTTCTAACACAATTGATATACGGTTAAGGAAGAACTATTTTTATAAGGTAACGTGCGTAACGAGCGAGGACGAGACTGATTTAGATTTATTAACGCCAATGGTTTTGCAGCCTGACAAGATGACGTATATTTTAGAAGAGTGTGTGCGTAGAAACGCATGGATGCTTGAACAGGGTGGAGAACGTGTTTTGCTTTATTTAAAGAAAAAAGCAGGGGTAAAATGTGCTTGTACTTATAGAGATGTTAAAGAAAGAACTCATAAACAACCGGATCAAGATTGCGAAATTTGTTTTGGTTCGGGTTTCGTTGGTGGATTTGATGGACCATTCCCAATACTTATAGGTCCCTTGACAACAGAACAAAGAGTGCAACAAACTGATAGGGGTTTAAAATTAGCATATCAGATCGAAACATGGACAGGACCAAGTCCTATAGTCAATCAAAGAGACATGATAATTCGAAGAAATGGTGATAGATGTTTGATAGGGCCGATAACTCCAGTAGAAGGTCCTGGTGGAGTAAGAGCACAACAACATTTTGTTGTTGAAGTTCTTGATGGAACTGATGTAAGGCATAAATTTAAAGTGATATTGCCTGATCAGAGAATGCAACCTGGAATCGACAAGAGCAGTAAGCATGTTCTGCATGGTGGCCCGAATGTTGCGACAGTAGATAGCCCTAAAGAAAGAGAAGAGTTGCATACAAGTGAGGATTTTGTTTCGCATGAAAATTCAAATGTAGATCATATAGTAAAAGGTAGAAGTATAGTTTTCGAGAACATAAATTATTGATGTTTGTGACATTTTTTGTTATATGTTTATAATTTTGAAATCGAAATGAAAGGAATATTACTATGGCAACTTTAAATGGTATTGTAATAGCTGATCCAGCAAGAAAAAACCAAAATTTTTCTAATGTTGAAAGGGATCAGTTTGATGTTACAAGAAAGTATCCTGGGGAGCCGCTTCCACAATTTGTTTCTGAACAAGATACTTTCAATAATTTTCAAAGAGAATACCCTACAGCTAGGGGTGGCTATACTATTAATGAAACCACAATTCCTATGACTTTAACTCTTAACAATGATATGTTGAATTTGTGGCGGACAAGGAAAAGAAATCTCTTAGCTGATGTAGAGAAACCTCAATTAGAAGCTGACAAATATCTTGTTGATCAAGGGATGAATTTGGGTGCTTGGTTTGATCCTAAAGCAGTAAATCCAGAAGCGACATTTAAGACGACAGTAAGACCCATGTTGAGGACTATAAGAGATCCTGCAAGCAGATATGCAAATGCTCATATTTATGCAAAATTCATCCATTATCTTTACAAGCAGACATCAGGAACTTTTCAAGATGTTTATTATAAAGATAATCCGAGAAAAGATTCAAAAGGAAGAATACATTTATTTGATCGACCTTTTACAAGAATTTGGGCTTAATTATTTGAGGGAGCAAGTCCCCAAATTGACTAAAGGAATTTATGGATAATTTAGTAATTGCTCCAACAGCTACTTATAGACGTGGTCCTCTTCGTAAAGAATTTGTTGAATTGTCGAAAGATTCTCCCGATGCCGTTCGAATTCAGCAAAAAGTAGATAGTATTGTACCTAGAGGTTCTGATAAAAGCGAGGGACAACCTGTTGAAAACAGGATTTATGAAGATTTCAGACCTATGAGACATTTGCATGCTAGAAATAGAGCAAGAGATTTGTATGTTTTTGAGATGGATGATTTGTATTCTAAACGCCCAATGTACAATATTTCTTTACCAGATATGTCAAAACAGCTACATCATAATATTTGAAAATTTGTTTAATTTTTGCTAAAGGAAATATAATGCTAGATTGTGTCGATTTGGGTTGTGGTGTGGGTGGGTCTATAGGATGGGCAAAATCTAGATTTGGTGGAGAAACATTTTTAGGTATTGACAATAGGAAAAGCGAACTTGAAAGAGCAAGAGAAAAAGGTTATAATGTAGTTTTTGCTGATATTACTGATGTAAGTTGTGAAATTCCTAAATGTAGATTTATAACAATGCTTCATTTTCTTGAACATTTAAAAAATGAAGCACAAGTTAAAAACGTATTAGAAAAATCTGTTAAAGCTGCTACAGAATTCATCTTTATTAAAGTCCCATGTTTCGATAAAATTAAATACCTTGCTTCTTTAGGGTTTAAGTTGACATGGACAGATTGGATAGGACATCCTACAAATGTAACAACGGAAATGTTAAAAAAAATTACTGAAGAATTAAAATTTGAAGCAAAGATAGGGAGCTTATATAAAATAAATGATTCAAGTTCTAATGAAATAGTTCCGATTTGTTCACCTGTAGATACTATTGTTTATAGTGAAAAATTGGGAGCAAAAGAATTAATTCAATTTAAAGATGTATATAGAGAAACATATTGTCTTATTAATGTAAATTGTCAGAATTTTCAAGAATTGTCGAGATATGAATATCAATAATGATTTCAATCAAGTATTTTTAAAAATAATAACTAGCTTAAATGAAAATAGATCATTTCTAGCATTAAGATATGGTGATGGTGAAGCAATACTTTTAAAGAACAATGAAAAAAATATTGTTGAACATATTTTTAGTAGACAATTAAATGAGATTCTAAAAAAAGAATCTATAGAAGAAATAAGAAAAAATTTAATTGAGACTATAAACAATGCCGATTTGTTAGGAATTCCTACAGAATATCATCTTAGTCTTGGAAGTTGCTGGACCGAAAGTTTAAATATTCTAAAAATTTATTGCAATATTAAAACTACAGATTTTGGGTCGATAGATTTTCATTATGAATTTTTGAGAAATTGGGAATCAAGAGAATCTTGTTATGATAAATTGCTTTTAAATAGACAAGATTTATACATTATAAGTTGTAGAGATTTAGCTCGACAATTTTCAAAGAGATTCAATATAACTAATGTACAATTTATTCCAGTACCTCCGGAAATGATGTTTGAAGAAAAAAGATATAGAAGTAAACATTATCCTGATAGATTTCTTGAAATACAACAAATTATAAAAAATTTGGGAGATCTAAAGGGAAAGTTGTTATTATATGGCTCAGGTTTTGTCGGAAAAATATATGGTCTGTTTTGGAAAAATCAAGGTGGTGTAGCAGTAGACATTGGTTCTGTATTTGATGTTTTTGCTGGTAAAGACACTCGAGGACCTAATTGTAGTCCAACAACAATAAAAACAACTTACAAGGTGTGAAACAAGTATGAAACATTTTTATGAAACAATTTGTTCTCCTCAACAAACTATGTTTAATTTCCAAGATGTTTATGAAGATGCAATAAAACAGAGCAGACAAAATGGCATTCTTATAGAAGTAGGTTCATGGATAGGCCAAAGTATAGCATTTTTAGCTGTTGAAGCTATAAATTCGCAAAAAAATCTAACTGTAATAAGCATTGATGCTTTCATAGGGAATGCTCATAATGGTAATGAAATCACTACATATCCACAATTAGATTTATTTCGAAAAAATCTAGAACCAATTTGGAAAGATCTAATTGTTATAAAATCACTCAGTCATTTAGGAGCAAGTTATTTCTTAGACAATACAATAGATTTTGTTTTTATTGATGCCGATCATAGTTTGGATGCCGTTAGAAGAGATCTAAATTGTTGGTGGCCTAAGATTTGTGTAGGTGGAACTATGGCAGGGCATGATTTTTCACACCCTCCTGTAAAACAAGCGATTGATGAATTTTGTGAAAAATTAAATAAAAAATATATTGTTAGAGGAAATTGTTGGGTTTTGAGAAAAGATTAATTTAATTCGAACATTGCTTTGATTGCTTTGACAAGGAGTAGCTATGAATGTGAGTTTCGAATTTTTAGGCTTTAATCTTGCACAGAATGAAAATATTCCAAAAGTTCTAAATGAATTTTTACTTGCTGTAAAGCCAAAGACTATCATAGAAATTGGAACATATTATGGAGGCCTTTCTATATTGTTTCAAATGTATGCAATTGCTTATGATTGTCAGTTTGTTACATTTGACATTAAAAAACTAACTGAAAACAATAAACTGTTTGTACGTTTAAATATTGATCATAGAATTGCTGATGTTTTTGAGAGTATTGATGTAATCCAAAACTTGATAAAGAATGAAGGAACAAGTGTTGTTTTTTGTGATGGTGGAAACAAAATTAAAGAATTTAGCATTTTTTCAAAATTTTTAAAACCAGGCGATTATATTTTGGCACATGATTATGCAAAGGATATGGAGTATTTTGAAAATGTCATGATAGGAAAAATCTGGAATTGGATTGAAATAACCGACAAGGATATAGATGCAACTTGTTTAGAAAATAATTTAAAAAAAGATTTTTTAGATTTTGAAAATGTTGCAATAACTTGTAGGAAAAAAGAATGACGATTGTAGTAGAACTTCCTGTGTTCAATAATGAGAGCGGTGGCATAATGCGGCAGACAACTTTAGCTAGAAAATTTAGCAATTTGTTTGTCGTTGAAATCCCTAAATATGTGGAAACAAGTGGAGGGATTCAACATATGAAACAGTTGTCAATGGCATTGTCAAGGGGATTAAAAAAAAAATATCAAGTGCAACTTAGGATTCAAACTTTAAATCCTAATTTAGACTACTCGAAAGTGTTGCCTCTTCCATACACAGTGGGATTACCTGACCAAACATTTCCTGCATCTGATGTAGTGATCACATATTCAGACAATCCTTACACAGAGTATCTTACAAATCTTCCTCAAGTCAAAAAAGTTTTGATTTATATGCTAAGTTATGGTATGTGTTTCGAAAGAGAAAGAAAAAATGTATTCAACCCGAAATTAACTGTCATGTCAAGCACTTTAAAAATCAAAAAAGCTATAGAAGCAGAAGGAGGAAAATGTGCTTGTGTAGGTTTTGGATCGGATTCGCAAAATTATTTTTTCAGAGATAAGGCGATTAAAAGACAAAGATATGCTTCATTACTGTATCATTATGCTCCAGATAAACAATATGCACTTGGTGTTGAAATCTGTAATGATTTGTGCAACCAAGGTTTAATTGATGGAACAATAGTTTTTGGTACAAGTTCGGGGTTTGAAAACGCAAAACATCCTGAAAAACTTATAGCCAAATATGTAGATGCAAATAAAGATACAATAAGAGAAATTTTTAATAAGTGTTCTATTTTTATTATGCCATCGATTTCCGAGGGTCTTAATTTAACCCCTATAGAATCGACATTATGTGGATGCCCTTCTGTCATTTGTGATGGAGCTTTTGATGATGTTTTTTTTGATAAAAAAACTTGTCTTATAGCTGAAAAGAAAAATAAACAAGATATTTTAAGAAAATCTAAAGAGCTTTTAAATAATACAGAGTTTGCAACTATGTTTCAAAGAAATATAGAAGAGGTGATTTCAAATTACACTTGGGAAAAAACAATTGAAAATATAGAAAGGCTTTTTTAAACACATCATGGCTGTCTCAATCATCATACCAGTACACAATCAGTGGGAATTGCTTGAAAAATGTGTCAAAACAATTCTCGAAAAGTCTAACACCAAAGATTTTCAAATAGTCTTAATTAACGATGGTTCTGATCTTGAAACTTCTAATTTTTGTCAGTTACTTTTTGATAGCAAAATAGTACAAAAATACATTAAAAATCCTGTTTCAAAGGGATTCACAGAGAGTTGTAATCAAGGGATTTTAGAAAGCAAGAATTTCGAATATGTATGTTTGTTAAATTCTGATACTCAAATTGTTACACAAAATTGGTTAGAAAAGATTACGACTTATTGGGCAAGTCATAAACAGATTGGTTGTATGGGTGTTTTGTCAAATTGTGCAACAACACAATCTGTAGGTAAATCTTGTGTCAATGATACAGAAATAGATACTTATGGCAATTGGGTGACATCGTTATCAGAAAGAAGATACCCAGAAACAGCTTTCGTAAATGGATTTTGTTTTTTTATTTCATATAACATTATAAAAGTCATAGGTTTATTAGATACAAGAGTTTTTCCACATTATGGTAGTGAAGACGATTATGTCTTGAAAATAAGACAAAGAGGTTATAAACTTGCAATAGCTGATGATGTTTATGTTTATCATCGCTCGAATCAATCATATAAAGGGAAAAGAGATGTTCTCGTCAAATATTCGTATCCTACGCTTTTGAAAAAATGGGGACAAAGACTTATACAACAAAATGGTGTAATAGCTGCAAAAGCTTTAGATTATCTAAGATCAAAAATTTTAAGTCTTGAGTATAATGAAGCTCAAGTTACTTATGATTGTGATATTGTCTTAATTACACATAATGCTCTTCCTTACTTGCAAAAATGTGTTGAAAGCATAATAAGAAATACAGCAAATTATAGACTTATCATAGTAGATAATTGCTCCGATAATGCTACAAAAATGTATTTAATGTCTTTAAAAAATATTGAAATAATATACAATTCTAAAAATTTTGGGTTCGGTTATGCAAATAATCAAGCTCTTAGAAAATCAAATTCTAAATATGTCTGTTTTTTGAACAGCGATACTGTTGTTACATCAAATTGGTTGTTAAGATTAATAAATTTGCTTGAAGAAAATAATGCAGGTATTATTGGGCCAGTCACTAATTATACATCATCAGAAATTCAAAAAGTTGGACAAAATTATAATTTTAAAGCTGAGGTAAATGATAACGAAATTCGTCTGTTTTCTCAAAAACAATATGCAAATTTTGGAGATGATGTAGTAGAAGCAAATAAACTTATCGGATTTTGTTTTGTAACAAAAAGAGAGCTCTTAAATCAGGTAGGTTTTTTTGATGATAGATTTATTTTCAATTTTGAAGATGATGATCTTTGTAATCGTTTCATAGAGAATGGTTATAAATTAATATGTTCTAAAGGCGTTTTTATTTACCATTTTGGTAGTAAATCTTTTCAAGAAAAAGAAGGTTTTTTCGAAGAAACTTTAGAACAAAGCAAAAAACTGTATCTTCAAAAATGGTATGATTCTTCAAGAATACAGAAAATAAATGAGAAAAAAGATAAATTTTCCATCATATACATTTTAGCTTCAAATCAACCCAGTGGCGGAGTCAAAGTCGTATTTGAGTATGCAAATCGTTTAAAATCAAGAGGATATGATGTATCTATCTGGTGTTATTCTAATACATCAAAGCCCTGGTTTGATTTAGACGTATCAGTTTCTTGTTTTAAAGAATATACAGAAATTCCAGAAGTAGATATAGCAATTGGTACTTATTTTTCTACATTAGACATATTACAAAAAATTAAAGCAAAAATAAAGATTCATTTTTGTCAAGGTTATGAAGCTTTGATATATGATAAAGATTTGGACGCAACAATAGTTGATGCTGTGAATAACAATTATTTGAAGATAAAAGAGAAAATTGTTATTTCTAAATATTTGAAATCTATTATTGATAAAAAATTTGAAACAGAATCACATTACATACCTAATGGAATTGATCAGTATGTTTTTTCTTTGAGAAAACATGAAAGAAATAAACTCCCAAGAATTCTTATTGTGGGCAATTATAATTTAGTGTTTAAGGGAGTAAAAATCGCATTAGAAGGTGCAACAAATTATTTGAAGATTTCTAAATGTGCAATAGTTCGTTTAGCTTCTGAAAAATGTTCTAAAGATGAGCCTTACGAATTTTATAATATGTCGAATATGACGCAGATTGAAATTGCAAATGTATACGCTTCTTGTGATGTAGTTGTAAATGCACCATTTGAAGTCGAAGGGTTCAGTCTTCCTCCATTAGAAGCAATGGCAAGTGGAACCCCTGTCATAACTACAGATTGCGGAGGAGTGAATGATTATGCTGTACATGGTCAAAACGCATTAATTGTTCCACCTAAAAATTCTGGGGCTATTTGTAGTTCTTTAAAATTGCTTTTTTTAAATGAGACTATTTATTCTCGTTTAATAGAAGAAGGTTTAAAAACTGCTAATGAATTCCTATGGTATAAAAGCATTGACAAACTAGAGACCGTTCTACATAGGCTCTATTCAAACTATTTGTGCCAGGGAAAAGAGCAACTTTCTGTTTGTATGATTGTCAAAAATGAACAAGATTGCCTGGGAAGGTGTTTAGAGTCTATAAAAAATGTAGCAAATGAGATTATAATAGTTGATACAGGATCTACAGACAACACAATAAAAATTGCAAAACAATACGGAGCTAAGATTTATCATTTTGCATGGATTGATGATTTTTCAGCTGCTCGAAATTTTTCACTTGAAAAAGCAACACAACCTTGGACATTAGTTTTGGATGCTGACGAAATGATTAGTGAGAAAGATATTGATGAATTGAGAAAAAATTTACAAGCATCATCTAAAGCTTATGGATTCATTACGAGAAATTATGTGAATTCAAAAAATGTTGAAGGAATCAATACAAATACCGGAGAATATGAGCAAGAAGAAAAAGGTTACATAGGTTGGTGTAGATCAGATAAAATTCGTTTATTTCCTACGAATAAAAATATAAAGTTTAGGGGTGAAATACATGAATTGGTAGAAAAATCTATTGAAGAACTCGGAATTGATATCGAAATGTCTGCTATTCCAATTCACCATTATTCAAAGCTTAATTCTTCAAAAAACGAAACATATTTAAAACTTAGCAAGAAAAAGGCTGAAACATTTAATGACACGAAAGCTCTTTTTGAACTTGGGACCCAATATTTAGTTTTGAATAATCCCGATGAAGCTCTAGTGACTTGGCGCAGATTATTAGAACTTGAACCTGAGAATGAAGATGTTCTTGCGCATTTGGGAACAACCTATAATCTCATAGAAGATTATGAACAAGCTGAAAAATATTTTTTAGAATCTATAAAGATAAAAGAAACAGAGTATGCTGTTAAACATCTTGGTATCTGCTATGCAAAACAAAATCGTATTGAAGATGCATATTTTGCTTTTAGAAAGATTGTTTATAAGACTGATGATTTAAAAACTATGGCCGATTTTAGTCATTGTTGTAATGTTCTCAAAAAAAACGATGAAGCTATTAGTATTTTAGAAAAATGCTTGAGAATAAATACAGAAGAAACAAAGTCTTGGGGTTTATTAGAAGTTGCTTACAATGACAAAGGTATAGATCTTGCAAATAAAAATAGTTTTCAAAAAGCTATTTTTATGTTTAAGAGCGCATTATCTGTTAATCCAAATTTTGATATAGCAAAATCTAATCTATCTATTGTAAATAAATTGCTTGAAACAAGGCAGTTTTCTAAAAAATTTATAAAATAAGAAGTAAATGTTAAGCCCGAGCAAAAAACTCTTAAAAAAGAAATTTGATTTTAAAATACGCTCTATTGCAATCAAGGGCGCAGACAATATAAGATCAGAGTTAAAGAAACGAGGGCAAGAAGCTGATGTGTCTTATAGTATTAAAAATAATACTATCAATTTTGTTGTAGAACCTAAAATAGAAAATTTAAAAACTGAAGATATTGCAAATAAGCAAGTTCTCAAAGGTCTTGAAAATATTCCTGTAGAATTGTTGAATGAAGAAATTACAGCTCAACAGTTCTCTACAACAGGAATAGAGAAAGCTATGGAGAGAACACAAGAACAAGCTGGGAAAAAGATTCAAGATTCGATAAGCAAACTAATCTAAAAGTGCTAGAACATGTGTTTGAAAAGATGGTTCATGAGCTTTCAGCAACATTTAATGAGACATATATGGAAACCAGTTATAAAACGGGAACTCGAGATCATCATGATAATTAAAGGGAAAATACTTACTGCTGTTCGACTTAATGATATTGGTAAAGTCGTTGAATGTGGTAAAGAAGTAATTCTTAATGAATATGAAGTTAATCGTTCAAAAGATTTGCAAAATGCAATAAATCGAAATTGGGTCGAGATCGTGTATGATAGAGCCATGCTTAAGAGAGCTATATCAGCTCAAAATAATAAAACAGGAAATGAAAAAGTGCTAGAGTCAGATGTGTTAGAAATTGCAAAAAATATGGCTAAAGCAATGGCTGAAGAAATGATAAAAAACAGCACTATCGTAAAAGATATTGCTAGAGAACTTGCGAAGGAAATGGTTGCCGAAATAAAAGACAATATTAAAGTAGAACAACTAATTGTACCACAAGTATCTGAAAAAAGGATAGATATTAATAGTTCAGATAATATCTTTGTCGAATTCAAAGACGAAGAAGTGGGAATGACAGCGAATATGAGTAAAACAGGTAATGTAGAAGTTCAAAAAAATGATCTTACAAATTCGCTTGAAAAGATGAAGCGGATTAAACAACAAAGAGAAAACAAATGAATACTGAAAATATCATAAGAGATGTTCTTGCTGCATCACGTTCATTATCACAAAAAGGTGATGTATCACGAGCTTTATTAGAACAAGGTTTTTTCGATAAAGGAGAAATACCTGCTGGTCTAAAAAATCGTGGCAAACAATGGTCCGGAGGCAACCCTGTGGATGTAAAAGACGATTTCAATAGACAACAGCAATATAAAATTAAAGGAGATTAATTATGGATGTCCAACTTGAAAAAGAAGGTTCAGAGCCAGAAAGAAGAAAAAGACGAATAATGGAAGACACAAAAATTGCTAGAAAAAAAGGTGTAGGCCTAGATTGTGGTACAGGTTTTGCTGTTAGTTCTTTTTACTCAGATAATGGTATTATATTCAAGAGTCAAAGAAATGCTTTTCTAGATCTAGAAAACAATGCGATTTCAAAAAATATGCTTACAAAACTTGGTGCCAGTTTTGCTGAAAGTTCTGACAAACGAAATCTCTATGTTCTTGGTGATGAAGCTTTGCATGTAGCAAATTTCTTTAGCAAAGAATCACGTCGACCCTTTTCTAAAGGTGTACTTTCTTCTAGAGAAACGGAAGCTTTGTCAATTATAAAGATTATTTTGAAGAATCTTGTGGGAGACCCTATAGAAGAAAATGAGAAGCTTTATTTCTCGATTCCTGCTGATCCTATTGACAGTGATTTCAATAATGTTTATCATGGCAATGTACTTATGTCATTTTTGAAATCATTTGGATATAATGCTGAGCCACTCAATGAAGCATTTGCTATCGTGTGGTCAGAACTTGAGGAAGAACAATTTACAGGGTTAGCTTTATCATTTGGTGCGGGTTCAATCAATCTTGCTCTTTCTTTATACGGTGTCTCTGATAAAAAATATCAATTTTGTCTTGCACGTTCAGGGGATTGGATTGATCAAAATGCTGCTCAAGCTGTTGGAGTTAAGAGTTCAAGAATTACTATGCTTAAAGAAGCTGGTGTTGATTTATTGAACCCAAAGAATAGAGAAGAGACTGCAATAAAGATTTATTATGAAAATTTGATTAATTATACTTGTGATGCTATCGAAAAGAAATTTGCTTCTATGACAGATATTCCTAATTTTCCAGAATCTATATCTGTTGTCGTTAGTGGTGGAACATCTAAAGCTGTTAATTTTGATAAACTTTTTGAGCAAGAAATAAAGACGAAAAAATTACCATTCTCAATTAAACAAGTAAAAAAGGCATCAGATCCACTCAATGCAGTTGCAAAAGGGTGCTTATTGAATGCTTTACAGTTTTATGCATAAAGGAGAGAGAATATGAAACAGACAATGGTAGGTAATTTGACAAAAGTAGCTTCTCAGACAAAGCAGATTAATCCAGCAATGTCTGAAGATCTTGATAGAATTGCAAAACAAGTTGCATCTATATTAAGTGATGAAGAACTTGATTCTATTGTTGATACTGTCGAGAAAAAAGCTGCTCAAGAAAAAGAAGCAAAACTCATTAACGGGGGTGATATTGTTATTTGTGTAGATAATTTTGGTCCCCTTTTTAAAGGGCGTCGTTATATAGTGTCTGATGCATCAATGCCAGGGTATCTTTGTGTTCAAGAAGATACAGGTGAAGATGTAGGTGTTTTTGCAATTAATAGATTTGTGTTAGATAATAACGAACAATAAGGAGAGAAAGCAATGACTCTCTGTCCAGTTTGCAATAAAGAGTTTCAAAACTTAAAAATCCATCTTGCTCGTCAAATTAAGAATGATGAAGAACATAAGAAATATGTAGAATCTCTTAATACTAAGCCTAAGCCACAATTTAAAACTGTTCAGCCAGGTGCGATTCTTTCTGGTGAAAAAGATAAATTTGTTGTAGTAAAAGATGAAGGGGACAAAGTACTTGTTCAACTACAAGGCAAGAAATTTTTGAAAATGAAAGTTTCAAAAAGCGAGTTTAATGAATGTTTTATATAATTTCAAATTCGCTCAAAAAAAGATTTGTTTCAATATTCCAAGATATTTTGGCTAGACATCCTATTTTTGAAAAAGTTAAAGTCTATACAAAATTCCCACAAGAAGAGCGTCCAAAAACGGCTATTCTTGTAAGATCTGTTTCAGGTTCTTCTCAAAAATTAGGTCTTGACAATTTTATTGGAACTCATAGAGGTTATTGTTCATTAGCAAATCTAAAAGATGTTCCTGGTAATTCTATTGAATGGGTAAGAGATGATCAAGAAAACCTTGATAAATTAGTTTCTCAAGGTTTTTATATTGTGAAAATTACTGAACATGATCTCAACACAAATGTTTTTAGTTTTACTGTTGACCCGTACTTGACTTGCACGAATGAAAAACTAGATCTTGTTGTTATAAGAACACACCAAGGTGCTATTCTAAAAAACATACCTGTCAATCCAGGCTCAGAAATTGTTTTTTCAGAACATGGGCAATTCGAGTTTAAAAAAGATATTGATTATGCTATAGATTATGAGACAGGAGAGATTCTTTTCACAAATCCAGTAACTGATCACGAACCAATTGTTATTGATTATCAAGTTCGATCTGCTCAACAAGGCCCTTTTGTAGCAGAATATTATGGGCTTAATAATACAGCTATCCCAGGTGTAGTGCTTGCTTTTGGTGATAGACTAAAAGTTGGAGATGAACAAGTTGTTGTTGTAGAAGAAGAAAATACTACAACTGCTAAAGTTTTTGGTGGGCGCTGGATACTTAATGTCGATATTCTTGGTGTAGCTCAGGATGCTGATCAACAAGAACGTGTTATAGATTATGTAGTTACATCATTGTGGGCAGATTATCAAGATGCCCTAGCAAACGAAGGAATTGCAATTAGCGAGTTTGCCTTGTCAGGCGAGGCTGAAGATTTAGAAGTGGAAGTTCCTGAAGAATATAATTTCACGGGCGGAATTAGTTTTACTGTCGAAACAGATTGGGAAATTTATATCCCTTTGATTGCTACAGTTCGTAGAATCAATTATGGTTACGGTGAAGATAGTTTTAAGAATGGTATTGATTATTTAAAAGAGCAAGCTTATGAAACAAATCAATATGATGAACGTCAAATGAATAGTAGACATCAAAAGGGTTTGCAAATAGTTCCTACAATGGATGCTTATCAAGTTTATCCAAGTGCATGGCCACGTGTGACTCGTAAATACCAACAAGAATAAGTTTTCTACTCCTTTTATTTTCTTCTTTATTAAAATTTTTATTAAAGTCTGGTTTTTGATTTCTTAAAGGTCTCTTTTAAAGGGAGAATTTATGAGTGTTGCTTATTCAGGCAATTATGAACCCAGCATGTATAATCCCGATGGAATTCCGAATGCTATAGGGGCTCAAAAACGTTATAGAATGCATTTTCAAAAAGGTGTACCTCTATCATCAAATGAGCTTGATGAAATACAAGAAGTTTCTGATTCTTATATTCGACAGTTAATTACGGCAAACTTCCCTTCAAAAGAAAATCCAGTTGATGTAAATTGCAGGTGTTACTCTTTAAATAATGGTTTTCAAGTTGTTCAAAGCACTGACACGGTGAATAACTTTTTGATTAGGGGTGGTGATGGAACTGTTGAAGGTGCAGGTATTCTAATTGTTGATGGTTATATTTTGTTTTTAAAAAATGATCTTGAATACAAAAATCAAGGTTATAGTACAGGAACACTTGTTGATGATCGTTATACAAAAACCTGGCCAGCGGCACCAGCTTTACATGCCCCTGTAACAAATCCAAGAATTGATGTAGTTTATATTGATTTCTATTTTGCTGAAGTTTCTGCTACTGGTGTAGGTATTGGAACAGAACCTCCTGAATATAAAGACACATCTTTGATTGTCCCAGGCATAGGGTTTTCTACGGCAAATAGAGTAAGAATGGTGCAAGATATATGTGTGATGGAAGGTGTCGAAAGTGTTACTCCAGTTGTTCCTGCAATACCAGAAGACGAACCTGATGCTAATGGTATCTATCACAGGTTTGTAAAGATTGCCACAATTACCCGTGATACCTCAAGTAATATTACTACATCAATGATTGAAGATAATAGAATTTTAATCAATTCTCTTAGTAGTTACTGTATGGGAACAACGATTAAAGATGTAGAACTTGGTCCAGGAACAGATCTTTTACTTGCCGATGGACAAAATATTGGTGATATAAATCATCGTATTGGTACGATTTTCATGGCAAGCATTGTAGATTATTCGAATGATTTGAGATTTTTAGATGGTACATCAGAAACTGAAATGATTCCAGGTATCGAGAGAATTCGTTTTAAAACAAATGGAAGAATTGGTGTAGGAACGACAGATCCTCAAGAGGCTGTACATATTGTGGGTCATGAACGAATAGAATCTACATACCCTCAAATTGATTTTTATAGAACAGGAACATATTTGGGTTATTTGAGTGGGAATGATGATTCAGGTTCTGAGGGAATAGATCTTGTTGCTCAAGGTGCTAGAAAAATAAGATTTCATACGAACGGAAGTGAAAGTGCCTGTTTTACATCAACAGGAAGACTTGGCATAGGAACTACAAATCCATCTCAACTCCTTCATGTTCAAGGAAGTTGTCTAATCAATAATGATTTGTTTATTAATGGAAGTTCGAATTTTACAGATATGGGTGTTGCTGGAAAACTTACAATTACCCAAGCTGCTAATGACAACGGACTTGTAGTAAGTCAAACAGGTGCCGTAAATGATACTGCTGTCGTTCAAATTACAAATGCTGGTATCGGTCCCTCATTAATAGTCAATTCTGGTAGAGTTGGTATTGGTACAACAAACCCTAGTGCAACATTACATGTAAGTGGAAATGTTCTTGTTGACAATAATTTGACTGTCAATGGAACAACAACAGTTATCAATACAGAAGTAACAACAGCAGATATGTTAGAAATAAATCAAAATGATAATCAGGTTGCTCTTTCAATAAATCAAACCGAAGTTGGAAATTCTGCAACAGTTATGACATTGCATAACGCAGGCACAGGTTATGCATTATTGATTGACAATGGTAGAGTTGGTATCGGAACGGCAACACCAACAAGTGCTCTTGATGTCATAGGAACAGGAGCTTTTTCTGGGAATTTGAGTGCAGGTGGTGATTTTAATATTACTGGAAACCTTGGTGTTGGGACAACAACGGCAAACAATTCAAAAGCACACATTATAGGTCCCTGGTCTTCTAGCCATTCAACTGTTAAAATTCAAAGTAATGAACCTTCTAACATTACTGGCGTAGGTTTTTACGATAATGTAGGTGCAAGAAAAGGTATTGTTAATTGGGACCCATCTTACGGAATGCAAATTTCGACAGATAGTGGTTCTGACAATATATTTTTGAGTTCAAATCGAGTAGGTATCGGTTCATCATCCCCATTACAAAAACTAGATGTGGCAGGAAATATTAATCTTACTGGAGATATTTACAGGCCAGCTAGTGATCTTGCTTTCATTTTCGATAGCACAGAACTTTTTAGAATGGCATACGGTGGAAATTTTGGTATTGGTACTACTGACCCACAATATAAACTCCATTGTGAAGGTCAAGCATATTTTAATACTATAACAGGCGCAGGCATTTATCTTGTTGGTGACAATGTAATGACAGATAGAGTTAGAACTGGAGGCTATGTACTTGTTTTGGAACCTGATTTTCCAGGTGCAGCTGACTCATCAGCAAGTATAAGTATAAGTGCTTCTACTGGTTCTGTAAACATAATTGGTGGAGATTCATCTATTTATGTACAAGGTTATGAAGTAGACCAAAAAATTGATTTAAATGCTACTCAAATTAATTTTAATACTACTGGTGGACCTCAGCATCAATTCTGGGGCATGCCTAATACTAGTATGTATACAACATCAGGTTATGTGTTACAAGTTGCAACAACAACCAATGGCAATTATAGTGGAATTTTGCAATTAAATTCTGCAACAGGGGGTTCTTACGTCGATGTCGGTGTTGATGGCACATTTAGTATGTATGGTAATGTTATACACATTGATACGACTGATGGTGCTCAGCATCAATTCTGGGGTATGTCCAATACAAGTATGTATACGTCGGCAGGACAAATATTGCAGGTCGCAACAGCAACTAATGGTAACTATAGTGGAATTTTAAAATTAGATGCTGCAACAGGAGAGTCGCATATTAATACTGGAGTTGATGGTACGTTCACTTTCTATACTCATGGAGTTGCAATAGGGTCTACTCCTGCGACTTTTGCTGCTTTGAATATAGTCCCTGCAGGTTTCAATGGTCAGAGCGGAATAAATTTTTATGGAGTTGAAAGTTCGATAACATCAGGTATTGATCCAAGTGGTACTTCTAATGCGGGTAATCTTTCTTTAGCTGGTGGACGATTCCCAAGTATTAGTTACGGTGGCTATATAAGATGTGATGGAAATGATTATGGTAGTGTTGGTGCGGGTGGTAATGTTTATATAAGTGCTGGGAATACATCAAGTGGTGCAATTATCCATCAAGGGAGAACAATTCTTTCTGATAATTTGGATTTTAATTCAAGTGGAACTTATTTCCATGCTACTTCTTATTCAGAAGTTTTGGACATCAATGCAAGTTTTGCTTCTGATGCAGGAATTATTCAGATTTGTCATGGCGTAGATCATGGAGCACCTAGTTCAACAAATGGAGCTTATGTGCTTGTTGAGGGTGATGGTGCAGGTTCTGACCTAACGCTTTCAGCTGGTAGTGGTTTGACACATGGTGCGGTAATAATACAATCATATCAGGATTTGTCTTTGGATGCAAATGGCCATGCAATTAGATTCAAGAACAGTAATGCTACTGTTGCTGAAATTGCTTCAAATGGACAAATTTATTCTGATGCAGGAACAACAATTTCTTCTCCTGCTGCCGACTTTGCTGAATGGGCTGCTGTTACAGGTGATCTTGCTAATTATTGTGTTGGAACTATTGTCCAACAATCGACAGACGAAGACATGAAAGTCGAAATTGGAACAGGAAAAATTGCTTATGGTATTGTTACAGACCGTGCAACTTTTTGTGGTGGTTTTGCTGTAAGCGATGCTGATCCTGAAACTGTAAAGCATGATTTCAAAAATTTGTCAATCGAAGATCTTGAGAAAAAATACAATGCAAAACGAATTGCTATGACAGGACATGTGCTTTGTAAAGTTGTTGGAACTATTAAAAGAGGAGATCGTCTGACGCTTTGCGCATGCACATCTCCATACCCAGGTGTTGCAAGAGCCGCAAAAACAATAGAAGAAACAATAAATTCATTTGCAATAGCACGTCAGTCTTATGATTCAACTGATGTCGGTTTGATTGAAGTGAGACTTTAAAAGAGCTTTGCTCTTAGATTAAATACAATTAAAAGGAGTTACTATGTCAGAACAACTTACAAAACAAGAAGAAACGAAACAGCCCGAACAACAAAAACAAGAGATTTCGATTGATACAGGAACCGCATTCAATTTGAAACTTCAAGAATTTGACAAAAAAATAGCTGAAGCCGAGTTAGCTGTTGCGACTTTGAAGAAAGAAAAAGCAAGTTTTATTTATGACCAAAATGTTCAGCAAATTGTTATGGTACATAAAGAACGTGTTATCAAAGCTCAGATCGAAGAAGAGACCAAAAAGAAACTTGCTACACCAGCATGATTTGTGGGCGAGTAGAACTCGCCCATTGGAGTTTTTTATGCCAAAGTCTATTGTTAGTTATATAGCATCAAATAATCCTTTTCAGCTCAATAATTCTATTGTTCAAAAACGAGAATCAAACACATATCGAAACTGGCTTAATAAAAATGAATTAATTGATTTTATAGATTCTTTGCCAGTTCCCAATGGTGTCGAATCTTATATGTACATAAAATGTCATTGTGGCTTAGAACATAAATTTTCAAAAAAAGATGATATTCCTGATAAAAATTTTAATTGTAAGTGTAATCGAAAAATCATTGAATATGAACAGAAATAACCTTTCTAGTGGTTTTATTAAATACAGAATTTAGATGAATTGCGTAAAAGCTAAACTTACCTGCTAGTTTTAAGATTATCAACATTATATCATAAGGAGTTTACCATGGCTGGACCTTTTACAGGGTATGCGCCGCCTGCTGTATACACATCGACAAATCTCGACACCGCTATCGTGGGTTTGCTCGCTAATCAGAGAATACCTGCTCTTGTTGGAACAGCAGAAGAAGTTAAAAGAGTTGAAGGGTATGAACTTGTTCGTGGTTCGAGTCCAAATCTTGACAACAGAAAAGTCAATGAAGATGTGTCAGCAGGTTTTACTGGCACAAATCGTGATTTTACCGTTCTTAATTATCCTATCGTTGTGGGTGATGGACTTGGCCGTGTAACGAACAACACAAATGATGTCGAAGTAAAAGTCAATGGTACAAAAGTAATTGTTGCTAAAGTTGAAGGTGCTAATGGAAGAATTTATCTAGCACTTGCACCAAGAAGTACCGATGAAGTAACTTGCACTTACTTCTATAAAAAGACTGACACAAGAGTTGTTGACGAAGACATCTCAGATCAAATTACAGTATCAGCAGTGACTTTTTATACTCATCACAAACCAATTGTTGATGGTACAAATGCCGGAAAAGCGACTACGACAATAAGTAACATTACAGTGAAAGTCAATAATGCAATTGTTGAAGTTTCACATCTTGATGGTGTAAATGGAGAGTTTACTCTGACAGAGCCACCGGCACCTGGACAAACTCTTACTGTTACTTACTATTACAATATGCATTTGAACACTGCTGATGATCTTCCTTTCACTGGTTTGACAAGGATGATTAGAGTTGGTGTTTCTCCCGAGACAACAGATTTTGTCGAAAACGTCGATTACGCTATTATTGGAGAACAGATTGAATGGGGAACAGGCTACAAATTGTCAGAAATTGTTCACACATCAGGTAGTGAGTTTTTCAATGACAATCAAATCCAAGCAACTCTGATTGACGACAGAATCTATAATGAAGATGTTTCAAGCCAATTTCATGGGATCGAAACATCTTGTACGGTAAGATTCGTACCTATTGTCGATGGAACAGGTCGCGATATTGTAACAAATGATCCTACAAATGTTACCGTAACAATAACTCCTTTAGTTGGTCCAGCAGTCGAAGGAGATGTTACAAGAGTTAATGGAGAATTAGGTACTATTTATCTTGCAACTCCTCCTGCTGTAGGAAGCACTGTTAGAGTTACATACTGGCGCTCAAGAATGGAAGATGATACTTATAGCATAGAAGTTGCAACATCAGGTGGTGTAGGAGTAGGGACATATACTATTTCTTCACTTGAAGATGGAAGACTTGGTATTGCAGTTCCAGGGCTTGAGTCTGTTGCAAATCCAAGTTTTACTGGAGCAAATTATCTTACAGGGCCTACGGTTTCTAAGGGTTATACCATTGATGAAACTGTAACACTTACTTTTACCTCAAATACACATTTTGTTGTAAGTTCGAATGTTGTTGGAGGTTCCGCTGGTTTTGGAATAACAAATTCAACTTACGTTGACAGTCAAACAGGATTAATTTTCACGCTTGAATCTGATGTCGCCTATGCTTCTGGTGATACTCTTCAGATAGATATTACAGCTGAAGCAATATTTGTTACGAGCGTTCTTATGGTTACAAGCATTCCTGGTTTGAATTTGAATGTCAATAACACAACGGATGTTGCTGCAGGGGATATTACAGATCTGATTGCTTTCGATAAATCGGGTAAAGAGCCAAATGTCGGTGATGTTTATTATGTTTCGTATTACTATGAAAAAGACAATTTTGATTGTGCTCTTTATACGAAATTTAAAGACATTACGACAGAGTACGGTGATCTTACCGCATCGAATCCGTTAGTTCTTACTGCTTATCTGATGTTTTTGAATGGAGCAACTGCTCTTATTCTTTGTCAAGTTCGTAAAGCAGAGGGCAGCGATCTTGCACCTGATCAGTCTTACATGGATGTGATAAAGAGACTTGAACAGGATGTAGATGGTATTAATCCAGCTGTAGTTTTCCCTGTTACAGCATCGGCTGCTGTTATAAATTATACAGCATCACATTGTGCAAGTATGTCTTCAAAGAGAAACAGAAGAGAGAGAATCAGTTTCTTTGGCTTTGCAGTTGGTACAGAGCCTATGGAAGCAGGAAACTACGCTCTTGCTTTGAATACAGAACGTATGATTGGCGTCTATCCTGATGGTGCTGTTATTGAGATGGTAGAAGCTGACGGGAGCGTAACAGAACATGTTGTTGATGGAACATTTGTAGCTGCAGCACTTTGTGGCTTGAATGTAAGTCCGATATGGGATGTTGCAACACCGATGACACGCAAAACATTGCTTGGTTTCAAACAGCTTGTACGCTCTCTGGATGAAACAACTATGGACCTGGTTGCTGTTAGAGGTTTGACGGTGATCATGAAGGTAAGTTCGACAATGGTTATTCGTCATGCAATGACAACGAATATGACAAGTGCTCTTACAAGAGAAGTTATGGTTATCACAATCAGAGACTTCATCCAACAAGAAACTCGTAGAGTTGTAGAACCTTATGTCGGAAGAAAGATGACTTCAAGTCTTCCTGGAGAAGTTGGAGCTGCAGTAGGATCCATGTTAGCGTCCGCAGTTGATGCACAAATCATTGTTGATTACAAGGGCGTTACTGCGGTTAGAGATTCGGTTCAACCTGATTACATCAAAGTTACTGCTTTCTATATCCCGATCATGGGATTGAACTGGGTCGATGTAGAATACCAGATAAGAGTTCGTTTCTAAGTTGATGTAAATTGAGCGCTCAATACTGGGCGCTCAATTTAATAAAGTGTTTATAGAATGAAGAAATAGGAAATCTAATCTAAGGAGTATAAGTTATGGCAAGACAAGCGTATATTTATAGAGAAGGTGTGTCGCCAAATACTCGGCTCTTGAATCCCCAAAGAGTACGTGTATTTAGCATTGATGCAGATGACCAAGCTGTTCAACCAATAGGATTGATTCAGACTTGGAACCCGACTGACACAAGAGCTGTCGAACCAGTACGTGGCATCGGTTTTGGGGATCAGATAGCTGAACTTGCAGTTGGTGTAACTGATCTTTCAGCCACAGCAACAGTCATGATGATGTATCTCAGAGATATTCAACAGCTTTTTGGTTATAAAGCTGGAAGTTCAGGTATGATTCGCTCTCTAAAACATCATCAATGGCCGTTTGATGTCTATGAGACGATTCTTATTCCTGATTATATCAAAGGACAAGCAAAGGCTGGAGCAACCGATGACGGTGATGTAAAAGTTATCAAAACATGGTATGAAGGTTGCTGGATGTCAGATTTTGCAAAGACTTTTGATATTGGTGCAACATCAGTTACACAGGATATGACTTGCCAGATTTCTGATGTATATGCAAATAAAGATGCATATAAGTCGACAGATTTCTATGAAAGTAATAAAGGCTCGATGAGAGGTAATGCTTCTGGTCAAGTAGTATAAGTTTGTGCGGGGGCTACTCCCCCGCCTTCAACTGCATTTCTTCACAATACTCATTGACTCTGTGCAGTTCAGAGGAGAGTGTTGAAGTCATCTTCTAGTTTTTTAAAAAAAATTTTTTTTTGGGAGTTATGCTAGTGAGTGCTGCTAGAAAAGTAACTAAGCATGATTTTGAGATTATTGCAAATCTAATTTTCGATTCTTTTATAGTTCGAGAAGTAGAAACAGCAGGATATCATTTTACGATACGTTCTTTGACAGCAAAAGAAAGAGAAGGTATTTCAAGAAAATACAGATATCTTTCTAATAAGTACAATATGATTCTTATGCTTGATATTCTGTCTTATTCTATTCAGTATGTCAATGGTCTCGAGTTCAAACAACAAAAACATGATCAATTATTCCGTAAATTGAATTCAAGAATAATTCTAAAACTATATGATGAATATCAAAAGATTGATGAAGAAATAGCCGAATCATCTAAATTTATTGATTTTTATGTTGAGTCAAAAGAATCTAGAAACATGTGGGCGATTTTTAAGACTTGTAGTCGTATAACTGATCCCTTTTCGATACGTTTACTTAATCAATATCAATTTTACTGGATTGTCACAAATGTTTTCAAAGATTCATTTGAAGAAGAAAAGAAACAATGGACAAAAACTGAATATATGACGAATTCGATATGCGCTTTTATAAATCCTAAAGGGTACAAAAAAGCAAGAAGTAGAAAAACTGTTGTCGAACAGCTTGAAGAAAATGAAGATAAAATAAAACAAAGAATTGTTGAAGAGCTTGAAGGAACTGTTGTGCAACAATTTGTAGATTCAAATGATGTTTTTTCAGCTATGGAAAGACAACAAGAAGAGACTGATGATGAATATGAAGCAAGAATAAATATTTTGATGGAAAGAACTCTAAATGGTGAAATTGTAGATGAACATGATCGTATTGTTCGAAAAAGCGAAATAGAGTCTTTAAAAAACTTTTTGCGCGAGAAGCGCAAAGAAGTTTTAGTTCAAAGAGAAGTAAGTGCAAGAAGGGGTATAGAATTTGAACAACTATCATTGATCGAAAATGAAGCCATGAAAATACAACTTGAAGAAGATAAGAAGCAAGGATTCTTTCATGATGAATTTAGTTATCTTGATGTAATCAATATGAAGGATTTTGCAGCTGTTTCTCGAAAAGAAAAAGAAGATGCATTTGATGAAGTAATGGCAGAACAAATAGACGTTGAAGGCGAGGCTGATCGTTTTCTAAAAAGTTTATCGGGACAAGATAGTACTAGTGACCAAGAAATTGTTCATGAACCTGATACTATAGATGAACAACTAAATGATGCTAGCCAAGGTCTAGCTGATTCTAATAGTGAAATAGAACCTATTAAAACAGCAGCCGAGAAGGCTGCTGTAATGAATGTGAATATCCAAGGTGTAGATTTGATGAAGCAAAAAAAAGAAAAAAATGAAAGAGTAAGACAGACAATACAACGTAGAAATATAGAACCAGACTTAGACGTAATGAAGTTTGAGTAAGATTAATATTAACTAAAAGGAGCAAGTATGGATGAACTAGATTTAATTGTTGGTGAAAAATCAAATGTTCTTAGACAGAGTATTGGAGAGAAGAAAAAAACAGAAGATGAACAAAGTACAAAAGACAGAATGCGACAAACTTTGAAAGATAGAGATGCTGCATTACAAACCATTTATGATTATCAAGACAGAACCGGTATACCTACAGAACTAGAAACTGAGAAGAGTTTTTTTGAAACTGAAATACATCAAAAAGATTAAAGGAGATTTAAAAAATGGATGCATTTGCAGCACTGAGTGAACTTTCTAAACTAGGGAAAAAAACTGAAATTGTTGACATCAATAGTCTTAAACTTTTATTATCTACCTTAGATTCTGAACAAGAAGGCTATGTTTTTGCAGCCTGTGCGGAGATGGTAGGTAATGCATATTTTTTGAAGTTAAAATCTGAAACTTTGAAATATGCGATTAGAGCTGTCAATGAACAAAGATTAGATGAGTATGAGACTTTGATTGATGCTGACAAAAGAGAGCAAGTAAAGAACGAGACATTGTCTAGACTTGAGAAAATTATTGGTACATGGGATGAAAATGTCATTTCATTTTTGTATTCAAAATGGTCAGCATTGACAAAAGTAGCTGAAAAAGAATTGAAAGAAAAAGGTTTAATCGAATAAAGGGTTGAAGAATGGCAGACAAGAGAAAATATGTAAGTCAGTTTGAGATTCAATCGAATATAGATGAAGCTCTAAAAAAGCTTCAAAAATATTTTGTTGAAATGTCTAAATTGCCAGGGACTGTTGAAGATTTCAATAAGTCATTGAAAAAAAATACAGTACTTGAAAAACAATATTTTGAAATGATGTCTGCCATTCCTAAGACAATGCAAAAATTGTCTACACTTGCAAAGATCGAATTGTTCCCGAGAAAAGAAATGGAAAGGCTTTCAAATGCTGTTCAGCTTATTGAAAGTGCTTCTAAAAGTATTTCAGGTTTTGATTCGGGAGAAATTAGCAATTTAGTGAAAGAATTCGGGAATGTAGTTTCTGAACTTGATGCAATGGAAAATAGACATGATACGATTCTTGATAGATCAAAAGCATATAACAATTTACTTGCTGAAGCATCTTCTATTGAGAAAAAGCTTGTTGCAGATAAAGACAAGATGAAGAATTCTACATTAGAATTATCAAAATCTTGGACAAAAATTAAGGGAGATTTGACAAGAGTAACCAACCAATTGAAATCTGCTCCTAAAGATGGTACATTGTCTGTTCCATTCATGACTAAGACAGCTGACAAAATAGAAGAGATACGTCAGACAGTTCAAAAAATGAATGATGACTATAAGAAAATTGATGACACAACAAGAGGAGTGGCTAAGAACTTTGATGAAATCTTGAGATCATCCAATGAAATATCTGGTTCATTAGGTACTGCTGCAAGAACTAGTTTTGAAGAGACTGTAAGTCAGATAGAAGACTTACGAGATCAATTCGAAATAATTTCGGAGAATACAGAAAAAGATAATTCTACAATGTTAAGTCAATTGGATGACATTAAAACAAGATTAGATGAGAGAAGTACTAGATTAAATGAAATTCTTGGTCTTGAAAATAAACTTGTTGCTGAAACAAAAACTGAAAATGATGCTGTCAACCTGATGAACAGAGTAATGGGAGAAATTCTAGAAGAACAAGGGGACATGCAAAATTGGAACAAAGCAATTTCATCTATGTTCAATAGACAAGCACAACAAGTGATGAAGATAAGAAGTGAACTTGAAAAATTAGTTTTGGATGAGCAAGCTTCAAATGAAGAAATACGAGCGAAGATGGGTCTGCTGAAACTTGAAGGTGACAAGTTACGAATGATAGCAAATAGACAAGAAGAGATCAAGAGGCTTGAAAGCGAATCTATTTCGATGACAGTGAGAAGAGCAAAAGAACAAAATGAAATAAACAAAGCTTATATACGACAAACTTTACAACAACGGAAAAACTTAGGCGGCCTTGTTGATGCATTTAAAGTATTCAAAAAAGGAATACCAACAAAAGCTGTAGCTACATTTGGGGAGACTGGTGTGGTTGCTGCTAAAGGTATGGGGGCTGCTTTTAAGTTGTTGGGCGCGGTTCTTGCTCCTTTGGCTGGTTTGTTCACATTCGTTGGTGTACTTCAAACAATTATGACTGTGGAAAAACAAATAAAAACAGCAAGAAAACAAGTTCTTGCTATGGCTGCTAATACTAATACAGCAGGACGAGCATTTGATGATGTGAGAAAAGGGACAAAAGAACTTGCTGATAGCAATATAGAGCATATGAGAAAACAAACAGAAAAATGGGCTTGGTCTCTTGGTATTTCTATGGATCAAGCTATTGGATATCTGAATGATTTTTCAAAGGCTGGATTTAGACTGACATCATCATTGAGAAATCTTGAAGATTTCATGGGTATAGCAACAACTTTAGGTATGGAGATTACTGAGGTTGCTAGTAGTGCTGGTAATTTAAGAGCTGAATTCGGTATGAGTTTGTCTGAAATAGGTACAAGTTTTGTACAGATGCAGAAAGATGCTGCGAAAGCAGGAATTACAACATCTATTTTCTTTGATAAAGTGCTCAATGCAGGGACCGGTTTAGGTTTGTATGGTAGAAGAATTGATGAAGTAAGCAGTTTATTTTCTGGTTTAGTAAAGAATATGAAACTTCCAGAAGCTGCTGCTACAAGTGCTGCAGGAAAAATTATTAAAAGTTTTAAAGATTTAGATGCAGCATCTCAGATAACAATTTATCGTATGGGAAAAGGTAACGAAATTTGGGCAAAATTCTATGAAAAACGAATAAGAGATGCAGATTCTAGAATAAAGAGATTAAGAGATGAAGAAGCATCATTAGAGACACAAACAAAAGGAATGAAAGAGGGAGCTGATAAAGACGCTAAAGTAGAAGAACTTAATGAAAAACGAAAACAAAGAGACTTACTTGAATCTCAAAAGAGAATGTTGCAGAACACTGATGCTCTCAAAGGATACAATGCTGAGATGGAACGTGCTTTGATGATGGATGCAAAAGAGCAATTTCAAATGCAAATGGGTTTTTTAATTAAAAAGGCTACAGGTGCAAATATTACTGGTCCTATAGAACAAGTCAGAAAAGCTATAGAACAAGGTGCCCTTAGCATGAAAATCATTGGAGCTCAATTTGGATTTGACCCTGAAGTCGTAGAGACAATGAGAAGTCTTGCATCGAACATGGCAGATAATAGTAAGAAACTTAAACAAGCTTTCGACACAAGAGATCAATTCGATTCAAAAGGTATTATTGAGATTCTCACAAACACTGAGAATCAACAAGATAGAGCATCCAAGTTGACAGAAGAACTTAAGAAAATTCAAGGAAAAGGGCGAGACCTTAAAAAGATACAAGCAATTTTGAAACAACAGTTTCCAACTCTTGCTACTGATTTGGGAAAAGATTTTGGTGAAGACAACAATATTGTAGCTGCTGCTCTTGGCGATATTCTTTCTTCTTTGGATGTTAATTTCAAATCAATGACTGATGCCCAAAAGCAAGCAGCAAAAGACGAACAAAAAAGACAAGCAAAACGTGCTGGTATTGAAGCAATGAGACAAACAAAAAATATGGAAGATGCTTTAAATAATACTGTATCAAAATTATTGAGAAATATTTTTGTTACAATTGAAAAATTGACAAGTTTGTTTAGCATAGCTTTTAAAGGCCAATTGGGAAATACTGAAAAACAATTTGATGTACTTTCAAAAAATTCTGAAGCAATTGGACAATTTAGTGCTAATGTAGAAAAACAACAAAGCGATTTGACTTATGAATTAGAAGTTCTTAATGAGAAGAAAGACAAGACGCCCGAAGAAAAAGCTAGAATGGAAGAAATTTCAAAAGAACTTGATTTTTTAAATAAATCTTCAAATACATTGCAAAGATATCAAGAAAATCAAGAAGCACAAAGAAAAGAATTAGAAACAAAAGGTAAAGTAAGTGCAAATCTTACAAATATTGGTGATGCTTTAGCTGCTGGTTTATCTAAAAATAAAGCAGGACTTGGTGTTACATTTCAAACTACTGGTGCTCCTAAACCTGTTCCTTTAAGCCAAACTGAAACCATAGCTACTGCATCAATGATGGGTATGGCAAAGGGAGGTATAGTTCCAGGCAACAATTATACTGGGGATAAAGTTTTAGCAGGGCTCAATTCTGGTGAAATGGTTATCCCAGAAAATGTCTGGAAAGGTGCAGGATCTGGTCAAACAGTAAATGATAATAGAGTTATCAATATCTATGTCAATCAGAATGATAGACGTCAAGTAGAACAAATTGTTTTGAACGCACTTTATTCGGATAAACTCAAATGAAAACTGCAAAACAGGTACCTGTTCCCATTTCATGGAGTATCAGAGGTGATGCTAAAATTCCTTCTTTGACAATGCTTATAAATCCATCAAATCTTGATATCACTTATTCACCACTTATTACGGAAACAAGAACACTTGGAGGTTTTGCACATGAGTACTGGGGTGAAAGTTTAACTACATTGTCAGCCTCGGGTAAAACTGCAATGTTTGTAGATAGTGAAGAGGGTTTGACAACACAAAAATCAAGACAAACAGAAGCTTACCAATATTTCATGTCATTATTAAACATCTACAAAAATAATGGCAAAGGATACTTTTCAGGTATAAATTTGAATGCAGCCGCAAGAGCAAATCCTTCAAAAATAGCAAGTTTAGGAATTGTAATAATGATATATGACGGCAATCAATATGATGGTTATTTTGAATCTTTTACATATACTGAAGATGCATCGATGCCTTTTAATCTTGAATATTCTTTTAGTTTTAAAGCAATGAAAATTTTAGGACAATTATCAGTGACGAAAAACGCTTATGTCTAGAAGAACAACAGTAAGACGACTTAATGTAAAACCTATGGTTTTTGAACTTGATATCAATGATCCTCCTCCTCCATTGACATTGCTTATTAATCCTACGTCTTTAGAAATAAGATATGTTCCAAAGGTTACTGAACAACGAGTGCGATGGACAGGTACTAATATACCTTATATTTTTCAAGGACAACATGATGAACTTGATGTTCTTTCAGCTTCTGGTAAGACAGCCATGTTTATTTCAGAAGAAAAAGGTATTACAAGAATTGATAGAACAAAAACATTAGCTTATGAAAATATTGCAAAACTTTTAGCTATTTATAGGAATAATGGTACTAATAGAAATTCAAAACCAGATGGTGCAATAAATCCTTGTACAATAGAGTCGGTTGGTAGGGTTGTCTTGAATTATAATGGTTTTTTGTATAGAGGACATTTTATCGCTTTTTCTTTATCAGAGAACGACGCAATGCCTTTCAATTTAGATTTTACTTTTGAATTTAAAGTGACTAAGACTTTTAACGTTGAACAAATAAGATAAAGGCAATTATGAGTTCACAAAGCTCTCTTAATGATTTTTACAGGCAACCTGAAACTGTACAACTTGCTCCTGATGCTTTAGTTTTTATAAATGGTTCTAATTTATTGACAGATCCTTCGGGCGGGAAATTCGATATTCGTCAAGACATTACTGAAATAAATACGAGTTTGAGCACAGATTCTGTCCCAGGAACAGCAAGTTTTACGATTTCTTATCCTGAACATAGAGGCGGAAGATATAGAACATTGACTTCTGGTGTTTCAAAATATTCAAATTTGAAAATTATGTCTGAAGTAGAGATTTATTTCAGAGGCAGATTTTTGAAAGAAGTCAATGGAGAGAAAAAATTTCCTTATTATAGAGCTTTCTGGGGTGTTGTGACAGCTTTGACAGAAAATTATGGTGATGGTGTACATACAATTTCAGTTTCTTGTGCTGATATTTTGCGATGGTGGCAAATAACATTAGCATCAATCAACCCGTCAATTATGGGCACACAAACAGATCTGAAAGCACAATTAGGTCAGATGGGTATGAACGATGAAGATATTAGAAAATTTCTTGAAGGAAAAACTGTAAAAGCAAATGGTAGATATCTAACTATATTTAGTAATCTTTTTTCTGGACAAACCATACCCGAGATTCTTAATGCTTTGTCAACAGCATCAATGTTGCAAATGGCTCCTATTAGTGATTATTTGTATTCTAAAGATCAGACAGTTCAAGTTTCGGGTGAAGCAAGAGATAGTGCTGCAACAAAAGAAATGATGTACTATTGGTCAAAACGTTTAAATGAAGTTGGTGCTCATTTAAAAATTTATGCTTTGCAAGTTCGGCCTGAAACAAAACGTATGGATATTGATGTTTTTAAACTATTGACTTATGATGACAAAACAAAAAATGAGAAATTACAAGGAATGTTCGGATCTAATACTATTGTCTATCAAAGCTTTCCTCAAGCTCCTTCCATTGCAAAGAGTGAAAAGAAAAGTCAATTAGAAATAGCAAATGAATTGAAGGAGACTATACATTATGAATTTTTTATGGATGTAAATGGCGAACTTGTTTTCAAGCTCCCATTTTATAATCTTGATGTTAGAAAAAATATGAACTCAATTATACATGATTTGGACATTATAAATTGGAATTTTATACAAAGCGAATCTGAAGTAATAACACGTGTTGATGTTACAGGTACTCTGGCGAATGTTTCGGGATATCAAGAAATCACTAATGGAACAGCTAGAGATCCGTATCTTTCTCTACAATTTGGAGAAAGAATGGTGCAGAGAAGCATGAACTGGTTACATTCTGCAGAACAATGTGTGTTTTGGGGAAGAGCTGAATTAGCTAGACAAAATGCGCTTATCAGACAAGGTTCTGTAACAATAATGGGACGCCCAGAATTACGGCTAGGGTACCCTGTTTTCATACCTTCAAGAGATGCTTTTTATTATATAAAAGGAATCGAAAATAGATTCACATTTGGTGGAACTTTTACGACAACATTAACTCTTGTAGCTGAAAGAACAAAAAAACAAAATAAGAACTCAATTTTTAGAAATGTAGGCGAGATAAAAGATGAACAAGTTGTTATTGTTGGGGATTCTATAGCAGAGCCTAATGATACAAATAATTTCGTAAAACAAGTTTCTATGCCTTCTATTTGTACACCAAGAGCAAAAGAACATGTGACTATTGTCGAACCTATTTTTACTACAGATTTAAAATCAAAAGAAAAATTTGGAACATGGCAAACCTATGCTAATACATCTGTGACACCTAATAAAGACGGTGAATTTCAGATAACAGATTACGACCAGTATGAAGTTATAGGACAGGTAGGAGCTGAACCATACATTACCTATGGGTATGGTTTGCAATATGACCCTATAGGTACTATAAAAACCCCAGAAAAAACAGACCCGACAAAAGATAATGCAGCAAAAGCATTAGAAATGAATGTACAACGAATGCAACTTGAAGTCGATCCAAACAATGTTATGTACACATTAGATTCAGAAAATGGGAGAATGATTGTTTATGGCACAAGTAAAAGTATTCCTGAATTGCCAGCAAACATGAAACCTAATGTCAGTCTTGAAAATCTTGGTTTTACGATAGAGAAAGAATAATAAATGAATGATGCTCTAAAGCCAATAGGTAAGGGTGAGAGCCCTTATAGAGGTAAACTTGTCGATAGAACAAAATTTGTTCGTCTTGGCTATGTTTCTAGAGTTGATTATGAAACAGGTTATATTGATATAATCTGGTTAGAAGAAGGACCCGGAAATAATCAATTAGTCAGATTACCCACTACTTTTGCTTCAGCAAGATCGTCGATTAGAGCTATGCCAGAAGAAGGTAGTTTGGTTTTGTGCGGCTGGGCTAGACAATCGCATACTTGGGAAGATCCTGTAGTTCTTGGTTTTGTAGATGGAAATTTAAAACAATTGTTAGAATATCGTCTTTTAAGAAACGATAAAACACCACAAACACTTAAAGAAATCAAGACGATTAGAGAAAAAATTGGGTATAATGTTGTACGTGGAAAAAGACGTAAAATTTATCCTGGAGAGATCCAGTTTGAATCTACACAAGGCGCAGAATTATATCTTGATGAAGATGTTTATTTGTCGGATTCAAAACTTAATGAAATAGAAATTCGATCAGCTGATAAATCAATTCGCCTTTCTTCAAATCAAATATACACCAATACACAGGCATCACGAACTTGGAATGGGATGATAGCAAGAGAGCCTGGAGAAAGTGATTTTTCGTTTCAACCTACAACACTTCCCAATGGTCAAAAAATCCAATTTGTAACGAATTCAAACAATCCAATACATCTTGGTGGCAAAGCATTCACAGAGCATAGAACAGAGCTCTATGAAATGGCTGACGGTATAATGAGAGCTACTGAAGTAAATGCTGGTTATGATGTTGATCCCCTTTCTCCATATATTTCCTTTGTCATGGGTACTTTGGTAGGAAATGACAAAACAGATTCTTCAAAATATGCTAAAGTTCTACGCTCTCAAATTTTTGGAACACCAGTTGCGACAGAATTTGCTTTAGATTATATAGAGTGCATGCCTGAAGAATATTCGACTTTAGCTTCGACTTTACATTTTAGACATATGTCTACTGCTCAAATTGATATAGATAAAGAAGGACATCTTTTTACTTATTTTCCAGCTTCTTCCGGTCGTCATCCTTTGGGCCCTGGTAGAAGTTGGGAAGCAGGATTCAAAGGTTCTGTAAAATTTGTAATTGGTGCTGAAAATATTGATAACAGATCTTTGTTTCTGGACACAAAAGGGGGTATAAGAGCAACACTTGGCTCGGATATAACTGGTAAGAGCGCTTATGTAATGTCAAATAATGGTATACATATAGAGGTTATGGCTCCTGCAAAAGATGGTGTCGCTTATTTATTAAAAACAAAGGGCGATCAGATAGGATATGTTGATGGTAACTATGGAATGGAAGTTTCTGGCAATTATACATTGACTGTCCATGGTAAATTCAAAGTTGAGTCACTTGGCACAAGAGAAGAAAGTTATGTCAATGACAAGAATAATACGTATGGCGGTTCATATAAGAAAGTCGTAGTTAAAGATAAACAAGAGCAAATAGGTTACAATAATGTTCAGAAAATTACCGGTAATTTAGAAAGATCACCGGGTGTTTTTACTCCAGCCCTACCAAATGAAACTACAGACCAATATGATTTGACTACTGGTTCTAGAGTTGAAAGTTTTATGAATGGCAACAAGAAGACTTCTTTGTTGAATGGTAATATTGAAGAAAAAGTAACACTTGGCGATATTAAACGCGAAATAATAACTAAAAAAGATGTAGGTTTTGAAGATAAAATAAAAATCGGAGATCATGTAACTAATATTACGACTGGCAGTAAAAAAGAAACAATTAAAGCTGGAGATTCTTTAGAAAATCTTACGAAAGGAAACAAGAAAATAACTATAAAGGCTGGGGATAACATTGTTGATGTGACAACTGGCAATATTACGATAAAGACAAAAGCAGGAAAAGTCAAAGTTGACTCTACATCTCAAACAGTTGATATAAATGGTATGACAACAGTGACAGTTAAAGGTGGCACAAAATTGAAACTTGTAGCACCACAAGTAGAAATCGGGCAAATGCCTACAAAGGGCGGAGTAATCACAGGAAGTCCGGGTTCTGGAATTTCTCATCTTGATTTTATTTGCGGAGTCCCATTGATTGGGAGTAAAACAGTAAAAGCATCTATATAAATTATGCAAAACACAAAGCACCATAGTTTTTCACAAAATAAAATTGCAAACTATTCTAATACTCATTGGTATTTTTATAAAGGATATCATTTTCAGGGTTCGTTTGAGTTTAAATTTGGGTTATGGTTAGAAAGTAAAAATATAAAATTTTTATGTCATACTGGTGTTGAAAATTTTAAATATGTTACAAAAAGTGGAAGAATAACATATTATCATCCAGATTTTTATTTACCAGAATTTGATGAGTTTATAGAAATCAAAGGTTATTTTCCAGAGGAAGCAAAAGAGAAACTTGCAATTATAAAAGAAACATATCCGAATTTAAAACTTAATATCTATACGAAAAATATTCTTGAAGACATGTCAGTTTGGGACATTGATCGACAATTAAAAATTAATATTGAAGAGTTTAGATACGATTTAAAAAACAAAAAATATTATATCAGTGAGTTAAAAAATAAAATTTCTAAAGAACAATTCATTAAAGAAAATATAGGAGAATCAAAGAGCATCGAAAAAATAGCTAACGAATTAAATGTCAGCAAACACTTAGTAAATATATTGTATGGAATATATAAAATACCTAAAGTCGGGTCTAAAGAATATTTAAAATATAGACTCGATTATTATATTAACAAGTTAGGAAAAAATATTGAAGATGACGTAAAAATTCTAAGTCTTAATCAGATTGATATAAAGCATAAATATGATTTACCTAAAGGTTTAGCATCTAAGATTTTTTTGAGATTAGGGTTAAAATCAAAAAGAAAGAAAAATGTAAAACTTATTGAAGAGCAAAAAAATAAGTTCAAGTATATTGTTTGCAAACTTTACAAAGATAATCAAGCATACTCATCTATTGCAAAAAAATTACATATACCAAGAGATATAGTCAAACAAATCTTGATAGATTCTAACAATCTTAGAACAATGCAAGAAGAACAAGAGAAAACATCTTTAAGAAAAAAAGAAAGAAATAGAAAAAGAAGAGGTAGTTTAATAATACAAAAATTAGAGAATCAAAAAGAGATTTTTATAAAAAAGTTTTATAATGGTGAGCCAAATGATAAATTATCAGAATTTTTTAAAGTACCTGTTCTTTGTATTGAAAGTTACATAAAAGCTCTTAATTTAGATAAATCAAAGTCAAGAAAACATAAAAAATGTATTAGATGTGGTGAATACATACACTATCAAGGTTTTGGGAGTCATTATAAAGCAAAACATAATATTCCTTATCGTGAAGAAACATTATGTTAGCAGGGCCCGTATTCACTGGATTACTTATGACACAGTTCTCTGCTGTAGGATTTACTGGCTCTAAATTACCACAATTAGCAAATGCAATTGGTAATGGCGTCGCTAATTATTTACTTGCATCAGCTTTTTATCAAGGCGTAAGTGTAGGGGTTGGTACAGGTGCAGGTGTAGGTACTGGTTTTGTGCAAGGTATTGTTGGTCCGGTAACTGCAACAAATATTATGGGGATGATGACTGCAGTTGGTTTCACTGGTTCAAAAGCATTACAATTATCTAATGCAATTGGGAATGCTTTTGCCTCTTTTATTGCAATGGGAATTGTTAATTCATCAAGCGTAGGTATGGCAGTTGGAACAGGTACTGGAAAAATAGTTGGTATTGCAGGACCAGCAATGGGATCTAGCATAATGGGAATGTTTACTGCAGTTGGTTTTACTGGTTCAAAGGCGCCGCAATTAGCAAATGCAATTGGTAATGGAATTTGTAATACAATTCTGTCATCAGGAATTGTAATGACTACTATTGTTGGTGCTGGGTATCCTCCAAATCCAATGACTGGTATTGATATGGGAAAACTTACATAAGGGAGAGTTTTAATGGCGTTCAATTTGCCTTTGACTCAGGATGATATTAATTATCTAAAAGACACAAGAGAAAACACAGAAGCTCAAAATCAACAAATTAATGAATCTTCTGTAACTATAACTACTGAAATAGCAAGATTTCTTTTAATTGATACACCTTTTAAAAAACAACTTGATCCTTTTCATATTGACATATTTGAATTTGAAGAAGAGTTACGACGTTTAAATGGAACTTCTATAATACAACCATTGCAAGAAGCTGGTTTTACTATTTCAAATACTTCTGGATTGCCAGCAAGACTTTATATTAATAATGGAAGATTAAGAATTGTAGAGAATAGCATTGAAATTGTAAATGTACCTTTATTTCCTGTGAGAGGTTATTCTAGATCACAACCTTGTGGAATAAATTTTGATATTTGGTCAAGAGATCGTTTTGGATCGACAACGTCAATAAAACATAGTTCTTCTATCTTTACTATTGATATTAATCACAGGAATTTAGCTGTTCGTTTTGATGGTACATTGGATGTTGAAGTCGATGTGTCAGACATCACGAATATTATACAGACGGATGAATCTGTCGTACCATTAGCAAGTGGAACAGAAACAGACGTAAATTTGACACAAATTCCTATTACGCCATTGTCAGATGTTTTAAAAGTTCTATCTGGTGAACTAGAGATTCCATTGGTAAGAGGAACAGACTATACAATTGATGATTATACGACAGGTGTAGTACATCTCATTACGCCATTACCTGTAGACAGTGAATTGCTAGCTTCTTACAACAATATAGTGCAAGTAGAGGGCTCGGCTCTTGCATCAACAATACAGCTTTTATTACAACAAGCTGATCCTGCTTTAGAAGCTGCTACTTGTGCATTTAATATTACTATACAAACTTTTACTATTATTGCTGCTCATGGTGGTCCAACATCTAGCGTGGAAGTTAGAAATGCTTCGGGTCAAGATTTAAGATCTATGCTTGGTTTTACGGATCAATATATGATTCAAGGAAAATATCAAAATAATTTGTTGAATGTCGAAATTGATAGTGAAGCTGTCGAAATAAAAATAGCAGATTTCAGGCTTTGTTTTTCTGATGTAGAACGTGGATACAATAATGATGATATTGGTTTTGATTGGACAGGTAGTCAATCTGTACCACTTGGATATATAGGATATGACAGGCTTGGACCATTGTTTTGTTCAGGACTTGACAATGGAAAAGATGTTGCCAAATCAATAGAAGCACAATTAAGAATTAAGGGCACTGGTGGTTTTAAAAATGCAGCTGTTCACTATTTCACTGATAGTGACACATTTATTATCTATAGTGGCACTTTTGGTACTAGTTCTTCAGTTCATGTTCTTCCAGCAAGTGATCCTGATAGAGATGCTCGAAGTTTGATTGGTTTTACGACACCCCAAGAAGAAATTGGCCATGAAGAGTTTTTTGAAACGTTACAAAAATTGCATGATAGACTTGCAACAGTTCCTAATATTACAGTTTCTTCTGTTGTAAATCCTGACACTTTGAGTCATTCAATTCTTTATACTTATCCTGAAATTGAATTTCAAAGGCTAGATGGAGTAAATATTCAATCCAATTTTCAGGATTTTGATGCAACAACAACAAAAATTTATGACGATGGTTCAAGAGGATTGCCAAGGCTTTATCCTAACGGGAAAATAACAATAGATGACACCAACGACAAAATTGACTTTTTTGAAAGCACAGATACTGAAATAACAGCTTTTATTACACATGGTGTCTATGATAGCGAATCTAGCTTAGCTGAAGCTATACAAGATGCACTTAATGTTGCTGTGGCTGCTGTAGATAGATATACATGCGAATATTCTTCAAGAAAAAGATTTATTATTACAAGGGATAGTGGTACTTTCGGTTTGTTTTGGGCAACAGGAGTACATGCAACAACAAGCATAGCAAATTATATTGGATTTTTAATTACAGATAGATCATTAAATGGATCACACACATCAGATGTTCAAGTTTCATTTCAAATGTTAAGTTACTTTTACCCGACATTTTGTAATCAATTTGATGGGACACC
The DNA here is from genome assembly GCA_028717785.1 of Candidatus Nanoarchaeia archaeon. The sequence goes on along the minus strand of JAQUND010000005.1, from coordinate 29,701 downwards.
AAGAGTAATAGATAGAACTGTTGATGAACAATCAGCTTTATTAAAAGAAGAAGAATATGTTGAAGACGAACCGGATTTATTAGATCAAGTTGAAAATCATCTATATGATAACGAAACATTATTAGAATCTTGGGAATATTTAGCAGCTCTAGAACTTGCAAAGGTGAACCAAGAGTACAATGCAATTCGATATCATAGAGGAGCCTATGCAAATCATATAAGCGAGTCAGATGCTGTAATTATTCAAAAAACAACTGCATACGACAATCTAACGCTTAATAGAGATAGTCTAATAGACTGTCTAGCACAACACGGCAGTGTGCTTAATATAACACCTATGTTCAATACGTATGTTGCAGGAACTGATTTTAGCAATGGCGGGACAGAACCTCTACATATTTCATTACCTGTGATAAATGATTTAAGAGTTTATAATAAACCTGCACCTTTAGTGAGATATGAAACAGTTCCAACACATATTCCGGGGCGTTTTAGTCCTGAGGGTCTAATGTCAAATAATGTTTCTTTTGGCCCAGAACCATTACCAGCTTTTTCTATTACAGCTGAACCACGCACTCAAGGTTATTCATATTCATTAGCAGATCCTGATGGTTATCTTGTAACTGTTCCAGCAGACACTTCAGCTACAATTATTGGTTCAAATTACGGACCTTTTGATTTTTCTGCTGGAGATACATTGTCAATGCGAATAGATGGTGGATCTAATCAGACAGCAACTTTTAATGCATTGCCAGGGTATACTGAAAGCAGAATTGCAGTAAGTAACCAATTTATTATAAGATCAAGCGTAAATGATGGGATAGATTTTAGAGAAAGCCCAAGTGTTGAGCTTACAACTATAATTCCTGCAGGTGCTTATACAGGTGCTACTTTAGCGACTCAAATTCAAACAAGACTTAATGCTGTAGGAGCATCAAATTATTCTGTGAATTATAACATTTCTGTTCCAAACAGATTTACAATAATTTCAGATGGAGCTGGTGGTACAGGTATTTTTTCTCTATTATGGGCAACAGGTACAAATGCATCTTCATCGATAGCTTATACTATCGGTTTTAATATTGTGGATAACACTGGCAATATGGTTTATTATTCTGAAAACGATACAATATTTCCTGTTGTCGATAATGTCAACAATGTTTTTAGAATAGCAATTGATGGACAGTTAAGTGCCGATCTAATTATTATTCCTCAAAACAGATATACCATTTCAACATTAATTGCTGAAATGGTAACCCAAATTTCTAATGATCCCAATTTTGATAGTTCTGATTTTACAATTACTAATCCTGGGTCTAGAGTTAGAATTACATCAACACTGCTTGGAAATAGTTCTAGAATAGATGTTTATGAAGGTTCCTATGATTTTTTAAGAACAGTAGCTCTTGATGGAGATGCCCCAGTTTATGGTGGTTCTGATGTGTTAGATATTAATAATGTTACAGTTGATGAAGTTGTTGCAGTTTTGAATGCTGAAATTTCTGGAATTTCTGCTTCAAATGATTCTAATAGAGTAAGAATTACGACTTTATCGGCAACAGGGACAACAAGTTCTGTAGAAATTACTGGAGGTACTTGTAGAACTATAATTGGTTTTAGTTTGACAACAAATTTTGGTGCAGATCAAAATAATAAATTGAAAGTAGATATAGATAGTGATTTATTAAGAGATCCCATAGGAGTTATAACAAGTTCAACTGTTACATTGGGACCTGCAATGGCTGCTAGTATCCAAAATGGATTAAGAGCACTTGGTGGTGGCGGCTATACTGAAGCTGTTTGTACTTTTAACGAAACAACTGCTTGGCAAACTTTTACAAATCAATTAAGGATAATATCGGGCTCATTTGATGCAGGTTCTACTGTAAATGTGACAGATGCTACAATTAAAATTGTTGCAGGACAGAATGATAGAATAGATTTTAGAGAAAATATAACTACAACATTGTCAGCATATATCACTGCTGGTTTTTATAATCCAATTATATTAGCTCAAGAAATTCAAACTCAAATGAACGCTGTTGGAAACAACACGTATTCAGTGACCTATGCTTCTAGTAAGTTTACGATATCGTCGGATGGTGTATATTTAGATCTGTTGTTGAACAGTCCTGCAACTATTGCAAGTATTATGGGATTCTATGCTATCGTCTATACAGGTGAAGTTTTTTATACGGGTGTAGGTAATGTAAAATGGGGTTCTTGTGATGGTGAACTTGGATTTGATGGACAGGTTACAGAACCGGGACACACTCTTATTTCAGCAAATCTTACGATTTCAGATGCAATATTCATGGTGAGAATTTATTGGGCAGATCATGGCGGAGGAAATAGGTTAGATTTGAATATAAACATGTTAGTACCTTCAACAAATACGATTAAAGGATTGATTGATGAAATTTTGACACATGGATTTTACATAACAAATGGAGGGTATAGTCCAGCATTCTTACTTAGTAGAATACCGCAATTGTTTAGAATTGCAGATGGTGATACTTTAGTAATTTCAGCTAATAGTGGTCCCAATCAGACATATACTTTCAATGCTGTTCGAGCAAGTGTAGTTTCTGATTCACGACCACATACAAGGGTTTATGGTGGAAATTTACAAATCAATTTGAATAATATACAAACAATAACTATTTCTTTAGGAACACAACTTTCACCAGAAGATATAGCTGCAAAGATTCAACAGGAAGTTAGAGCTCAAAGTTTGGGACATGCTTGTTTTGCTTTATTTGAATGTGTTTATTATAGGGACCCAATGAATTATAATGAAGGTAGATATTTTTTGTTTTCAGGAACAGGGGGTTCTGCTTCTTATATTCATGTTCTTAATAATGGAATAGCAGGGGATCTAGGTCTAGCTGATAAAGATAGCACTCAACCTGGACAGACACCCGGTTCTGGTAATGTTGCTGACAATTGCAATGTAACAGCAAATGAGATAGTCACAAATATAATGTCCCAGACACATACGGGATTCGAAGCTCAAGTAGCCCATACCTATTATGTAAAACTTATAAGTACTGCAACAGATTCAACATCAAGACTACAGGTAGGAAGTTCACTTGCAGCAAAAATAGGTTTCGATATAGGGATAAACAGTGAAGCATATCCTTCAGTTGATTTATTGACAATAGCAAGTGCTTCTTTGATAAATATTAACAATCACAATATCACATCTCCAACAATTTATACTGTTATGCGAGGTTGGGACACGACAAAAGGAAATGTAACTATTACCTATGTTACAGCTGATAACACAAAAACAAGTGTTCGACGTTCTATTTTAACAACAAGACAAAGTACAATAACAGCAAGAAAACCTCAAATTAGTGTTCGTGCAAATGAAATAATAGCGGCTCTAACCCCTGCTTTATATAATGCAAGGAAAAGTCAGGTGAATATTCGTTTGAATAAGAAAACAGGGACATATGTCAAAGTTGGAGATAAATTAAATCAAAGCGATAACAATCAAAGTATTGTTGCATCTAACATTCAATTTATTAACGACATTAATGCTATTTTACCTCAGTAAGGATATGTATGACTGAAAATTTGCAATGGGAAAAAAGAGAGAAAGGGAAAAACTCTCTTGCTGAGCGTTTAGAGACATTAGTGAATGGTGTTGTAGTTTCAGAACTGCAGGACATAAATTCTAAAATTGAAAGTTTATGTTCAATGGGTGTTTTGAAACAAGGACCAGAATTAGAAGAACTCAGAAATAAAATGAAACAATTACAAACGGGACTTAAACATGATAATAACGAACAAGTCAATAATTGACTTTGGTGTCTTATCATATAATGACACAAAACAAGATTCTTTAATAGTTACAAACACAGGGGTGGTTTCTACTGTTGTATCTATAACTACATCAAGTCCAAGTTTTAGTGTCTCGTCAAGCAGCATAACGCTAATCCCTAATGAAAGTGTAATGCTTTATGTGTCCTTTATGCCGACAACAATAGACACATTTGTAGAGACATTATTTTTAGTTAGTTCTGAGGGCAATGTTAATGTCCAATTGAATGGCATTTCTATTTCAGCAGGAATTTATGTTGACAAAACAAGTTTAAATTTTGGCAATATTGCATTGCATAGTTCAGGTCAACAAACTGTGTTAGTATCTAACATAAGCCCGGTAGATGTCAATCTCATATTAAGTTCAGTAACAACTTCAAATCCAGTTTTTTCTGAAGCAATAACTGAATATAAACTTACAAAAGAAAGAGCTTTACAAATACTTACAACATTTACGCCGTTAGATATTTCTTTACAAACAGGACAACTTACTATCTCATGCAATGATGAGACGCAACCTATAATTACTATCAATCTTACTGGTTCTGGTATCGCTAGTCCCATTATTTTAACATCAACAAATTTAATTGATTTTGGAAGTGTTTCGGTTGGCCAGGTTCTTTCAAAGAATTTTCAAATCTTCAATGAAGGCGTTGTCGATTTGAATGTTACTGGAATATCGTCCAATAATGCTGTTTTTTCAGCGTCACCTGCTGGTGGTATAGTTGCACCAGGTGAATTTTTAAGCATAAATATATCTTATCAACCTATAATTAATGGCATAATCACAGCATGTTTGTCTATAACAAGTAATGATCCTGTTACTCAAATTAAAAATGTAGACTTACAAGGGACAGCTGTTATTCCTTCAATTAGAGTTTCTCCATCGGTTCTTGATTTTGGAAATTCAGCTGTAGATCAACATAAAACATTATCAATGACTATTCAAAATTTGACCTCATTAACTACTCTTGTTATTTATGATATACAAATTACAGATTCTGTTTTCTCTATAAACGAAATCTTTCCTATATTAGTTACATCATCTAAAACTATAGATGTTACTTTTTTGCCAACGGTTATAGGGGGAAAAGAAGGTCTACTTAGAATAGTTTCTAATGATTTGGAACATCCTCTTGTAGAAATTTTTACTCAAGGCGTGGGAGTAAATCCTGATATATCTGTTCAACCAACATCTTTAGAATTTGGCAATACAGCTGTTGCAACGCCTTCAAATCTTTCAGTTTCTATAACAAATTTAGGACTCGGGAAACTTGTTATTTCTAGCATTACGTCGACGAGTTCTCTATTTATTGTAGATCAAACTAATTTAGAAGTAGAACCTAAGAGTAGTGGCAATTTACAGGTCACATTCATTCCTGATACGACAGGATTAAAAACAGGTCATGTACATCTTATTAATAATGATCCTGATTCACCTGATATTTCTATTTTACTTTCTGGTTTTGGAGCATATCCTTCTATTGAATATACTCCAGTAGCACAAGATTTTGGGTCGACTGTCATAGGAGATTCTAAAACAGGTAATGTAACAGTTAGAAATACGGGAAGAGCAAATTTAGAGCTTTCTATTTCATCAAATTCAACAATATTTCAAGCTTTGCAAGATAGTCTTACTGTAAATCCAAATACATCTTCTTATTTTACTGTCTTGTTTAGACCTGAAGCATTGCAACAATATCTTGGAACAATAACTTTAAACACTAATGATCCAGATAAACCTGTAATTTTAATACAAGAAACAGGTACAGGGATTAATTCGCCTAAAATTACAATTTCACCTACAACATTGCAATTTAGCGAAGTACCAGTAGGTGGTTCTCAGATATTGTCAGCTATTGTTTCTAATTCAGGGACTCAAATTCTTTCTTTTACAGCTTCTGTAAGAAACCCATTAAGGCCTGGAAGACCCCCAAGTTTTTCTGTACAACCGGAATCAGGACATGTAGATATACAGGGGTATACCTCATTGGACATAACATTTGCACCACATGATCTTGAAACTCTAACAGGAACACTGAGAGTTCTTTCTAATGATGTTTTAAATCCGCTTGTAGAAGTTTCTTTACAGGGAACAGTGATTCCAGCTGTTCTATCTTGGGATAAAATTAATACTGAGTCTTGGATACCCAAAGAGATTTATACAATAGCTACATCACTTACTACAATAATAGATCCTTTGGTATCTGGTCTTGAATTTGTAACTGAAGTTTTGAATATCATAAAAATGTTCATAATCGATATTCAAGATCCTATGAAGATATTGCTTGATCAGATAAAAAAGACAATTGATGATTTTATTAATGATCTGTCTTCTACTGGACTTTATGCAATTTATATAATGCCTGGGCAACTTGGCGTTAATCCTTTTGCATATCCTCAATATTTCAGGAATATGCCCAAGGAGAAATACAATATTTTTGACGTAAGTCATCCAAGTTGGTTTGATTGTGTTAAGGGAGGATATTCATCTTTTGTTTCAAAACTTGTTGGTTCTTTTGATGATCCCGGAGATGGTAATAGACCTCAGTTTTCAGATAATGCTATGGTTGGCGGTTATGTTATGATGTTTGATTCTGGAACAATAGGACCAGATGACATAGCTACTTTTATAAGATCGATTCAAAAACTCATGAAATTATTTAAGAGTCCTTTTAAAGTAGCATTTGAGCCACCCTCTAATACTTCTTGTTTTGCTGGAAACAAACAAGTTAGAGTTACATTTACTCCGAGTACATCAACATTACCTAAAGAATATTTTATCTTTAGAAGTGAAACTCAGGGAGGAGATTTTGTTACCTATAAAGATGATACTGGAGTTTATCCATGTCATGATGAAAATGGAAATCCTTTGAGAAGCTATGAACTCATAGGAATTACTAATGTATTAAAACAGATTGGTACAATCCTTGGAGTAGATGAAGACAATGCAAAAACTTTGTTGGGTGAATTAGGTTATGCAGTAAAAGAACTTTCAAAAACAGCTTTAAATGGAGACCCTTTACGTTTCGCGTATGAGGATAAACAAGTTGAAAATGGTAAGTCTTATTATTATGTAGTTGCTGCCGGTTATACAAACACAGTTAGCAATTATCAATCTATTATTAGTAAGAAAATTTTGACAACAGATTTTGATAAGAAAATTGTTTCTACTGTAGATCCCAAAACATTAAAACCAGTAGAAACCGAAATAAACCCAAGAACAATGTCTGAAACAGGAATTGTGGCTATGGGTTTGCTTAGCAATGAAGCTTCTGCCATGCCTTTGAGTGTGTCATTAGAAGTCAAAGGGGGACTTGCTCGTTGTAGAAATTTCAGATGTGGATTTGAAAAAGATGCAATAGAATTTCATAGAATCACTTCAATAACAGCACCTGAATTTATCATCATAGGTAACACTCCTATTGCAGGAACAGTAAAAATAAAAATTACAAGAAATGGAAACGAATTTACTGCAAATCCTTCATCATATCGTGTTGATTATAAGCCTAAAAGCAACCCAGAAAATCCAGATGTAAAATCATATGAATCAACTACTAGTATGATTTATATAAAATCACGTTATTATTTTAAATCTGAAGATTCATTGAAAATTACATACAAATATAAAAAAGATTTAAAAACAGAATATTTCGAAGAACCTGTCATTTTGGGAGGAACGGATCTTTCAGATCAGACATTTCTTACAAGCAAAAAACCAATCGATTCGTCAAGTGCGGAAATTTATGAAGGAACAAGTCTAGTTCCAAGTAAAGATGTTATGGTTCTTAATGATAAAGATGGAAGAATTAAAGTTAATAGACGTCCAGGAACAAAACTTAAAGCGACGTATAATTTTTATCCTGACTTCGAAAATGAAGACTATTTCAAATGTGTCAGACCTGAGTATAGCAGGTATTTTTTTGATATAGCGAAATGTGATGCAGGGGAAACTTTATGCCCAGGTTATGACAATGCAAATTGTTATTACAATAATGGGAGAGAATGTACCAACCCTGATAAATCTCAACGTAGACAATTGACGATTTCCGGGGGAATTAAAGATTTCCAACCAGAAGATATTGCTTTTAAAGATTTTTGGGATCCTATTTCCTGTCAAAATGGAATGATGCAACAGAGATGCGATGGATATTCAAAAACATTTCCTCGATATTCACCCAAGGTATGGCCCGACTGGTCATCTATAAGGCTTTCTGCTCTTGGGCTATTTCCAAAAATCGAAGAAATAATGAAGATCATGCAAAATTTAATGGATTCATTACTTGCAGGAACTGAAAAAATGAGCACAGCAATAACATCTTTTATTGATTTGTTGCAGAAAAAAATCGATTCTCTAAAAAATCTTTTATTGACTATAAAATCCTTTTTAACTGTTATCACCGAAGATTTTGCTTTACCTGACCTCTATTTCCTTCGAATTCCGTATGGTCGTGGTGGTAATGAGTATTTGAAGACAAGTATTTCAAATGCAACAAATGGACCAGAAAGTGATTCTACAGCTTATACGGCTGGTGCAATGTTTGCTTATGGAACACCAGGTCTAGGTGATGCTCTTAAGTTGTTTTTTGGTTAATTTCTAATGTTTTTATTACCCATTCTATTATAACACGCAAGACTACATTCTCTTCAAAATGCTCATTGACCTTTGTAGTCGGGGAGAGCATTGTATAACAGAAAACTTATTTTCTACACTTTTTATCTGATTGGTATTTGCATGGCATTTAACTTTTTGGGCACATTGAGTTCACCACAACTTCAAGAACTTAGAAATTTTCTTGAAGCCCAAATAAATGACATAGATGACGAGATAAATTATTTGTATGTTGAAATGGATAATCTTAAACAAACACTAATGAGGTTTAGCGAAGCTGATTCATATTTTGGTGGTGATGCTTTAAATTCACTTTATACGACAAATTTGCCCGATGTAATTAAGGTACCAAAACAAGATGACAGTTTATCAGCTGAAATCATGGCAAAAGTCAAGAAACCATTTATCTCAACTATAAAGTATAAACTTGAACGTAATGAATACAAGATGAAGAAACTACTTGATGCAATAGAACAGGCAAAAGAGAGCATAGACAGAAAATCTATAGCAAAAAGTCAGACAACAGCTTTGATAAACGAGATTGAATCATTATTTACAAATCAGCATTCTACTGTTTTATTCAAGACTACTGAAGATCTTAACAATTATATGCAGGGTATCATAAATGTCGTATGATTTTAGACTGACAGGTACTTGTGACAATAAGGTTGTTTGGGATGACCATATAGTTGAAGATGATCTTAAAACCGTCATTTTGGGCGTACCTATAACGAGTTCAAATGTTGTTGTCAGGGTAAATGATTTTAAACTCGAGAAAGAACAACAAACTGAAATACTTTTACGTGAAAATGTAAGTAGTCAAGTAAATGGAACAAATAAAAGTTTCTATGTAGCACATGGACCTATTTTCAATGGACTTAAAGCCAATCAGAGAGCAACAAGATTTGACGATGTAGTAGTAAGAATCAAAGTAGAAGATGAAGATGTTTCTGGACAATTTACAGGAGTTGATAACTTTTTTTATACGCAAGCACGTCCGATTCTAAGATTTGATGAATTTGATTTTAACAGTTTTGTACAGACTAGCGATGTGCAAGTAAAGATCAATGGATTACAATTGTTGACGGAACAGATAACAAGTGTAGATGCAACAACAGGTAAAATTACTCTTACTTTAATTCCTGAAATTACTGATGTAGTAACAATAACATACTATTATAGGGCCAAAGTAGTTTTTTTGGATGCGACTCAAGCAAGAATAATAATTAAAGAAACACCTAAAACAGGACAACAGGTTTACATAGCTTATTATAGCATGCAAGATTGCGGTTGGCATATTGAAAACTCACAAAGAGCAATGATTGAAAGATCGCAAGATATTGTGTTTTATAAAGAAATGAATACAGATAGATTTTTTGTTCAAAATGAAAATGTTTCATCACAATTTACAGGTGTCGAGAAAATTTTTCAAACATTGCATTATCCGCTTTTGCCAATATTTCAAAATTTTAGTACAACACCAGATGAGACATTAAACAATGCAGCACTTGTCTATATCAATGGTGTAAGAATTCCTATAGCTAAAATATCAAGTGAAGATGGTGAAATTACATTATATCAGATTCCAAAAACGACGGATGTTGTAACGGTATCTTATTATTATCAAGCTAGTTATGAGCCCGATAGAATTTCTGTAGATTATTATGTATCATCCACATACTGCGATAAATGTTCTGTTTACTCTGACATGATAGATTATGTAGTTGATAAATTAGGTAATTACATCAAAGTAAGAGACGAACAGAAACTTCTACAAGATCTTAAAAAGATAATAAAAACGACTTTAGGCTCTGATCCTGTTGCACCATGGTATGGGACTACTTTTAATAATCTTATTGGTAGTAAAATGTTTCCTGAAATAACTAAGACAAAAATAACAGATGAAATTGTGACTGCTCTTTCAAAGTTGAAGTCTTTACAGATTCAACAGGAAGAGTATCAAAAAATGACAGGAAATGAATTTATAGACATCATAGAAAAAATAGATGTTCAAGAAAATATTACAGTTCCTACTCTTTTTATCGCAAATGTCAATGTAGTAACACAAGCAGGCAGGTTGGTACCTGCAGTCGAATCAATACAGACAAAGGGTTAAAGATGTATCCTTCTCCTCCTACTGGTTTATCTGTCGTTGCTTTTAGCAATAAAGTCGAAATAAGTTGGGTAAAGAACTCTGAACCTGATGTAAAAGGTTACAATGTTTATAATTCGACAACATCAGGTGGTGGGTTAAGTGGTTATGTCAAATTAAATAATTCTTTAATAGAGACATATAGTGAAGTAAGACAAGAAGTTTTAAGTTCACAACAATCTGTTGCAATTAGCGGCGCAACAAGAACGACAACTACAGTCGACCAAATTGTCGAAGTCTATGTCTATAAATATACCCATGAAAATATAACTGAAAAGAAAAAACAATACTATATCGTAACTGCTGTCAATAATGTTGGAGAAGAAAGTGTACTTTCGATTGAGGTTGAAGCAACACCCCTTGTTATTCCAACTGAAGTTGTAGAAACACCGACAAGGTCACAAAATGATATAAGTTTGGATTACATAACAGAACTTCTTGAGCGTGACCCTCTACTTGATGTAAAACCAGGAAGTACAATAAGACAATTGCATGTAGATCCAAATAGTAGAGAAATGTCTTGGGCATATATCAGAGAAGATTTTGCAATGCGATCTCAGTCGTTTCTAGCTTTAAGAGCTTTAGACGATGCTGATAGTGATGGAGTTTCAGATTCCGTTGCAGATTCGACATATAAAACTATATTAAAACAAGCATATTTTTTCGCAGATGATAGTCAAGTACAAGAACTTATTGATGATGCTTTTGATGCATTAGCTTCTAATTATGGATTTATAAGACAGGGTGCAACCAATTCTACGACACATATAATTTTCTATACGCCAACAGCACCGACAGCTGATATCAATATACCGCTTGGTGAAGTTGTAAGTACGACTCCGACAGAAACACAAGCTGCTATACAGTTTAGCACATTGTCGAGTGGTATAATGGAAGTTGCAAGAATAGAAGAATATTACAATTCAATAACCCGTCAATATGAACTTACGATTCCGATAGAGGCCGTCGAGCCAGGTGCAACGGGTAATGTTAATGCCAATACAATCATAAATTCTAACATTGCTGGCGTGTCAGTTACCAATACAGAATCGGCCTTTGGAGGTGAAGATGAGGAATCAAACTCAGATTTAGCTGATAGAGCACAATTAGCTTTTCTTGGGCTCGATGTAGGCACAGTTTATGGGTATAAAAAGACCTGTGCTCAAATCCCAGGAATCAGAGATGTCATTGTAGTTACAGCTGGTGACTCAATGATGCAAAGAGATTATGATGAAGTTCGTAAAAAACATGTATATGGTAAAGTTGATATTTATATACGTGGTGGAGAGAATGCTCAAACACAAGATCAGGTAGGTTTTCTTTATACACAAGTTGTTAATGATAATTTTGATGTTGTTGATGCAAGCGAAATGATTATTAGAACAACTAATTCAGCTGTAACTGAGAACACTCCTATTTATGAAGTTTCAAATATTCGAAATATCACAAAAGGTAGAAATTATGATTTGCTTGGCAATTGGACAATAAAGAAAAATGGAACTGATTTAGAAAAAGAGACAGAAGTAACAGTTAATCTGGAAACAGGAGCAATTGCTTTTGAACATGCATTAATTGTTGGTGATGTGATAACAGCTACATACGACTATAAAATACAAATTGATGATGAAATCATAATAGATCCAGCATTAGGTGGAGAAGTCGATTTTGCTTTGGACCACATTCCTGTTGCTAAAAAATCTTATTTGATTAGCAAAAATGGTGTTGCTCTTGAAGATGGAGTTGACTATACTTTAAATGTTTTAAATGGAGCACTTCATCTTTATGGTTCTGGTTTGGAACCCGGAGACAGTTTGACAGCAAGTTATCAATATATAGTGCATGTGCTGAATGAATTAGTACTGACTTCTACAGGTGGGGAGACAATAGCTAATCTTGCTCATGGCAATCTTGTTGAAAGCATGCTTATTGGGGATGATGGATTGACAATAGATTTAGAATCTACAAATGAAATAAATTCAAGTATTTCAATGGCTATAGGAGATTTGATTTCTAGTACTTATAGATACAGAGACAGTGCACCAATAATACTTGCAACACAACCTGTAGACGAAATTTTGTCTGTCGTAGGTTCTGTGAGTGGAACATTACAACCTGATATCAATTATTCGCTTAACAAAGTCGACGATATACTGTTAGAAGGAAATTCAAGTAAAGCAACAAGATCAGTAAAGATTAATTATGCTAATGGTATACCGGTAGGTACTTTAGCAAGTGGCACAGAAAATCTAGTGATGGTCAATAATGAATATAGAGAATTGAGCAGATATGGCATAGATACAGAATCTATAATAGTGAGACAAGGTACGACAACTTTTTTTAAAAATAATGATTATCTAGTGACACCAGAAGAAGATGGGAAAAAAGTTCAACTTGCCAGATCTAAGACTTCGACAATACCAAATGGAAGTACAGTTGAAGTTGAATATTCTTATGGTGAGATTCTTACTATTTCATATCAAACAAATCCACTGATAAAAATAGCACAGGATGCAATAGATGTTTCAAGACATGTGACAGCAGATGTACTTGTAAAAGGTGTTTTAGAAACAAAAGTCGATTTTGATATTTCTGTTGTTTTGAAACCTACAGCGAGTGTATTGCAGACCACTTCAGATATTAGAACAGCTTTGTCAAATGAATTTAATAAATTAAAACTTGGTGAAGGAATTGCGCAAAGTGATGTCATAAGAACAATAGAAGAAGTTGCAAATGTCAAATCAGTAGTAGTGCCTTTGGCTAAAATGGTAAAAGCTGATAACACGCAAATAAATAGAGAAATTATTAATTCTACATTTCAAGTATTTCAACATAATGTCGTTTATTCATATTCTACTGGATCAGGAGCATTACTGCATAAAACTCTTGGTTATGGTGCAGGCGATGGATTCTATGCTGTATTTGAAAGCGATAGACCATTAGTTCTAGTGACGGATAAAAACACTGTCGATAATGCAGCAGGACAAGCTTACATCGGTTCTGATGGTGAAATAGTTATTTCTACTCTTGAAAATGATCTACCTTCTTTGCATAGATACACGGTTTCTTATGTTGTTAACGGTGAGACAGGAGCATCTGATATAAATGCGACAAGTTTAGAATATCTGACATTAGGTGAAGTTGTGATTACGACGGCATAATATTGAAGGGTTCATCATGAGAGTTTTTTACGATGGTAATGGAAATACTGGAGGAACTTCACCAGTTGATCTTGTTGATTATTCTGAGGGCAGTTTTGTAACAGTACTTGACAAAGGGGATCTTGTTAAAGATACTGAATTTTTTTCATGTTGGAATACTTCAATTGATGGTTCCGGTTTAAGTTATAGATCAGGTGATGGTTTTTATATAACTGAAGATACTACACTTTATGCCCAATGGTTTGTTGTGAACCAATCATATTGGGATATTATTCTTTCTGGAATTTCTACGTCAGCTTTAGGTGAAGGAAAAACTACAACAGAAATGGGTATACAGAGTACCTATGTAGGGTGGGATTTCGAAACTGTCTGGCATTTAGACGAAACATTATAAGGAGTAAATTATGAAGCTCAAGGTGACATTATCTGGTGGAAAAATACGAGAATTCAATTTGAATCGTATCAACATTGTACCAAGTCCGCCTGTAGATGGTCCAGTGATGTTAAATATGAATAAATCTAGAGAAAATAATGGTACATATGACATGTTTGTCACGTCAAATCTTTTACCAGCTGTAGATCTATTAGAAAAAATCGAAATAGTGGAGTAAACAATGGGTTTTTATAGAACTTTGACTCCAATGAATGATTCGAAAACAGGGCACAGTCTGCGCTATTTTCAAGGAAGAGTTTATTTGGCGACATCTTGGCATGGGGGCGGTTCTTGTTCGGATGGCATTATTGGTGCTTATTTGTATAGAGCGAATAGTTCTCTTGACACCTGGGATCAAAGACTTGAAATACCATATACTGGAGAAATTCCGTATCAATTCAGAACAATTGAGTTTGACAATAAACTTTATATGGCGACAACCAATACTGGGGGTTTATGGAGATTAAATGACACCGGAGATGCTGTTATACAAGTCATTTCAACATCTGCTGGTATTCACAAACTTTTAGTTTTTAACAACAGATTGTATTCTAGTACAACAACAGGCGAATTACTTCGTCTGAATTTAGCGGGGGATGCTTGGGAAACTGTTTGTCCGCGTCTTAGTTATTTGGGTGATCACGTGCTTAGTCTAGCAATTTTCAATAATACTATTTATGGAAATATGGCTAATTATGGGTTAGTTAAAGTGAATCAAGCGGAAAATGCTTGGGAAGTTGTAGTAAGTGGTAATGATTTCTATAACCTCTGCGTATACAATAATCAATTATATAGCACTGCTTATAGTTCTGCATATGACTTGCTTCGTCTAAATGGAACAGAGACAGCATGGGACACATTAGCTTCTAGTATTCCTAGTCATATCACTGGTGAAGTTTTTCTCGTTTATTATAACAGATTATATCTTGGGAGTACAGATGGATATGTATATCGCCTTAACACGCAAGAAACCGAATTTGAAAATATGTTTCAGAATGGTAGTGTGTCTCATTGGATAGTTTCTCTTGAGATCGCCGAAAATAAATTGTATTTTGTAACAGATTGTCAAACTTGTCTTTTTAGATACGATACAATGGGTGTCGTTGATTTCACAAGCGACAAATTATTTGATTTAGCACCTGCTACAATAAATTTTTCTTTTTTGACAGCTGAATCTGATTTTCCAATACAATCATATTTGTGGACATTTAATGATGGATACACAAGCATAGCTCAAGACCCATCTCACACTTTCATAAGAGGGACTTACAATATTTCTCTATCTGTAGACAATGGAATAGACACGGGTTCAGTAACAAAAAACAATTATATAGATGCTTATGCAGGGACAACGTTTGCTGTAGATACACTCGAAAAATTACAACTTATCGGTTCCCCTGGTAATGCTTTAACAAGTGTACCAGGATATGCATTACATGATAATTATTTACAAACAGTGGACATAGATGCAGCCGATACAATAAACTGGAATGCAGGTCTAGGATTTGATCCCATTTCACGTTATGATGGTTATAATCATTTTTCTGGAACTTATGATGGGGGCAATTTTCAAATTTCAAATCTTTACATAAACAGACCGGCACCTCCTGCACCAGAGCCAGAAACACTTGGTTTTGCAGCTTTATTTTGTCGTTGTAGGAATTCTACATTTAGAAATGTCAATTTAGAAGATGTCAACATAACAGGACGTTATGTAGCAGGTTTAGTCGGCAGTTTTAATCTAGAATATGTGAGCCCTCATGGTTTAATTGATACCTGTCATGTTTCTGGAATATTTAATGGAGATCTTTGTGGAGGTTTGATCCGAGAATCATATTATACAGATATTGTAGATTGTTCTGCTGATGTTCAAGCTACTGGCACTAATTGTGGAGGTCTTGTATGTACTTTCAATTATGGTGATATTTCTAGATGTTCCGTGATTTTTGATGTCAATTCTTCGGGTCAATATGGTTCATTAGCTGCATACTCAAGTTCAATAACAGTGTCAACATGTCAAGCTTTTATAACGACAGCTGAAAGCATGATAAATAGCTCGAGTAATGCAGGGGGTTTGCTTGGATATGTATACGATCTGTTGAGTATGGAAAATTGTGTTGCTGAGGGTACAGTTTCTGGTGGTTCTTATGTTGGAGGACTCATAGGATATTGTTCTTTAGTTGGAACAATACGTAATTCCCATGCTCTTTGTACTATCTATGGTACTTATGGCGTATCAGGTTTTATAGGTAATATATGGACGCCTAATTCAGGGCAAGAAATTTCAGATTGTTATTTTGAAGGTGATGTTCGTGTTAATTACGGGTCTTTTGGCATGGGTGGATTCATTGGTTATGGTAGCTGTAGTATGAATAGATGTCATGTAATTGGGAATGTAGTTTCACAAGTTTCAGGTCAACCAGGTACCTATGGTATTGGTGGTTTTTTGGGTTATGCTTCAGGTCCCATGTCTCATATATTGGATTGTTATATTATTGGTGATGTCGAAGGAGCTTCAAGTACTGGTGGTTTTGCTGGTTATCTTAATGCTCAAATTGAAAGAATTGAAAATTGCTATTTCAAGGGTGATGTGCGAAGTTATGTTAGCTCTAACAAAGTTGGGGGATTTGGTGGTGATGTTGGTGTAAATAGCGGAAGAATTTTTAATTGCTATGCACGTGGATCTTTGACATGTACAAATTCTGTTGCTTATTCTACAAGCGACATAGGTGGTTTTATAGGTAGTCTATACAATGCTGGAAATATCAAAAAATGTTTTAGCATAATGTCGATGACAGTACCTACAGGTGCTGGGCACATTGGTGGTTTTGCAGGAAATATGTTCACAAGAGATCGTATAGAACAATGTTTTTCATGGGGAGAATTATCGACAAGTTTTTCGGGATATTGGGGCGTGGGAGGATTCATCGGTTATGGAGAGAGCAATAGTGTTGATTGTTTTTCTAGAATTAATATTAACTATACATTTCCCAAAGTCCATTTGGTTACAAGAAATACATATTGTCGATCTTCTTCAGAACCTTTCTGTTCATTGATTTCAGGTTCTAGTAATTTTACAAGTACATACTCTAATACAGGTATTGATATTGTTGCAAATTCTAGTACCAGTGAATATTTTAATTCAGAATGGAATATTGATTCTTCTATCAGAAGAACAAAATTGTATTTTGATTTTATACCGAAAGGCAATGAAGTTCCAGGGGGAAGTTCTACCATTACATACGGATATTTAGATTATTCTAATCAATTTGTTTATGGATTTAGAGCTGTAATTTATGGTGCTGATCATCCGACTTATCCTGAGGGCATAAATATTTTTGCTTATCAAAACAATAATTCTGATGTTCTAGTATATAGTGAATCGCATATTTTTTATAAGAAATTTTCTATCATTTGTGAGAATCTTGGTTGTAGAACTAATGTGTATGTAAATAATGTGAATGTAGGGCAGCTTGATGGCGAAAATATGAGTACCAATCTTTATACGACAAGTTTATTTCTTTCTGGCCAAGTAGATTTGACACATGCAAGTAGATGGGAAATAAACAGAATTGGCGATGAATGTACGTCATCGCCAATTAATCAGACAAATTATGTAGGTGGATTTTGGGGTAATAAATCGCATAATGCAGATACAAGAATAGCTAACTGTTATAGCGCAGGTAAAATTCTAAAAATTGGGATTTAAGAACCCATGAGAAACGAGATATAAAAGGTCAATTATGAATCTTAACAGATGGTCAAAGATCGTAGATTCTGCAGCTTGGTCGGATAGATATGGACATTCAGCTACCGTAGCTAATGGTTATATATATATCGCTGGAGGTGTTGTTGCTGGCGTAAGAGTGAATGATGTTTGGAGATCTGCAGATGGAATCAATTGGGAAGTAGTGACAAATTCAGCTGCTTGGTCAAGTAGGTATGGTCCTGGATTTCTTTTTTATGATAACAAGTTTTGGATATTTGGAGGTTCTCCAGATTCAGGTATTCCCTATAATGATGTCTGGAGTTCTGATGATGCAGTTACATGGACACAGGTTACAGCATCGGCATCATGGGGTATCAGACATCAATTTGGTTATTGTATTCATAACAATAGAATGTATATAGCTGGTGGATATAATGGAGGAGGTTCTAGTTTTTATTCTGATGTTTACAGTTCATCAGATGGACTTAATTGGACATTAGAAACTGCTAATTTTGGCACGACATTAAGACAATGTTTTCTCATATCATTTTTAGGGGATTTGTGGTTATATGATGGGCAAGCAGGTTCAGCAGGAAGTCATAGTGGTAATTTCGTTATCAGATGTTCTCAGGATAATGGAACAACATGGAGTTCTTTGGGAAATGCACCATTTTCAGATACAACAGATAGAGCGATTGTAAATAATGCTGGAAATCAACTTGTTGTGTTACAGATTAGTAGCGTATGGACATCACCTGATGGTATAAATTTTACACAGGTTACGCAAATAGCGGCTAGATCGGCACGTTCAGAATTTGCATTAGTGAATTTTCACGATAATGCTCATTTAATAGGAGGCCTTCTAGGCGCTGTGTATTATAATGATGTCTGGAAAGAAACATATACAGTAACATATAATGGTAATGGAGGAAGTCCAGCTCCTGTTGATTCTAATTTTTACAATCCAGGAGACACAGCAACAGTTATGGAGCCCGGAAGTCTTGCTCGATTCGCGTATACTTTCAATAACTGGAATACCGTTGCTAATGGTACAGGTACGACATATAACCCTGGTGACACATTTGCAATTACAACATTGCACACTTTATATGCTCAATGGACGCTCTATCCCTTAAGCGGAATTTTTTATGTAGAAGCAACAGGAGATGGTGTTTATCCTTATGACACAAGACAAAAAGCTGCTACCAATCTTACAAATCTTTTTTATACAGTTCCAAGTGAAGCATGGCAACCTAACTGGATAGTTTATGTGTTTGGAACTGTATATGAACCAAATGACTGGAATAATTTTACTGCAACTGGTGTAAAAATAATTGGTGAAAATCCACAGACGACAATAGTTGAAATTAGTTCTTGTTATTTTGAAGAAGTATCATTGTACAACATTACTTTTAATGTTTCGGATTCTGATGCTGAATGGACAACAATTTGTTATGATCCAGATGAAGTAATAAATTGCAAATTTAATGGTGGTGGCTACGCATACAGTGCAATAACAATTTATTCAGGAAAACCTATTAAATTTGTAGGGAATAGTTTTAGGAACTTTTTTGATGATGCTTATGCCATTTATACTTCTGACAATGGTTTGTTTGAAGAAGTTTTAATAATAAACAATTCATTTGAAAACTGCAATCTCTACTTGGAGTTTTATGACACTACAATAGATGTTGTTGAGATTTATAATAACACCATGAGAAATGGCGTATTTACTATAGATATTTCCTATGATGCTATAATTACTAATTTTGTCCACGATCATAATATCTGCACTGGAGGATTTAATTATATAACATTTAGTCCAGATGTTACAGAAACTACTTCGGATCCGTTATATTTAGAGATTTCGCCAAATGAATTAGCAATTGACAATACAAGCCCAGCATATCATGCTGGTATAACAAGGAGCACTTCACCCTTAACAGATCTGTTGGGAATTGCTTTTGCTAACCCTCCAAGTATTGGAGCTTATGAAGTAGCATCACCTGCTCTCCAAGTTTTATATGACGGAAATGGCAATGTATCTGGGACTGTACCTGTAGATTCTAATGTTTATCAAGAAGGAGACACAGTAACAGTTCTTGGAAATACAGGCAGCCTTTCGAAAACAGATTTAATATTTTCAGGATGGAATACACAAGCAAGTGGTGCAGGAATCCATTATGACCCATCAGGCACTTTTTTGATGCCAGCAACAAGTCTGACACTTTATGCCGAATGGAGACTTCAAGTAACATACAATGGAAATGACAACACTGGTGGGACAGCACCAATAGATGTTAATTATTATCTGCCCTATGGTGTTATAACGACATTGAATAACACTGGTTCTTTATCGAGAACTGGCTATAGATTTAATGGATGGAATACTCAAGCGAATGGTCAGGGAACACATTATGAATTAGGCCAAGAGTTTATAACTACTCTGAATTTGACACTATATGCTGAATGGATAGCTGTCTTTTCTGTGCAATATTTTGGTAATGGTAGCACAGGTGGAACAGTACCAGTAGATTCAAATACGTATGCAATTGGAGAAGAAACAATAGTACTTAGTTCAGGGAGTCTTTCTCGTACGGGTTATATCTTCAATGTTTGGAACACTTTGCCTGATGGAACAGGAACGAGTTATTCTCCTTTATTTCCTTTACTAATTGCAGGGAACACTTCCCTTTATGCACAGTGGTTAAGTTCTGAAGGCGATTACCCTGTCTTTCAATGGATGGTACCTGAATGTAGTATCACTTTACCTACTGATGGTCAAGTTTTCATCCAAATACCACCTTTTGGTTTGCAAATAAATGCGATAGCATCTTCAAATGTTACTGACGTACAGTATGTGGAATTTTTTGTAGATGACGGATCAGGTCCAGTAAAAGTAGGAGAAGATTTTACAGCACCTTATAGTTGTGTAGCAACTATTACAGCTTCAGGCAGTTATATTTTAACTGTAAGAGCAACAAATGAATTAAATATTACGGGTGTGTCAGAACCAATAACAATAGAAGTTATAGGAGCTGTTTATCCTACTTGTGAAATTATAGAACCTGAAGAAGGACATGTTTTTGACACATCACCGACTGATGTAGAAATCCTTGTTGATGCTCAAACATTGTCGGGGACTATAACATTAGTCGAATTTTTCATGGATTCGGGTTCAGGTCCTGTAAAAGTAGGTGAACAAACAACACCTCATACTGGAACTATATACAGGTTTGTTGTTGAAGATGTTGTAAATGGTAATTATACGCTTACAGCAAGAGCAACAAATAGTTATGCTCTATCTTTTACGTCATTACCAGTTAATTTTGAAGTGAGAGGAAATGTTCCACCTGTTTGTGAAATAACAGAGCCAACAACTGGAATGACTTTTGCCAAAGATTCAAGTATTTTTGTAAGAGCAGTAGCAACTGATACTGATGGCACTATAGTCAAAGTCGAATTTTTTGCTGATGGCATCAAAGTAGGTGAAGACACGCTTCTTCCATATACGCATGTCATTCACAATCTTGAAGTTGGCACACATATCTTGACAGCTATAGCTACAGACAATAGAGGTGATATCAGTGTCCCGCAATTCCCAGTGACAATATATATAACAGATTTAACAAAACCTCCAAACGATAGAATTCCTCCGATCACAATAAGCGATATTCCTGTAGAATGGAATAGACATAAGAATTTTGTTGTTGAACTTGTTGCAAATGATTTTGCAAATACAGAACATGATATACCAGCGGGATTGTTGAGAACCTATTATACTACTGATGGCTCTGAACCAACGACATTATCTTCTTATGGACCAACTGAACCTGATAATAAAACAACACGTTTTGAAATTTTGAACCGTCAAGGTCCAATAACAATCAAATATTTCTCTGTAGACCTTATTAGACAAGCCGAGGGTCTTGGATATACAGAACGAACAAAAACTGATATTTTAAGATTAGATGATGTACCACCCATAACAACATATTCGGCTGCACCACCTGATGGTTCTAATGGGTGGTACAAAACAAATCCGACAATAACTTTAATTGCGACAGATGAATCTTCTGGTGTGTATAGAACTTTTTATAGATTGAATTCGGGTACTTTCCAAGAATATACAACACCATTTATGTTACCAGAGCAAGGTGTTCATACTTTACAATGTTTTTCAGAAGACAATGCTGGAAATGTAGAAGATGTAAAAACATTCTTTTTCAAGTGGGATGCTGAACCTCCTTTTACTCAGGATGATATTATTCCGGGTCTACATACTGAACCTGTAACAATAAATTTCTATACGTCAGATCTTCATTCTGGAACAGATAAGACATATTTTACTTTGGACGGTTCGACGCCCACAACTTCATCTCCGTCAGGCTCATCAGTTGTTATTTCCACATCAGGCACTTATACAGTAAGATATTTCTCTGTGGATGTTGCTGGAAATGCTGAAATTGTAAGGTCAAATCAAATAGAAGTTTTCATAGATACAGAAGGCCCAGGAACTTATGTTTTTGAGAGTTTTCATATCAATGGAAAAAGTGCTTGGTATACAGAATCACCTGACATTAGTATTGTTGCAATTGACCCATCTGGAGTTAAAGAAATACAATACAAGCTTAGTGAGGTAGGCAAGACAACAACAGCGAAATATACAAGTACTGTAGACATCTCATCGACAGTAGATCTTTCGGTCAATCATTATGTTAAACTAGAAATAGATCAAAGCGGAAATCCTCTAGAAGTTGATATTGCAGGGGTAATACCCTCTCAAACTACTATAACGGAAATAATTTCTGCAATAAATGCAATTACTGGTCAAACAATAGCTACAGAAACAAATTCATCAGGTGAAACAGGTAATAGTTATATAACACTTACTTCTCCGACAGCAGGAACAGCAAATGCAAGTTCTGAGATAAAATTTTTGGCTGTTCTGAGCAATGATGCCACAAATGAAGTTTTTGGGCTTGATGAAACTGCATATCCTCATACCTTCACTGAAACAGTTGTTTTTATTCCTTATGTAGCACCTTTTATACTTCCATCTGATAATTATTGGAATCTTGAGTATTATTCTGTAGATAATGAAAACAATCAAAGTCCGACAGGAACAAAAAATTACAAACTTGATAGCGAACCGCCAATAACGACAGTATCATCTAGCTATGATCCTGATGGTACAAATGGTTGGTATGTTACTCCACCCGAACCAGGTCAGCAAGGTGGTCCTGAAATAACTTTAGAAGCAACGGATAATCTTTCGGGTGTAGAAAAAATATACTATAAATGGAATGTCGGACATTGGGAAGAGTTTAAGACTGGCGATAAAATTTATATTCCTGGAGAAGGTCAACATGTTTTAAGATTTTATGCAGTAGATTATGCTGGAAATGAAGAAATAGAAAATCAGGCAATTTTCAAATATGATTATTCAGCACCGGTAACGACAGATGACACAATAAAGTACCAAGGAATTATTTATACAGCAAGAGGTTCGGGACATCAACAAGTACCTGAAGAAAATCCCGTAATTATAGGGCCTTATAATTTAAGACTTAGAAATAAAGATATTGTAGCTGTCCCTTATTGTTACAATGTAACTAAATCTCAAGAATATATCTTAGAAGAAATTTTAGGAACCGATAGAGATGTAATACAAGTTCTCCCTGTTGTTAGGAACGAAAATTCAAGTCGCCTTGATGAATTTAGAATACAACTTTTGGGTTTAGGCGGAAGCCCGCTTATTGATTTTTATCATATTTACAGAATCCATAATAAAACAAAGGGCATAACATATACTGTAGATTTTGCAAGTTCGACTTTAGCTGGAAATTTAGTTTTGCAAGGCATCGAAGGAATCGATCTTGGCGATATACTGTCTGTTGATTATAGCTTCTCGGGTGTACCATTTTCAGCAGGAGATATTGTAAATGTTTCTTATGCATTCGATATTTCACATGACCCTCAAGTATTGAACAGTATAGATTATAGACTTATCGATCCTTATAATCCACCTTATACTAATGATTATGATCTTACTGTTCATTTATTGCCGACTGATGCCATTTCAAGTATAGCACATACGTTTTATACAACAGATGGTTCAGAGCCAACAATAAATTCGCTTGAGGGTACATCAATAGATTTTACTGAACCCGGTACATATACAATCAAGTATTTTTCTATTGATGCCGCTGGCAATGTTGAAACTCCACACGAAGCTCAGTATCAGATTCGAATTGATAAACGTATACCACAGTTACATATTGATTTCGATTTAGATCCTCTTGAGGATGGAGAAAATGGCTGGTTCAAATATAATTTCGGTTTGAATGTTCAATTGTGGTCTGAGGATAGAATAGATCGAATTGACGAAGAACCGACAATACTTTCTGAAACAGAAGTTTTGCCAGGAATTTGGGAATATGAATTACGGTTGAATAATCGATTTGTAAACAATGTTTCGAGAATAAGAACATCAATTACAGATAAATCTTACACCTTCGACAGATTTGAACTTAATGAAGCATCTTGCGACAAAGTATTTGTAAGAGGTAGTGAAAGACATGTTCCTGTTAAAGTTATTGTTACACCCCAAATTCTTCATATTCATAATCCCGAAAAACTTGATTATCTATATGACGTACCGATTATAGGTACATTAATAATAAGAAGAAATGGTATACCGACTACAAATTTTGTCCTTGAAGGTAGTAGAATAACAATAACTGAAAGCATGGTTGATACTGATGTTTATGATGCAACATACTCTGTGTATGATAGAATGCTTGTTGATTATAGACATTATATTGGTTTAGAAAAAGTCAATTTCGGGCTTGATAGTTCTGAATTAAGTACGGAAGTGCTGCTTTCGCCTTCAGGTTTACGTGCTGATGTTCTTGCAAATAATAGAGTGAATTACGCTGTTACTTTCCTTAGAACTTCTTCGCAATTTTATTCTATTGATGGCCAAAGAACTATTTATGCTAGAGCTTATGATAGCAATACAGTTCTAAATACAGGAGCACCTCAAAAACAAAGTTTGCTCTATGTATTACCATACAAACTTGATAGAGTTGCTCCAGTAACAACTGACAATATACCAGGTCCAGGTTGGCTTAAAGCACCTGTCAATATTGAACTGTTTCCTTTTGATGCAATGCCAGGCTCAGGAGTTTCAGCAACTCATTATACAACAAATGGACTTACACCTACAAGAACATCACAAAATAGCACTTATATACAATTAGATTCCTCAGGAATCTACAACATTAAATATTTTTCTGTAGATTTTGCAGGAAATTCTGAGGCTGTTAAGACAGGGCTTAATCTTGTAAGTGTTGATGCGGACCCTCCACTTACTAGTATTGTTGTATCACCTGTTGTTCCGGATGGCAATAATTATTGGTATAGAACACAACCAACAATCAGTTTTACATCCATTGATTCATTCTCGGGCGTCGATCAGACTTTTTACAGGTTGAATGACGGTTTATTTTATGAATATACAGCACCCTTCTTGTTGCCCGAAGGTGCAATAACAATAACATATTATAGCATCGATAATGTTGGCAATATTGAAACATCAAAAATTGCCGT
Organism: Candidatus Nanoarchaeia archaeon; assembly: GCA_028717785.1. The sequence goes on along the minus strand of JAQUND010000005.1, from coordinate 4,195 downwards.
TATTAAATATGATGCAACTGCACCAGAAACTACAACAGATGCACCTGCAGGTTATACATCACAATCAAGGATCAATTTCTTAGTCACCGATGTTGGGTCAGGAACTTATAGGACATATTACACAACGGATGGCACGGATCCAACTCAGTCTTCAGCTTATGGTACCTATGTTGATCTCTTGACTTCAGGTACTTATACGTTAAAATATTTCTCTGTAGATAATGCGGGAAATATAGAAACAATTAAAACACAGATTGTTCAAATAGATCTTGAAGAACCTGAGATCTATGAGTTTCAACCAGCAGGATGCATAATAACAGATACTACTACAGAAATTGTGGTTAAAATCAGAGATGCATTATCAGGAGTAGATATTGATTCTGTTATTATAGATGTTGATGGTGTTGTTTATTCTACTACAAAAAATGCATCATATTTTTCTTACGCAGGTACAGCAGCTGATTATACTATTACGATTTCTCCGATTACAGGGCTTTTGAATTTTCAAGATGTAGAGTTACTAAAAGTAAGAAACGTTACAGATTTTGCTGGCAATGTTGCACCGACATTAGAATTCAATCTTGTAACACCAGATGTTTTGAGCCCATGGGTAAGAGAGGTATACCCAGCACCTAATGTTCAAGATGTTTCAACAGCAACTAATGTTATAGCTTTCATTGATGATAGTCAATCAGGTGTAAATATTAAGAGCGTCAATGTTACAATCAACAGCATTGAATTCAAGATAAATTCAAAAAATATTTTAAGGATTCAATATACTGGTGTTTGTACGACAGCAACATTGCAAATTTTCAATAGATCTTTAGTGACTTATATTGATTCAGTAAAAGACGTTTCAATAAGTTTCAACGAAACAGATCGAAATACAATAAAAAAAGTTGAACTTTATCTAAATAGTCTTCCAAATTATGAAGTAACAATTTTAGATTCTCGTTATGAACAAACAGAGAGCATCTATCTGCTTAATATAAGTAGTCTCAATATTGTTGATCCTGGTGTTGTAGATTTTTATTTGCCCGAAGAAAACTTAAATTTCTCGTTTTTTGAAAGAGGAAAGGGTTATTTAGTATTTGCAAGCCCGAGTTTTAATTTCGAACATAAAGTTACAGTAAATGTTTCAATAAATGCTGAAGATAATGCTGGCAATATAATGGATACATTTACTTATGCATTTGTGCCACATATTTATGCAACACCTTCAATAAAAAAGAGAAATTATCTCAATAGAGTAGCTCTTGATTACTTGAGTGATATGCAAGCTAATATGGCAAGCAATTACTCACGATCAAAATCGACAAATTTTTATGGACACCAAAAAGCGATCTGTTTGGAACTTGCAAGGCATTTAGAAGAAATCGAACACCTAAATGAAGATAGATCTTATACAACACTTCGTTCTTCAAATCTTTATTCAAAATTGGGATATTTGCTTGAAACATTACCTCAAGTAGATATGTCTCATGATGATTACAGAAGACTTCTTCAATCTTTAATTTCAATTCTTTTTAAAGGTTCATTGAAATCTTCTATCGAGCAAGGTGTGTCTTTATTTTTGGGAACTGACGTAAAAATAGTTGAAGTAGTATTTGCTGAAGGTACAGACATATCAGAACAATTTGTATTCACAGCCGATATCATGATAACAGATACTTTTACTGGTGTAGATCTGATTGCACTTAGTAAGAATCTTTCGCATGTGTTTAATCTTGTAAAACCTGCTCATGTTTTTATAGTACAAAGATTTGGTTGGGTTGAAGAATTCGATTTTCAAGCTGGTTGTACTTTGTTATGGGAAGTTGACGAATTTGGCGATTATGTAATAAACCAATTTGGTAATAGAATCCCTAGAATTGCATTTGATGGATATCAAGCTGCTGAGACACAATCTGATACAGCTATTTGTGACAGGTTTAAGTATAGTTTCAATAGCAGATTTGAAGAAGATGTAAGACAAGATTGCGCTGAAAGTCTAGAAAGAGTCAACACATATATAGAAGAGGTAACATCGCAGTTTACTGGAGCTGAAAATTATTTCTATATACATAGAATTCCCATACTACATGACGGAACTCATGTAGCTGAATTTGCTGATGTTACTGTGACTGTTAATGGAACGCCAGTACAAATTTTGGAATTGGATCCTCTTACGGGATTTGTAAGAATTTCTGTCACACCTGCAGCTTATGAGCCAGTATTTGTGACGTATAAGTACAACAAGTATTTTATATATAGAGTTGTCACGATGTATCTTGATGGTTGTGGGATTAGTTATCAACATTGGATTCAACATCGTATTGAAAGTTTTTTTGGTGGTGGCTCGCAATATTTCGACATTCTTGAAACAGAGCTTGATGAATTTATAGTAAGCGATGGTGAGACAGGATTTGAAATAGAAAAACGAAGTTCATTGACTACACGTCAAGTTGTAGGTAGAATAAAAATACCTGATGTAGAAATGCATGCTCATGTTTGCGATACTAATTACAATAATGTTTCTACAACAAGAGAAGATTTCAAAGAACCTTTGATGCTCAATGAAGTTGCAAAATGGTATTCTCCAGAATCAGGCCATGTTCCTAATCCTGAAATTTCTTTCACTTATTTGAATGATAAAAATTTTATATTGAATGGAGTCTCTATCATAAACAAGAAATGTTTGAATCATGATACCTATACAATGACACTGATGTCATAGGAGAAATATGCAAAAACAGGTAAAACCAAATCCGAGAAAAAACGAAGAAAGAATTGAAAAACCTAAAGAAACAGTTGTTATTATTATGACTGATAAAACAGGGAAAAAAACTCTAAGGAGGTTATAATGGAACTATTAGAAAATGGAAAAATCCGTTTGAAATCAGGTGAAGTCTGGATGAGACTTGGGAATCATATAACAAGGGAACAAATTTTAGAGCAGCCCGATAGACATTTCAAGAATCTTATTGTTGATATTTGTAGTGAACTTATTGCAGAATGGTCTTTTCAATTACTTACACCAACAGTTCCAGGGATTCTTACTTTAGCTGTTGGTACAGGTGGAAGTGGTTGGGATATTCAAAATCCTCCTGCAGAAACATCAGATCTTACACAATTATATAGTGAACTTGCAAGAAAGCAAATTACGAGCAGGACCTATGTGGATGATGCTGGTGTACCTGTCGGTACGCGAACAAATAAAATAGAGTTTACGACATTGTTTGATTATGCAGAGGCTAACGGTCCTTTAGTTGAAATGGGATTATTTGGTGGAACTAATTCATTAGCAGCAGGAGATGGAACGAGAGTTAATGCGAAACATTTTCCTGTTTTAAATAAAGATGAAACATCGCAATTAAACATAATGTGGAAACTCATCTTTTAATGGATTCCTATGGCCGATGTATTATGATATGTCTTGTAGGCTCGTAGCTTGGTTACGTTAAAATTTTCTGGGGCTTATCGAATCAGATATGTCTCAGAAAATTCTTCATAATAATAAATTCCACATATATCATGCAACTTGTAATTTTTCTAATGTATTTATTGTAATTATAAGCAAGGGTAAAAAACGGTAAAAATAGGAACAAAAATGCAACTAGTTCAATATTTTTCTGATGGTAGTTTAGTTTTCAATTGGGACCAATTGCCTGAGCATATACGTTCACAAACAGAATTAAGAGATAAATTGTTTGTCGAGCTACAAAACAAATTTAAAGTTAACTCTCGAGTAACATCAAGAGATATACTAGATCTTAACATCTATGCTATTAAAAGAATTAAAGAATGTACTCGACAAAAGACATAATGGGTTTATTGAAAATTTCAAAGCCTACCCTTTATAAATTGTGCAAGCAAAAGAATTTGAAGCCTAAGAGAGTAGGCAATAGATATCGTTACACTGATCATGATTTGAAATTACTTACTGAAAATGTTGATACTAGAAGTTTAGAAGAAAAATTTTCAAATTTAGTAAATAGTGTCTGGTTTATGTTAGTTCAATATTCAAGAGAATTGTATGGCAATGAAGGCGAGAAAAAACTGAAAGAAATAGTTTCAAGAACGAATATATTTTTTATGAATTCAACGATTTTTAAGGAGTAAAAAATGGATAATGGAACTAATAATTATGGTGTATTTAAAAGAACTCCTTCAGAAGAAATTGTAAGCAGGACTTTACAAGCAAATTTCAGAAACT